>JAHECB010000068.1 GCA_024641925.1 Betaproteobacteria bacterium
GTAGGCGTAGCCTTTTTCCTGCAGTTCCATCAACGTCGCGGCCCCCACTTCTTCCACTGTCGCAAAGGGCTGCATGTCCGCGGCAGTCCAGTTCAGCGTTTTCATGGTGTTGCCGCAGGCGATGAAGCGCACGCCGTAGCCGCTGGCCTGCGCCTGCGCACGGTCGCGCAGTGCCTGCGGCACCGGCCGTGCAGGCTTGCGTGCCAGCAGGTGGATGCCGGGGCCAAAGGCCACGACGACAATGGCCACGTTGTCCTGGTACTTGCCGATCAGTGCGCCCACCGAACCCAGGATGTGTTCGATGTAGTCCGGCTCGACGTGGTTCAGCTGGTAGACGATGCGGTGTTCGGGCGGATCGCCCGGCATGCGCGGTTCAGTTGCGGCAGGCTTGGCGGCCGTGCCAGGCGTTGCAGTGGCCACCGCATGGCCGGCAAGACCAGCGGCGCTCAGCAAGGGCCAGCGTTGAAGCCAGTGGCGGCGTGTGTTGGACATGTCCCGGGTCCTTTGACGGTGCAGTTGCGACCGCACATTTGCGGCCAAGGCCGATCATCGCGCATGGCAGTGTGTCTGCTGCACTGGGGGTCGGTACCGCCGTGTTGAAAGCATGGGGTAGGCTTGCCTGCAACACCCTGTCGCATCCTTTGCTGGCCCAGCACCTGGGCTCCTTGCCGACGCCGGCCTTGGCAACGGTAGCGTGCTCGATGCCAGCCGCTGGCGTCTGGCGAAGCGCTGCTCCGTGATGAGGCTTGAATTTTTGTTGAACTCGTTGAAGGTGGTGTTGATTCCGGGCACCGGCGTTATCTACACCGTGTCCACCGGTTTGTTGCGTGACCGCCGCGCCAGCCTGGGCTGCACGCCAGTGCGCTGGCCTTCCAGGTGCTGAAGTCTGCGGGTGCGTTGTAGCTGCTGACCATGGCGGTGATGACCTGGCGCGACCGGTCGGCCTTTGCGGTGGATCCACGGACCCGCCCAGGCTGCGAGCCGGGGCCAGGCGCTGCAGGGCTTTTTGCTGAACATCCTGAATCCCAAGCTGACCCTCTTTTTCCGGGCCTGCCTGCCGCAATGTGTCGACCCGGTACAGGGTCAGCAGCTGCCCCAGATGTTGACCTTGTGCGCTGTTTTCATGGCCATGACCTTGGCCGTTTTGTCGTCTACGGCCAGGCGGCTCATGCCTTCAGACGGCATGGGATGGGCAGCGAACGGCTGCAAAACGACCTGCATTGCAGGTTTTCGCGGCCTTTGCAGTACGGGGTCTGCGGATGGCGGACCGCTGAACGGCGCTGTGGTGTGTGCAACCCGGCACCGTCCGTCACGCTTCGGCTCGCAGGGTATTCAGCCGCGTGGCACGCTTGCTTTTGGCCACGATTTCCAATCGATCACCTGTCGCTGCAGCCGTCATACTCCTAGGCCGTGGAACCCTGCCCGTTCAAACCATGAAGACCTTGGCCTCCGAGCTGTTTGTCATCCTGTCGTTGGCCAGCACCTGGGCGCTGGCCAACGACACGCCGTCAACGGTACAGGCCGTGGCAGCCGTGGGCAGTGCACCGGCCAGCGCAGCCGCTGCCGCCATGGCCGAAGAGCCGCCCAAGCCCGTGGCGCCCAGGGTTTACGAAGGCGACGCTGATTGCGACCTGAAGGAGCGGGTCAGTGTCCGCGCGGTGCTCAATGAGCCCGGCATTTACGAAGTGCGGCACCGCAAGGCGCGCTACCGCATGCTGGTGGAGCCCACCCACACCGGCGCCGTCAAGTTGCGTGACGCGCGTGCGGGCGTGGTCTGGTTGCAGATTCCCAGCACCTCAATGCTGCTGAACGACAAGATCGGGCAGCGTGTGGCCAGCAATTGCCTGTCGGCCGAACAGCTGCACAACAACGCCAACGAAAAACCCGATCCAACCAGCGCGCTGGGCATCGAGAAAAAAGAGATCCAGTAGGCGTTTTGCGGCCAGGCGTGGCGCCCGAGGTGCCGATGCGTCTGCATCTGAAAATGAAGACGGGTCTGCTTGCGCAGGTGCCCGGTCCGGGCCGCCCGCCCTGAGCCGGTCACACCGCGCCGCGGGTGTTGACATACAGCGCGTACAGCGAATGGCTGGCCGCCATGAACAGACGGTTGTTGCGCGCACCGCCAAAACACACATTGGCGCAGCGCTCGGGCAGGTGGATGTGCGCCAGCGGCCGGCCCTCGCGGTCGTAGACCCGTACGCCGTCCAGTTCCTCCAGGTTGGCGCCCTGCGCGCCGCTGCTGCCAAAGCCGCACCAGACATGGCCCTGTTCGTCCACGGCGATGCCGTCGTAGGCGCCTGGGCCGGCGGCGTCGACAAACAGGCGCTTGTTGGCCAGCCCCGCACCCTGCACGTCGTACTGCCAGATCTTGCGGTGCGGCGTGCCCCGGCTTTCCACGACGTACAGGATCTTCTCGTCGGGACTGAACGCCAGGCCGTTGCTGCCTTGCAGGTCGTCCAGCACCATGTTCAGCTCACCGCTGTCGGGGTCGATGCGGTAGACGCCGTGGGGTAGTTCGGGTGTGGCCATTTCACCTTCCCACCAGCCCAGGATGCCAAACGGCGGGTCGGTGAACCAGATGCTGCCGTCGCGCGCGCTGACGATGTCGTTGGGTGAGTTCAGCCGCTTGCCGCGGTAGTGGTCGGCCAGCACGGTGATGCGGCCGTCGTACTCGGTGCGGGTGACGCGCCGCGTGCCGTGTTCACAGGCCAGCAACCGGCCCTGGCGGTCGCGCGCCAGGCCGTTGGCGTTGTTGGAGGGCTTGCGGAACTCGCTGAGGGCGCCCGAGCAGTCGTCCCACCGCAGGATGCGGTTGTTGGGGATGTCGGAAAACAGCAGGTAGCGCCCGTCACCAAACCACTGCGGGCCTTCGGCCCAGTAAAAGCCGGTGGCCAGTTGTTCCACCGTGCCGGACAACAGGCGCAGCGCCAGAAAACGTTCGTCCAGCACCTTGATGCAGGGGTCGGGCAGGCGCAGTGCGGGGGTGAAAGTGGACGGTTGAGGTGTCATGTCTTGTGGGTTCAGAAGCCCAGGGCGCGCGGCATCAGGCGACTGTTCGTTATAGAGAGAACGGTGCCGCGGCCGTGTCAGCCCGGGTCTTCGTGGTTGTAAGGGCCCATGGCCAGAAAACTGCCGCCCTGCAACTGTCGTTGCGGTCCGGCGGGCAGTTGCAGACGTTCAACATGCGGGGCAAAGGTTTCGGCGTTGTCCTGCGGCACAAAACCCAGCCGCTGCCAGGCCGTTTGGGTATCCCAGAAGGCGCGGGTGTTGGCCGACATGCCGTAGGCCACCAGAAAACCGATGCCCGGGGCTTGCAGCGAACAGCTCAGCAGCCGGGCCAGGTCGGGCAGGCTGATCCAGGTCGACAGGCCACGCAGGTCTGGCGGCGCCGGTGTTGCGCTGCCGATGCGCAAGCAGACGCTTTCGATGCCGTAGCGGTCCCAGTACAAGCTGGCCAACCCTTCGCCAAACAATTTGCTCAGGCCGTAGTTGCCATCGGGCCGTGCCGGGTCACGCGGGTCGATGCGCTGCGCCCGCTCGTAGCAGCCTGTGACGTGGTTGCTGCTGGCCAGCACCACGCGTTTCACGCCCTGGCGGCGCACGGCCTCGTACAGGTTGTGCGCCCCGAGGATGTTCGATTGCAGGATGGGGTCAAACGGCCCTTCGACGCTGATGCCGCCCAGATGTACCACGGCATCCACACCCCGCATCAAGGCCATCACCGCCTCGGGGTTGGCCAGATCACAAGGGGCCACTTCAGCAGCAGCCGGCGCGCTGATGCGGGCCAATGGGCCTGGCAGGTCGGACACCCGGAAGTGCTGCGCCAGACCTTGCAGCGCCGGCATCATGGCGCGGCCCAGGGTGCCGGCGGCGCCTGTCAGCAGCAGGCGGCCGAACACAGGACGACCGGCTGGGGGTGTGGCTGCGGGGTCCATGAAGACTGCGGTTTGCTGCGTTGACGGTTCGGTGCTGTCCGGTGCAGGGATGTGGATTATCGAAACGTTGTTCCAATCGTTTGCTAGGGGATTCCATGGGCTGCCAGTGCGCAGCGGCCCAGCCGCCGATTCAGCAGGCCGGCCAGGCCTTCCCAGCGCCGTTCAGCGCTTGGGCCTGGACTTTGCTGCGGCGCTGCAACGCCAGCAGCAGTCAGCGCCCCGAGGTCAGCCAACGGGTGGCTGCGGCATACACTGGGCTCACGACATCCGTCATCGCATTGGAGCTGCCCATGTCCTCCGGAAAGATCCTTGTTGCCCAGGGCGGTGGCCCCACCGCCGTCATCAACCAGTCGCTGGCCGGCGTGGTGCTGGAGGCGCGGCGTTTTCGCGACGTGCGACTGGTGTATGGCGCCCGGCATGGCGTGCGCGGCATCGTCGACGAAGACTTTGTCGACCTCACGCAGGAGACCAGCCACAACCTGGAGGCCGTGGCCGCCACACCCGGCTCGGCGCTGGGCTCGACCCGCGACAAGCCCGACCTGAAGTACTGCCAGCAGATCTTCCAGGTGCTGCAGGCACACGGCATCGAGCACTTTTTCTACATCGGCGGCAACGACTCGTCGGACACCGTGCGCATCGTCAGCGAGCAGGCGCAGGCTGCCCGCTACCCGCTGCGCTGCCTGCACATTCCCAAGACCATCGACAACGACCTGGTGGGCAACGACCACACGCCCGGCTTCCCGTCGGCGGCCCGCTTCGTGGCCCAGGCCTTTGCCGGGGTGAACCTGGACAACGCGGCGCTGCCCGGTGTCTACGTGGGCGTGGTGATGGGCCGCCACGCGGGTTTCCTGACGGCGGCCTCGGCCCTGGGCAAGAAGTTCCCGGATGACGGCCCGCACCTGATCTACCTGCCCGAACGCACTTTTGTGCTGGACCAATTTCTGGCCGACGTGAAGGCTACACACGACCGCCTGGGCCGTTGTGTGGTGGCCGTCTCCGAAGGCATTCACGACGCCAGCGGCCAGCCCATCCTGGCGCAGCTGGCCAAGGCCGTGGAACACGACGCGCACGGCAACGTGCAGTTGTCGGGCACGGGCGCCCTGGCCGACCTGCTGTGCGAAGAAATCAAGGCCCGGCTGGGCATCAAACGCGTGCGGGGCGACACCTTCGGCTACCTGCAGCGCAGTTTCATCGGCTGCGTCAGCGACGTCGACCAGCGCGAAGCGCGTGAAGTGGGCGAAAAGGCGGTGCAGTTTGCGATGTGGGGTGACCGCGACGGCTCGGTGGCCATCCAGCGCACCGGCTTTTATTCCGCTGACTACCAACTGCTGCCGCTGCAGGCCGTGGCCGGCAAGACCCGCACCATGGAAGACCGCTTCATCACCGCGTCGGGCACCGACGTCACGGATGACTTCAGGCTTTACCTGCGGCCGCTGCTGGGCTCGAACATGCCCGATGCCTACCGCCTGCGTGCTGCGCCTGTGGCGCGGGCCGTGCGCTGACTACAGCGCCCCGTGCGGCCCGCGGGCCAAACCGCACCCTATCGGTGCGTTGGGCGGACAATTTGCGGTCGACGGGCCTGAAGTTGGTGCAAGTGCTCAGGCTGTGGCGAGCACGGAAATTGCAGAATGCGTTCGCCCCAGGCAACGCCCCGGCATTGCAAACGTTCAACTCAGGAGAAAAAACCATGTCCTTCCCCAGCTTCGGCCTCAAGCGTCGTGCATTGCTGGCTGTCAGCGCGGCCGCGTTCGGGCTGACCGTGCCGGTTCTGGCGCAAGCGCAGACCCCCATCAAGTTCCAGTTGGACTGGCGTTTTGAAGGCCCGTCAGCGCTGTTCCTGGCCAGCATGGCCAAGGGTTACTACAAGGCGGCGGGCCTGGACGTGACCATTGACGCCGGCAACGGCAGCGGTGGCACGGTCACGCGTGTGGCCAGCGGCACCTACGACATGGGCTTTGCCGACATGGCGGCGCTGATGGAGTTCCACGCCAACAACCCCGACGCGCCCAACAAGCCCGTGGCCGTGCTGATGGTCTACAACAACACACCTGCCGCCGTGCTGGCGCTGAAAAAGAGCGGCATCAAGACACCCGCCGACCTGAATGGCAAGAAGCTCGGCGCACCGGGCTTTGACGCCGGTCGCAAGGCCTTCCCGATCTTTGCCAAGGCCAACAACATCGGCGACGTCAAATGGACCAGCATGGACCCGCCGCTGCGCGAAACCATGCTGGTGCGCGGCGACATCGATGCCATCACCGGTTTTGGCTTCACCTCGCTGCTGAACCTGGAGGCCCGCGGCGTCAAGGCCGCAGACGTGGTGGTACTGCCCTACCCGGCCTACGGCGTGAAGCTGTACGGCAACGCCATCATCGCGTCGCCCAAGATGATCAAGGAAAACCCGGCGGCCGTGAAAGCCTTCATCAGCGCCTTCCTGAAGGGCGCCAAGGAGGTCATGGCCAAGCCGGACCCGGCCATCGAATACGTCAAGGCACGGGACGGCATCATCAACGTCGGCCTGGAGCAGCGCCGTCTGCGTCTGGCCATCGACGCCGTGGTGGCCAGCCCCGACGCGCGTGCTGACGGCTTTGGCACCGTGATCCCCGGCCGCCTGTCCTTGATGGCGTCACAGGTGTCGGATGCCTTCGGCACCAAGACCCGGGTTGACCCGGCAGCCGTTTGGACCGACGCCTTCCTGCCGTCCAAGGCCGAACTGAACGTGTTGCCGCCAGTGGGCCGCAAGTGAGCACCGGGGCCGGTGTGCCCGCGGCACACCGGCCTCGCGGTGAAAAGAACAAAACCGGAGGGCCACCTGCCCATGAGCGCCTTTGTTGATTTCAAGAACGTCTGGCTGGCCTACAACGACGAGCTGCTGGCGCAGGGGCACTTTGCGGTCGAGGACATCTCGCTGCAGGTGGGTGCGGGCGAGTTCATCGCCATCGTGGGCCCTTCGGGCTGCGGCAAAAGCACCTTCATGAAGCTGACCACCGGGCTGAAGATGCCCAGCAAGGGCAGCATCCACATCGACGGCCAGCCGGTGACGGGACCGCTGAAGATCAGCGGCATGTCGTTTCAGGCGCCCAGTCTGCTGCCCTGGCGGACCACGGTGGACAACGTGCTGCTGCCGCTGGAGATCGTCGAACCCTACCGGTCCAACTTTCGCAGCAAACGAGCCGAATACGAGGCCAAGGCCCGTGACCTGCTGAAGAGCGTGGGCCTGGCCGGTTATGAAGACAAATTCCCCT
The DNA here is from genome assembly GCA_024641925.1 of Betaproteobacteria bacterium. Taxonomy (GTDB): domain Bacteria; phylum Pseudomonadota; class Gammaproteobacteria; order Burkholderiales; family Burkholderiaceae_C; genus Rubrivivax. The sequence goes on from JAHECB010000068.1 coordinate 7,178, forward strand.
GGCAGCTGTCAGGCGGCATGCAGCAGCGCGCCAGCATCTGCCGCGCGTTGGTGCACGAACCCAAGATGCTGCTGCTGGATGAGCCCTTCGGCGCGCTGGACGCCTTCACGCGCGAAGAGCTGTGGTGCGCGCTGCGCGACCTGCAGGCGGCGCAGAAGTTCAACGTCATCCTGGTCACGCACGACCTTCGCGAGAGTGTGTTCCTGGCCGACACGGTGTACGTGATGAGCAAGAGCCCGGGGCGTTTTGTCGTCAAGCGCGAGATCGATCTGCCGCGTCCGCGGGACCTGGAAATCACCTACACCAAGGAATTCATCGACATCGTGCACGAATTGCGCGGCCACATCGGGGCCATTCGACAAAATGTGGGCCCCGCGGCCGTGGGAGTGCCGCAATGAAAATCACCAGGACCATGGAGCGCTGGTCGCCGGTGGTGGTGCTGGTGGCCGTGCTGCTGCTGTGGCAGCTGATCGTGATGGCCTTCGACATCCCGGAGTTCATCTTCCCCAGCCCGACGCAGATTGCGCAGCAGTTCAACGAATTCAAGGTGCCGCTGCTGGAGGCTGCCTGGAAAACCTTCTGGGTCACGATGCTGGGTTTTGCGCTCAGCATCGTGGTGGGTGTGATGCTGGGTTTCCTGATCGGCAGCAGCCGACTGGCCTACACCGCCCTGTACCCGTTGATGGTGGCCTTCAACGCCGTGCCCAAGGCGGCGGTGGTACCCATCCTGGTGGTCTGGTTCGGCATCGGCCTGGGGCCGGGCGTGCTGACGGCCTTCCTGATCAGCTTTTTCCCCATCACCGTGAACATTGCCACCGGCTTGGCCACGCTGGAGCCCGAACTGGAAGACGTTTTGCGGGTGCTGGGCGCCAAGCGCTGGGACGTGCTGATCAAGGTCGGCCTGCCGCGTTCGATGCCTTACTTCTACGGCTCGCTGAAGATTGCCATCACGCTGGCCTTTGTCGGCACCGTGCTGGCCGAGATGACCGCCGGTGACTCGGGCATCGGCTACCTGATGCAGACGGCGGGCAGCCAGCAGCGCATGTCCTTGGCGTTTGCCGGCCTGGTGACCATCGGCGCGATGGCGATGGCCATGTACGAGTTGTTCAGCTGGATCGAAAAACGCACCACCGGATGGGCACACCGCGGGACCCAGGGCGAATGAGCTGCGACGCTGGTGTCAGGCCAGCGCTTCGCGCACAAAGTCCAGTCGGTCCTGGCCGAAAAACATCTTCGAGCCGACAAAAAACGTCGGCGCGCCGAACACGCCACGCTTGACGGCTTCGTCGGTGTTGGCGATCAGGCCGGCTTTCACGGCGGGGTCGGACACCATCGCGGTGAACAACTCCAGCGTGAAGCCCAAAGGCGCCAGCACCGCGGCCACTTCGCTGTCCTGACCCAGGTCATGCCCCTTCATCCAGATGGCGTTGAACACCGCGCTCATGTAGGGGATCAACTGGTCGGGGTGTTTCATCTGTACGCCCACCGCGCCGCGCATCAGCGTCAGCGTGTTGATCGGGAAAAACGGGTTGAAGACAAAGGGGACGTTGTAACGCTCGGCCCACTGGGCGATGTCCTGGTTCATCCAGCGGCCCTTGGCCGGCACGGACACCGGGCTGTTGTTGCCTGTGGCCTTGAACACGCCGCCCAGCAGCATGGGCTTGACGACCAGACCGGCGCCGGTTTCGGTGCAGATGCGGGGCAGTTGTGAAAACGCCAGATAAGCCGTGGGGCTGCCGAAGTCGAAGTAGAAGTCGACAAGTTTTTGCGGTGTGCTCATAGGGACCTTTCAGAAGGTTTCCATCCAGGGACGCAGGTCCATTTCGTGGGTCCACGCGCTGCGCGGCTGTTGGTGCAGGTTGAAATAGGCCTCTGCGATGTGCTCGGGGTCGAGGATGCCGGCGTGCGCTTTCAGCGCATGCCGTTCGGGGAAGTTCTGTGCAATGAAGGCCGTGTCGATGGCGCCGTCGATGACCACATGGGCCACATGTATGCCTTGAGGACCCAATTCGCGCGCCATGCTTTGTGCCAGGGCCCGCAAGGCGTGTTTGCCGCCGGCAAACGCCGCAAAACCCGCACCGCCACGCAGGCTGGCGGTGGCGCCGGTGAAGATGATGGTGCCGCGGCCGCGGGTCAACATGGCCCTGGCCACTTCGCGGCCCACCAGAAAACCGGCCAGCGCGCACATTTCCCAGACCTTGCGATAAACCCTTTCGGTGGTGTCGGTGATGTTGAAGCGCACGTTGCCGCCGATATTGAACACCGCCACTTCAATGGGGCCGACGTCGCGCTCGATGGTCTGCACCAGTTCAACCACGGCAGCCTCGCTGCGTGCGTCCGATGCAAAGGCGCGGACCTTGCCGCCGTCGGCTTCGATGCGCTGCACCAGCGGCACCAGCTTCTCGGCTGTTCGGCGCGAGACGCAGGCGGTATAACCCGCGCGCGCAAACCGGCGCGCCACGGCGCTGCCTGTGGCATCACCGGCGCCGACGATCAGGGCAGCCTGTTCAGAGGACATGGGCCATCTCCGCGTCTGCTGTCGTGTGCGGCGACAGCGGCCGCCGCGCACCACCGTATGGGCCGCGATGCGAGGGGCGTGTTGATCGCCCGCACGGGTCGCGGATCAAGCTCAACGCGCGCCAGGGGCGGCGTTGAACGCGGCTTCATTGTGAACCGATGTGAACCGTTGCGTCACGGGATTCAGTGGCTTTCCTGCAGCGGAATCACCTGGTCCTCAGCTTCGGCCACGCAGTCATCGGCCAGCGGCTGCCAACCGTGGCGAATCACGATGTGCTGTGCCGTGTGGCAGAACTGCACGCGTCGGGCGCCGGGCCAGCGCCGGCGCACAAAAGACTCGATCGATGCCGGCATGCTGACACGGAAACGCGCCTGCGCCAGGTCCTCGGCGGGATGGTCGTCGTCATGCACCCAGGTGATGGCGGTGGCCAGCTTCATCAGCACACGGTTGCCGACCTCGAAGTTCGTGGGCTGGTAATCGGTGTCCTGCAGCCAGGCTTGTGCGCGGTCACGAGGTCCGGGCGGATCGGTGGCCACGTCGAGGTCGCCTGCATCGATCAGATCCAGGCCGCCCCAAGCCATGGCCAGCATCTCGACCACCCACTGGTTGCAGTTCTGCTGCCGGGTGCTGAAGGCAAAGGCATTGGCGCTGTAGCTGCTGCCCAGCAGGGCCAGGCTGGTGTTGCGGTCCGCCGTGCTGCGCAGCACGGCGGTCTGCGCCGGCTCGGGCAGCAGCACGGCGGACACAAAACCCAGGTCGGGATTGCTGTTGCCGAGCACAAAACCCGGTACGCCCTGGTCAAAGATGCGTGGCACGCCTTCGGCACAGGCGTAGTACAGCTGGCGCACCGACCACGGCGAGTTGGCACTGTTTTTCAGGCTGATGCCGGCGTGTGAATAGCGCTGACCAAAGCGCCGCAGGTCGGTGCCCGAGCGCGACAGCAGCGCCAGGTCGTGGCCACTGTCCTGCAGCGTCTGCCGGATGACGGCGGCCAGCCGCAGCAGGCGGTCCTGCTGCGTGGCGGTGATGGCGGCGGGTTTGTCGCAATACCCCAGCAGCGCTGCCTGGGCTGGCAACGCCGCTGCCATCAGCGCGGCGCACAGGCCTGCGCGGCGCAAGGCGCCTACGCGCTGGGCCCGCTCGACTAACCGCCGGCGCAGCCGCCAGGGCCGGGCCGGATGGTTCAGATCAGGGCCCGGGCGTCCAATTCGTTCACCCAGTCGTCAGCCAGCGCCAGGAAAAAGGCCTGCTGGTTGTCACCGCGCGCAAATTCCACACCGTAAGGGCGTGTGGTGGCACGCACCGTTTCACCGGTGGTCAGTGCGCTGCGGTCAAACGCCTGCTTGGGCAGCGTCAGGAACAGCACGCCGTCAGCGCCAGGCGTGGCCACCGCCTGCAGGGCCAGACGCACCATGCCGGGCTGTTGTGCCGGTGTGGCAACCGCCACGACCGTGTAGTTACCCTGCGCCGCGGTTTTGGTTTTTGAGCTGTCGCTGGAGCGCTCCAGCGATCCGGACACGCTGCCGGACAAGGTGCCGACGCTGTCGGACACTGCCGAGGCCGTGGACGACGCCGCCCAGGCAGACGCCGCAACCATCGTCATGCCGGCGGCGGCGGCGACCAGGCAGGCCCGTTGGGCCAGATTCTTGAAAGTGGACATGCTGTTGGTTCCCACGGTAGAAAAATGAAAGGCTTGGGCTTGGGGCCTCAAGACGTCGGGCATCGGGCATCGCCCCAGGTTTTGAATTGTCGGCCATCGCACCCTTGCGGCTCTGGCGAGATATCAGGCGTTGCGACGGTGTATCTTCGCCGAAGTGCCAGCGGCGGTGCCGCCGTGCAAGGTGGGCCATCCGGCTGCCCAGACAACCCGCCAGTTCCTGGCCCAGAACAGTGCCCGATCATGATCTCCACCCCTTCACAAGCTGCCTGGCTGAACCTGCCCCTGGCCTTGGCCGTCGCCCTGGGCGCCACCGCCTGCGCCTTGCCGCCGCCACCGGCCACGCAGCCCCGTACCGTGTTGGTCAACGGGGCTGAGTGCCAGCCCGCCAGCTACCCCGCCGAGGCGCGCCGTCTGGGCTCCACGGGCCAGACCGAGGTGGAATTCGAGGTCAACCCGGAAGGCAAGGTCACACGCGTGGCCATCGTCAAGACCAGCGGCAGCACCCCAGGGCACCAGGCCTTGGACGCACTGGCGTTGACCACCATCAGCCAATGCAAGTTCCCGGCCGCGCCAGGTTTTTTGTCGGGCACCGGTCGCATGGCCTATGTCTGGAAACTGCAGAACTGACCGCGCGAAGCCCGCTTGATGAAAACCCAGTACTACACCGCGTCCAGCCTGGACGGGTTCATCGCCACCACCGACGATTCGCTGGAATGGCTGTTCCCGCTGGGCGACGTCAACCAGACCGGCTATACGGCCTTTGTGGCCCAGGTCGGCGCGCTGGCCATGGGCGCCACCACCTACCGCTGGATGCTGCGCCACGTCGTCAAGGTCGACACCAGTACACCCAGCCCCTGGCCCTACGAACAGCCCACCTACGTGTTCAGCCACCGCAGCCTGCCGCCTGTGACCGGTGCCGACATCCGCTTTGTGCGTGGTGACGTGGCGCCGGTGCATGAAGAACTCTGCGCTGCCGCCGGAAACCGAAACATCTGGCTGGTTGGCGGCGGCGACCTGGTGGGCCAGTTCTACGATGCCGGCCTGTTGGACGAAATCATCGTGCAGGTGGGTTCGGTGACGCTGGGCAGCGGCAAGCCGCTGCTGCCGCGGGTCATCCTGCATCCGGAACTGAGCTTGTTGCAGGCGCGTGCCCTGAGCAGCGGATTTGCAGAGTTGCACTACGCCGTGAACAAGGTTCAGCCTGAAGCCGGCTGACATTCGCCACGCGGCAATGCGGTTTTGCGCAACCTGCCGACGGCGGTTTGGGTTTACGCCGCTTGCGCCAGCCGCCGCCGGCTCAGGCGTGCATGCGGCAGCCAGTCCAGCCGTGACCAGCGTCGCCACATCAGCAGCCCTCGCAGCCATTCATCGGCGATGTAGGCCAACCACACGCCCACCAGCCCCATGCCCAGGTGCACACCCAGCAGCCAGCTGCCCCCGGCCAGCACCAGCAGCATGGAGCCGGCGCCCACCACCACGGGATAGCGCGCGTCACCGGTGGCTCGCAGGGCGTTGATGACCACCAGGTTGAAGGTGCGGCCGGGCTCCAGCAGCACGGTCCACCACAGCAGCGTGCAGGCCATGGCGCTGATCTGCGGGTCGGTGGTGAAGGTCTGCATCAGCCGGGGGCCTGCCAACGCCGCCGACGTGGCCACCACCACGCTGACCAGCAGCCCGGTGGCCAGCGCGCGGCGCACCAGACCATGCGCCTGGCGCAGGCGCCCGGCACCCACCAGGTGGCCCACCAGCACCTCCACCGACAAGCCGGTGGCCATGCCAAACAGCAGCACCACCATGATCACCTGCTGCGCATAGGCGTGTGCCGCCAGCGCCGGGGCACCCATCGTCCCCACGGCCGCGATGCTGACCATGAAAGCCAGGCGGTAGGCGCCGTTTTCCGCCGCACCCGGCACGCCGATGCGCGCCACGTCCACCAGTTCACGGCGGCGCAACTGCCAGAAGTCCGCTGCGCTCGGCGCCAGCTGCAGCCGGGTGCGCCACAGCCACAGGTGCAGCGCCATCGCCACCACGCGCGAGATACACAGCGCCAGGGCATAACCACTCAGGCCCAGGGGGGGGCTGAAGTCGGTGCCCAGCATCAACGGGTGCATCAGCAGCAGGTGCGTGAGCTGCATCACCACCATCACCGCCAGCGTTTCGCGCACGCGCAGGTGCGCACGCAGCACGGCAGCCATGCTGGCGTTCCAGGCGTCCAGCAGCATGGCCGGCGCGAGCCCCAGCAGGAAGAGTGAGGCCAGCGGCAACACGTCTGCCGGTGCGTTCAGCCAGCGCAGCAGGCTGCCGCGTGCAAACACGGCCGTCAGCGCCACACACAGGCCGATCCAGGTGGCTGCGCCCAGCACGGCCCGCGCCACGGCGTCGGCGCGGGCGCGGCGGCCGGCACCCAGGGCCTGCGTCAGCACCACACCTACACCGGCGCCAACCACCCTGAAGACGATGAACAGCGCGCCAAAGACATGGTGCGCCAGGGCAAAGGCCGCGCCGTGGTTGTCGGACAGCCGGGCGGCCAGCACGGTGCCCACCACCCCCACCGACAGGCCCAGCAGCAATTCGATCAACAGGGGCCAGGTGACCTGGAACAGGCGGGGCGAATGCGGCATGGGGAGTGCAGTATCCCGCGCGACGGCACGGCTTGGCAGCGGCGAGCGTCGCGCAACGGTTCAACGTTGCGCCGGTGCGTCAAACACCACACGCCAGCAAGGTACTTGCGGTCAGCGCAGGTGCGGGCGGTTGCTCAACTCGTCGGGATTGACCTGGTCCGGCGCCAGCGCAAAGTGCTGCAGCAACTCGGCGTGCACGGCCTGCACCGCATCGGCCAGGCCCTGTTCAAAGCGCCCGTCGGCAAAGGCCTGTTTCATGCCGGCCAGCACCGTGTTCCAGTGCGACTGCGGCACATGGCGCGCCACGCCGCGGTCGGCCACGATCTCGATGGCATGGTCGGCCAGCAGCAGGTAGATCAGCACGCCGTTGTTCAACTCGGTGTCCCACACCCGCAGCTTGCCGAACAGGGTGACGGCGCGCTCGCGTGCGGTGGCGTCGCGCAGCAGGTAACTCAGCGGCAGGCCGGCTTCAACGCACAGGCGGATTTCACCGCTGTGGCGTTGTTCGCTGTTGGCCACCTGCTGTTCCAGGCGGTTCAGCGCCTCGGTGTTGAAGATGCGTGCGGCATCGTGCTCGTCGTGCCAGCGGTGTTTGAGGATGCGTGTCAATCGGCCCATGCTTGCCTACCAGTCGCCCGAGGCGCCGCCGCCACCGAAGTCGCCGCCCCCACCCGACGAAAAACCGCCACCGCCGCCGCCACCAAAACCGCCACCACCACCCCAGCCCCCGCCGCCACCCCAGCCGCCGATGTGCGGCAAGGACGTGCCGTTGCCGCGGCTGGTGCGGCGCAGGGCCGAGCCGATGCCCAGAATGCCCACCATGAACAGCGCCAGCAGCCCGGCGCCGACGGCCAGCAGGGCGCTGGCCGTCAACACCCAGCCCAGGCCACCCGCGCCGCCGGCGGTCAGCATCGAACCCAGGCGGCGGCCAAAGATGCCGGTCAGCACCGCGCCGACGATGGGCACGGCTGCAAAAAAGAAGATCGCCAGCGAAGGCAGGTCCATGCCCAGGCCGGATGTGTCGCCGCGCGCCTGTGGCGCGGGCAGCGCTTCGCCCTTGATGCGGCCCATCAACTGGTCCAGCGCTGCGTTCAGGCCGCCCGCGTAGTCGCCCGCGCGAAAGGCGGGCTTGATGGCCGCGTCGATGATCTGCCGCGCAGCCAGGTCGGGAATCGCGCCTTCCAGCGCCTTGGCCACCTCGATGCGCACCTTGCGTTCGTCCTTGGCCACCACCAGCAGCAGGCCGTCGCCCACCTCGCGGCGGCCGATCTTCCAGGAGTCGCCGACACGCTGGGCATAGCTGGTGATGTCTTCGGGCGCCGTGGCTGCCACGATCAGCACCACGATCTGCGGCCCGGCCTGGGCTTCAAAGGCCGCCAGCTTGCCTTCCAGTGCCTGGCGTTGTGCTGCGTTCAGCGTGCCCGTGGTGTCCATCACCCGCGCGCTCAGCGCGGGCACGGCCTGCACCGGCTGGGCTTGGGCGGGCAAGACAACGGCCAGCGCCAGCAGCCAGGCCAACCAGCCCATGGCTGCAAAGCGTTGCAGCAAGCGCAGCCGGGTCCAGCCGCTGAAGGGGCTGTCGGACAGTGTCGGCCCTGGGCTCAAAGCCATCCGAGGCTGAACCTACTTGGGCGCAACGGGCGCCGGCTTGTCGAAGTTCACCGCTGGCGGCAGCTTGATGGCGGCTTCGTTGTCGACCACAAAGGTGGGCTTGACCGGGTAGCCAAAGATCATTGCCGTCAGGTTGGTGGGGAACTGGCGCGCCAGCACGTTGAAGGCCTGCACCGTCTTGATGTAGCGGTTGCGCGCCACGGTGATACGGTTTTCCGTGCCTTCCAGTTGCACCCGCAGGTCTTGGAAGCCCTGGTTGGCTTTCAGGTTGGGATAGTTTTCAACCACCGCCATCAAACGGCTCAAGGCGCCGGTGAGTTCACCCTGCGCGGCCTGGAACTTGGCAAAGGCCTCGGGGTTGTTGACCAGCTCAGGGGTGGCCTGGATGCTGGTGGCCTTGGAGCGGGCCTCGACCACCTTGGTCAGCGTTTCCTGCTCGAAGTTGGCCTCGCCCTTGACGGTGGCCACGATGTTGGGAATCAGGTCGGCACGGCGCTGATACTGGTTCAGCACCTCGGCCCAGGCGCCTTTGACGTCTTCGTCCTGCGTCTGGAAATCGTTGTAGCCGCAGCCGCTCAGCGCTGCAGCCAGCATCAGCGTGCACAGGCTCAGGGCCCTGCGGATGATGGCGGTCTTGTGGTTCATCAAGGTTTCCTCCCGGGCCCATTTTTTTGGGCAAGTCCTGTGCAGAAAAAGGCTGGCAGCGTCTGCGCGATTGCTGCGCATCACGACGGGGTGCTTCACAGCGTGACGCCACGCCCGAGTTTCAGCCGCAATGCTACCCCGCGACCGTGCCATTCAGAGCCAGCCCTTAGGACCGTGCACAGCGCCCGCTGCCCGCTGGGCGCTACATAATGAAATGCAATTCCCTCTAGATTCGCGGCAGGGTCCGGCCTTCGGCTTGAGACCCGGTACAACCGCCGCCAACGCGCAGCAGACCATGTGGCCAGAACTTCAGAATGACACTTTCCTGCGCGCCTGCCTGCGCCAGAGCACGCCCCATACACCCGTGTGGCTGATGCGCCAGGCTGGGCGGTACCTGCCCGAATACAAGGCCACACGGGTCAAGGCCGGCAACAGTTTCATGAGCCTGGCGACCAACGTGCAGTACGCCACCGAAGTCACCTTGCAGCCGCTGGACCGGTTTTCGCTGGATGCCGCGATCCTGTTTTCGGACATCCTGACCGTGCCCGATGCCATGGGCCTGGGCTTGAGTTTTGGCGCCGGCGAGGGCCCTCGCTTTGCGCGCCCGGTGCGCACGGAAGCCGATGTGGTAGCACTGCAGGTGCCCGACCTGAACAAGCTGCGCTATGTCTTCGACGCCGTCACCTCCATCCGCAAGGCCTTGAACGGGCGCGTGCCGCTGATCGGGTTTTCCGGCAGTCCCTGGACGCTGGCCTGTTACATGGTCGAAGGTTCGGGTTCGGACGACTACCGCTTGGTCAAGTCCATGCTTTACGGTCGGCCCGACCTGATGCAGCGGGTGCTGGATATCAACACCCAAGCCGTGACGGCCTACCTGAACGCGCAGGTCGACGCCGGTGCCCAGGCGCTGATGCTGTTCGACTCCTGGGGCGGCGTGCTCGCCGACGGCGCCTTTCAGCGCTTCAGTCTGGACCATACCCGGCGTGTGGTGCAGGGCCTGAAGCGCGACAAGGACGGCCAGCGCATCCCGGTCATCGTGTTCACCAAAGGCGGCGGCTTGTGGCTGCAGCAACTGGCCGATTGCGGTGCCGACGTGGTGGGGCTGGACTGGACGGTGAATCTGGCCGACGCCCGCCGCCGTGTTGGCCATCGGGTAGCGCTGCAAGGCAACCTGGACCCGGCGGTACTGTTTGCGCCGCCCGAGGCCGTGGCCCGCGAAGCCGTGGCGGTGCTGGACAGCTTTGGACGCCCGCAGCGTGCTGACGGCGGTTGGGACGGCCACATCTTCAACCTGGGGCACGGTATCAACCAGCACACACCGCCTGAAAACGTGGCGGCGCTGGTGGAGGCGGTGCACACGCATTCGCGCCGATTGCGCGCCTTGGCGTGAGCGCGAGTGCAATCACTGCCTGCCGATCGGGGTGAGTGAGCACTCAGGTCGAACTTATCCCCATCTGGCGTGGTATGTCCTCACTCACAAAACTTTTTGTAACGACTTGGTGATTTGCCCGGGATTTCGTGCTAAGCGGTTGATTTAATTGGGGTTTACGCAGGCGCTTCAAGTGGGCTTCAGCCCGGTAGGTCGTTAAAAATCAAGTACTTGGGCCGTCTGGGCGCAGTTTGCCCACAAAGTTATCCACAGTTTGGGGTTGACACCCGGAAAGCCGTTTTCAATCAATGACTTGGCGGCATTTCTTGATGTTGAACCTGGTTTCCGCGTCTAAGTTCACGGGCTCCCGGGATGGCTGAAGAAGCCGCTTCAGGCCGACTGACGGCCGTGGCGGTGGAGTCACCGCGGCATACCGGCCTGGGCACGTTGGACTATCTGAGTGAGCAAGCACTGGAGCCCGGCACCCTGGTGTTGGCGCCATTGGGCAAGCGCGAAGTACCCGGGCTGGTGTGGGACCGCAGCGCGGACGCGCCCGACAGCGCGGTGACTCTGCGCCCCTTGAGTGCGGTGCTGACGGCGATGCCGCCGCTGCCTGCCGAATGGCGTGCGCTGATCAACTTTGCGGCGGCCTATTACCAGCGCGGTGTGGGTGAACTGGCCCTGGCGGTGCTGCCGCCCGAGCTGCGAAAGCTCGACAATACGCGTTTGGCGCGCCGTGTCGGCAAATTGCAACAAGCTGTACCAACGGCGGGCAGGCCCTTGGCCCCCAGGCTGGACCTGGCCGAGGCGCTGACGCGCCCCCCGGTGCCTGTTCGACCCGTTCTCAACGCTGAACAAGAGGCCGCGCTGGATGCCTTGCATCTGTCGCGCGGTAACGCCAACCGGACCACAGCACCGCGACCGACACTGCTGCACGGCGTCACCGGCAGTGGCAAGACCGAGGTTTATCTGCACGCCGCCGAGCGCGCGCTGCAAGCCGGGCAGCAGGTGCTGGTGCTGGTACCGGAAATCAACCTGACGCCGCAACTGGAAGCGCGTTTTGTCGCACGTTTTCCGGACCGTGTTCTGGTCAGCCTGCACAGCGCACTGACCCCGGCGCAGCGACTGCGCCATTGGCTGCAGGCCCATCTGGGGCAGGCCGACCTGGTGCTGGGCACCCGGCTGGCGGTGTTTGCACCGCTGGCACGGCTGGGCCTGATCGTGGTGGACGAAGAACACGACCCCTCGTTCAAGCAGCAAGAGGGTGCACGCTACTCGGCGCGCGATCTGGCCGTCTGG
>JAHECB010000069.1 GCA_024641925.1 Betaproteobacteria bacterium
AACAGGGCGTGGATGAACGGTGACCGGCTGTGCTCGACCGGGTGGCCCAGCACCACGTAGCGGTCAGGCGGCTTGTTTGGCGGTGTCATGGTGGGAAGGTGTTGGTCTGGCGCGGCAGGCACCGGGTGGCGGACAGCGGATGACAGGCAGCGGGCAAGCGTCAGCGCCCGGTGAGCGACGTTTCCAGCCCGTCTTCTCGCGTGAAGCGAAAACGCGAGGTCACGACAATCTGGTCGGCCTTGGCGCGCATGGCGTCATTGAACGCGCCAAACGGGGCGGCAGCACGCACGATGGCCACGGCCTGGTTGTCGAGCCGACGCAACTTGGAACTGCGCACGATCTCGGCTTCAATCACGCGGCCTGCCGCGTCGATGGTCACGTTCATGGTCAGCTCGCCATACAGCTTCTGGCCGTTGTGTTCGGGGAAATTGCGTGTGCCACGGTCTTCGATGCGCCGGCGCAAGGCGTCGTAGTACATGGCGTAGACCGCTTCGCGCGTGGCCGGGCTGATGTAGCGTTTCTTGGGCCGGGCATTTTCGTCATTGACGCGTTTTTCAATCTCGGCCAGCAGCCGCAGCAGCTGCCGCCGCCGTTCTTCTTGCTCCAGTTCTTGCGGATTGCCGTTTTCGCGGGATGGGTCTGGCGGCGGCAGGATGGCGATTTCGCGCCGGATCTGCGCCAGCAACTGCTGCTGTTCGGACTGCAACTGCTCGATGCGTTTGCGCGAGTCCTGCGCCGCATCGCCCAACTGGATCGTCGCCGCAGCCGGTAGAGGCGAGGTAGCGCGGCCTTGCTCTGCTTCGCCGCCCCCGGCCAGGTTGGCCTGGGCGATGGCCTGCGCCTGGGCCGGTGGTTCGGTGCTGCGCCCGTTGACCAGAATGACCTCGAGCGGCGTGTCGCGAAAGGCGCGTGAAATGGCGTCAGGGCCCACAAACCGAACCGTGAGCAGCAGGGCGTGCGCCGCCACAGAGGCCAGCAAGGCCACCTGCAGGGCCGAAAGTTCACGAAACCGCTTGAGCCAGGACATGGGTGAAACTGTCTTCGGGGGGAGGGGCAGCAAACGCCGCCGGTTCAGTCGCTGCCGCGGGCGCCGTCGCCCGCGGTGGGGGTGGCACTTGCAGCCTCGGGCTCGGCCCCGTCCAGTTCGATGGCCAGTTGCAGCGCAGCGTTGGGCGCCAGGTCGGCGCTGTCCTCGCCTCCCTCATCACCATTGTCTTCAGTCGCGGCTTCGGTCGTGGCCGTGTCCAGCCGGCCGATGAAGCTGGCGTGCAGTTCCAGCGTCAGCAGGTCGACGCTGTTGACCCGCGCGCTGACCAAGGCGTTGCGCGGCAGGTTTTCGGTGCCGGCCAGGCGAAACACCAGGGGCAGGGTGGACGCACGCACCAGGCCGTCTTTCATCACCGCGCCTTCAAGTTGCGCCACCTCGTTCTGCTGCAGCCAGCGCAGTGTCCAGTAGCGCTCGATGGCCTGCTGAAAACCGTTGTAGGCGCTGTAGGCGGCGTCAAAGGCCGAGATCACCGAAAACAGCGCTGCGTCCTTGGGCTTGAACGGCGCCACCAGCGCGGCGGTGCGGCCGTGACGCACACAGGCGATGATCTGCCACTGGTTGACCAGGTCCACATAGCGGCGCAAGGGGCTGGTGGACCAGGCGTACTGCGCCACACCCATGCCGGCGTGTGGCGCCGGCTTGGTACCCATCTTGACCTTGATGCCAGGGGCCATGCTGGCCTGGCTGCGGTAGATGCCGGGCACGCTGTGTTCGGCCAGCCAGCCGCCCCAGGTGCTGTTGGCCAGGATCATGGCCTCGGCCACGATCAGGTCCAGCGGTGAGCCGCGTTTGCGGGTGCTGATCTCCACCTGTTCGTCGCCGGCCGGCTCGCCGGCGTGGCCGGTCAGGCGGAAGCTGTAGTCCGGGCGGTTGAAGGTTTCGGGCTTGCCGCGAACGACTTCGCGCCGCGCTTTCAACTCGCGCGCCAGGCGAAAGCCAAAGGCCAGCTCCTGCGCAAAGGCGTAGTCTGCCGGAGCCTCGCCGGTCAGGCTGGCTTCGGTGATCACGCTGTCGAGCTGGTCGTGGCGCAGGTTGGCGGCGATGGGCACCATTTCCAGCCGCGTCTGGCTGTCTTGCACCGTCAGCGTGCTTTCATCCAGCGTCACATACAGGCTCAGTGCGGGGCAGCAGCGGCCTTCGGCGAGCGTGAAGGCCTGCACCACGTCGTCGGGCAGCATGGTGATCTTGTGACCCGGCATGTACACCGTGGACAGCCGTTCACGCGCCACCTTGTCCAGCGCCGAATCGGGTGTGATGGCCAGGCCCGGCGCGGCAATGTGGATGCCCAGCACCACGGTGCCCGTGCCCAGGCCCTGCACCGACAGGGCGTCGTCGATTTCGGTGGTGGCCGAGTCGTCGATGGAAAAGGCGGCCACGCTGGCCGTGGGCAGTTCATCGGCCAGGGTGGGTATGGGCAGCTCGGCAAAGGCATAGCCCTTGGGGAACTGGTCAAACAGAAAGCGCCGCCAGTGGAACTGGTAGGGGCTTTCGATGGCCCCAGCCGCCGTCAACAGGTCCAGCGGCGCGCGCTGCGCGCGTTTGGCAGCGTCGACCACGGCTTTGTATTCAGGGCCATTCTTGTCGGGCTTGAACAAGATACGGAACAGCTGCTCACGCACCGGCGCCGGGCAAAGGCCCGCCACCAGTTCGTCGGCCCAGGCCTGAATCTGTTCGGCCTGCTGCTTCTTGCGCTCGATGCCCAGCAAGGCGGCCTTCACCGTTTCTTCCGGAGCCTTCTTGAACTGACCCTTGCCCAGGCGTCGAAAGTAGTGCGGGGCTTCATACAGACGCAGCAGGGCTGCGGCCTGTTTGTCGGGGCCGGCCTTGGCGTCAAAGTAGTCGCGCGCCAGGTCCACAAAGCTGAAGTCTTCGTCGGGCGCAAATTCCCAGGCCAGGTCCAGGTCGATATCGGCGGACAGCAATTGCGCCTGTGCCAGCAACTCGGCCGGTGCGGGCTGCTCGAAGCGCAGCATCACGTTGGCGGCCTTCACCTTCACGCGTTTGCCGGAGTCCAGTTCCACCTGCATGGAGCTGTCGGCCTCGGACATCACACGGCCTGCGTGGAATTTGCCAGCGTCGTCAAAAAGTGCATACATGGCGGGATTGTCGCCGCTGTGGGCGGCCTGGCCCTGGCAAAACGTCTCGCACGCAGGGACATCAAACCGTCATGCCGCCCGAGACCTCGATGACCGCACCGTTGATGTAGCTGGCTTCGTCGCTGGCCAGGAAGGCGTAGGTGTTGGCAATCTCGTCCGGGCGCCCCAGCCGGCCCAGCGGCACCTGGTCGCGCATGTGCTGCAGCACCTTGTCCGGAATGCTGGCCAGGATGGGCGTTTCCACAAAACCCGGTGCCACGGCATTGACCCGAATACCCTTGGGCCCCAGCTCGCGGCTCCAGGTCTTGGTGAAGCCGATGACGCCGAATTTGCTGGCGGCGTAGTTGGTTTGGCCGAAGTTGCCGTAGATGCCCACCACGCTGCTGGCATTGAGGATGACGCCGCTACCCTGCGCCACCATGCCGTCGGCCACGGCCTGGCTGCAGTGGAAAACACCCCGCAGGTTGACGTCGATGACGGCGTCGAACTGCTGAAGGGTCATCTTCACCAGGCGCGCATCCTTGGTGATGCCGGCGTTGTTGACCAGCACGTCGATGCGGCCATAACGTGTCCGCACCTGCTCGACAACCGCCAGAACCTGGTCACGGTCGGTGACGTCCATGGCCAGCGACAGCGCGGCGCCGGGTACCTCATCGGCCCGGCGGTCGCAGGCCACCACCGTGGCGCCTTCGGCCGAAAATTTGGCCACCGTGGCTGCGCCGATGCCCTGCGCTGCGCCGGTGACGATGCAGATCTTGTCTTTCAATCTCATGGATACGGTGCCTTGTGTGTACTGCCTTGTGTGTACTGTGATGACCTGTCAGACCTTGTGTTTGACCGTCGCTGCGGCTGCGGTCGGCTGGCATCAACGCGCGTGGGTGGTGTTCAGGCCGGCTGCAGCCTGGCCAGCAGCTTGTCATGGATGCCGCCAAAGCCGCCATTGCTCATGCACACCACGTGGTCGCCGTTGCGTGCGTGTCGCACGATGTCATCCACCAGCGCGTCCACCGTGTCGGCCACGGCAAAACGGTCACCCAGCGGCGCCAGTGCTTCATCCACGCGCCAGCCGTAGGCGCCTTGCAGGCCGAAGCTGAAATCGGCGTCTTCCAGGGCCCAGGGCAGTTGCGCCTTCATGGTGCCCAGCTTCATGGTGTTGGATCGGGGTTCAAACACCGCCAGGATGCGCTGTCCGCCGGGCAGTGCCCTGCGCATGCCGTCCAGCGTGGTGCGCATGGCCGTGGGGTGGTGGGCAAAATCATCGTAGACCTTGACGCCGCCGGCCTCGCCCCGCAGCTCCATGCGCCTGCGCACATTGCGGAAACTGCCCAGGGCGCTGCAGGCCACTTCGGGGTCCACGCCCAGATGCTCTGCAGCGCCGATGGCGGCCAGCGCGTTGAGCTGGTTGTGTTCGCCCAGCAGGTCCCACTCCACGCGACCCAGCATCAGGCTGCCGCGCAGCACGTCAAAGGCCTGGGCGTCGCCCCGCGTGCACAGGCCGCCGGGTTCTTCGCGGCGGGTGCCAAAACGCTGCACCTCGCTCCAGCAGCCTCGAGCCAGCACCCGCTGCAGGGCTTCGTCACGGGCGTTCACCACCAGCCGGCCGTTGCCCGGCACGGTGCGCACCAGGTGGTGAAACTGGGTTTCGATGGCCGCCAGGTCGGGGAAGATGTCGGCGTGGTCGTGTTCCAGGTTGTTCAGTACCGCGGTCCTGGGCCGGTAGTGCACAAACTTGCTGCGTTTGTCGAACAAGGCGGTGTCGTACTCGTCGGCCTCGATCACGAAGGCATGGCCCGTGCCCAAGCGGGCCGAGACGCCGAAGTTCAGTGGCACGCCGCCCACCAGAAAGCCCGGCGCCTGGCCGGCCTGTTCCAGCACCCAGGTCAGCATGGCGGTGGTCGTGGTTTTGCCGTGGGTGCCGGCCACGGCCAGGACATGGCGGCCTTGCAACACGTGTTCAGCCAGCCACTGCGGGCCACTGGTGTAGCGAGCGCCGTCGTTCAGCAGGGCTTCCATCAACGCATTGCCACGGGTCACGACGTTGCCGATGACAAAGACATCGGGCTTGAGGGCCAGCTGTTCGGCGCCAAAACCCTCGATCAAGTCGATGCCCAGGGCGCGCAATTGGTCGCTCATGGGCGGGTAGACGCCGGCGTCACAGCCGGTCACCTTGTGGCCGACTTCTGCTGCCAGTGCGGCCAGGCCGCCCATGAAGGTGCCGCAGATGCCCAGGATGTGAATGTGCATGAGCGGGATTCTAAAAGTCGGACTCAGGGTGCGGGCAGCGCCACCGGGGTGGTCCCGCGGCGGCTTGTGGCCGGGTCAGTCGCGCAGTGCCGTCGCTGCAGCGGCCAGCGTCTGTTCAATGTCTTGCACGCTGTGTGCCGCGCTCACAAACCCGGCCTCATACAACGCCGGCGCCAGGTAGATGCCCTGGTTCAGCATGGCGTGGAAAAAGCGGTTGAAGCGCTTCTGGTCGGTGGCCATCACCACGCCGTAGTTCTGCGGCAGCTCGCTGGCAAAGAAAAAGCCGAACATGCCGCCTTCGCTGTCTCCCACCAGGGGCACGCCCGCGGTCTTGGCCACCTGTTCCAGCCCGCTCACCAGGCTGCGCGTGCGCGCCGACAGCGCGTCATAAAAACCGGGCTTGGCCACTTCTTTCAAGGTGGCCAGGCCGCAGGCCGTGGCCACCGGGTTGCCCGACAGCGTGCCGGCCTGGTACACCGGGCCCAGCGGCGCCAGCTGGCTCATGACGTCGCGACTGCCCCCAAAAGCAGCCAGCGGCATGCCGCCGCCAATGACCTTGCCAAACACGCTGATGTCCGGCGCAAAGCCGTCGATCAGGCGGGCATACACACTCTGTGCGCCGCCCAGAGCCACACGAAAACCCGTCATCACCTCGTCAAACACCAGCAGCGCGCCGTGCTGGGTGCAAAGTTCGCGCAGCCGCTTCATGAAGGGCACCTGCGCACGCACAAAATTCATGTTGCCGGCAACGGGTTCGATCATCACGCAGGCGATGTCGCTGCCCTGGGCGGCAAAGGCCTCTTCCAGCTGCGGCAGGTCGTTGTAGGTCAACACCAGGGTGTGCTTGACCACGTCGGGCGGCACACCGGCGCTGGTGGGGTGGCCGAAGGTGGCCAGGCCCGAGCCGGCCTTGACCAGCAGCGCGTCGGCATGGCCGTGGTAACAACCCTCGAACTTGATGATCTTGTCGCGGCCCGTGGCGCCGCGGGCCAGTCGCAGCGCGCTCATGCCGGCTTCGGTGCCGCTGCTGACCAGCCGCACCTGCTGCACGCTGGGCACCTGCGCGATGATGGCTTCGGCCAGTTCGATTTCCCGCTCGGTGGGGGCACCAAAACTGAAGCCGTCAGCCGCGGCCTTGCGCACCGCCTCTTGCACCGCCGGATGGCCATGGCCCAGGATCATCGGCCCCCAGGACCCGATGTAGTCGATGTAGCGCCGGCCCTCGGCGTCCCACATGTAGGCGCCCTGGGCGCGGCTGATGAAACGCGGCGTACCGCCCACGGCCTTGAAGGCCCGGACGGGGGAGTTCACGCCGCCGGGGATGACGGCTTGTGCGCGTTGGAACAGGGCTTCGTTGCGGTCCATGCGGGCCTCGGGCAGGAATTTGTCAGGCGAAATGGCCAAGGATCTGCGCGCCAATCAGTGCACGCGGCGCGGCGCACCATTGCCCTTGCCGTCGTCGGGCTCGGGCATGCCGCCTTCGGGGTCGGCGGCACCTTCTTCGGGCGGCGGCAAGGCCCAGAAAAAGCGGTCGGGCACGATCTGGCCCATGCCGGGGCGGAAGCCGGCGTCCAGGCTCTGGTCCAGAAATGACAGCGCCTCGCCCACGGCGGCCTGCAGTTCGCCGCCGGCTGCCAGCAGGGAAGCCAGGGCGGCCGACAAGGTGTCACCCGCGCCGATGAAGCTGGCTTCGAAGCGCTCGAACTTTTCGCCGGCGATGGCACCTTGAGGCGAGGCCAGCACGTTGTCGATGAACTGCTCGGAGCCCTTGCTGGCCAGCATGATGCCGGTGACCAGCACATAGCGCGTGCCGTGCTCGCCGGCAGCCACGGCCAGCTCACGCGCCGACGGCGGGCGTTCGCTATCCCATTCAGGCAGCAGGAAGTCCTGCAAGGTCTTGTGGCTGCCCACCAGCACTTCGGCCGCGGGCAGGATAAGTTCACGAAACGCATCCTGGTAGGGCTGCAGCTGGTCTTCTTCCATCCACGACAGGTTGGGCACATAGGCCACCAGCGGGATCTCGGTGTAGTCGGACAGGATCTCGGCGACCGCGCTGACGTTGTCGGCACTGCCCAGGAAGCCCACCTTCCAGCCCGAGATGGTGACGTCTTCCAGAATGCCGCGGGCCTGCTCGGCCACGGCTTCGGGGTCGATGTCGTGCTGGTCGAACACGTCGGCCGTATCGCGCATGACCACGGCCGTGACGATGGGCAGCGCATGGGCGCCCATGGCGGCCACGGTAGCGATGTCGCCCGCCAGGCCGCTGGCGCCGCTGGGGTCGCTGGCGTTGAAGCACATCACGCAGGCGGGGGACTGCGGTTCGGTGGGCGGGCCTTCGATGTCGGGGGCCGCTGTGGGGTTGGCAATCATGGTCTGGGCGGTTCGCTGGTGGATATGCAGGGCGTGCTGCGGACAGTAGTGCAAAAGTTCATGGTGGCGCGTGGTGCCCTTGTGCCACGATACCTTGTGTGTTGAAACCGGGCAGCACACGCGGCGCCGTGTACCCGGTACAACTTCCAGCGAAAGATTAGAAACGACGTGTAGACCCGCACTAATCTTGGACTTTTCCCAAGATTTGCATGGATACAATCGTTCCTCATTGTAGTGACCTGAAACGTTGACCGTGACCGAAACCCGAACCTGGATGTGTCTGATCTGCGGCTGGATTTATGACGAAGCCACGGGTGACCCGGAGCACGGCATTCCGGCCGGTACCGCATGGGCCGATGTGTCGATGAACTGGACTTGTCCAGAGTGCGGCGCTCGCAAGGAAGATTTCGAGATGGTGCAGATCTGAAGCCTGCAGCGCGGCGCCGGGGTGCCGTTCGGGGGCTTTGAAGGAGAACGGCGCTTGGACAATCAGGGGCCTGAAGCCAGCGCGGTCGATGCCGCCGCCGGCGCCAAGGTGCTGGTCATAGACGACAGCAACACCATACGGCGGAGTGCCGAGATCTTTCTGCGCCAGGGCGGGCATGAGGTTCTGCTGGCCGAGGACGGCTTTGATGCCTTGGCCAAGGTCAATGACCATGCGCCGGAGCTGATCTTCTGCGACATCCTGATGCCGCGCCTGGACGGATATCAAACCTGCGCCATCATCAAGCGCAACCCGCGGTTTTCGCACGTGCCGGTGATCATGCTGTCGTCCAAGGACGGGCTGTTCGACAAGGCGCGCGGCCGCATGGTGGGCTCGGACGACTACCTGACCAAGCCTTTTACCAAAGAGCAGTTGCTGCGCGCTGTGGAGGTCTACAGGCGTGCGGGATCCTGAGCGGCCCTGACGTCGGGGCCGCTTGCACACAGCCGTGACATTGAAACCCGGTTTCCATCCAGCGAATTGCCGCCATGCCGATACAGCACATCCTTATCGTTGACGACTCCAAGACCGAGCTGTACCACTTGTCGCAGATTCTGGGCAAGGGCGGTTATCAGGTGCGCACGGCCGAAAACGGCCCTGACGCCATTCGCCGTCTGGAGGAGTCCAAGCCCGACCTGATCCTGATGGACGTGGTGATGCCGGGTCAAAACGGCTTTCACCTCACACGAAGCATCACCCGGGACCCGCGTTTTGCCGACGTGCCGGTGATCCTGTGCACCAGCAAGAACCAGGAAACCGACCGCGTCTGGGGTCTGCGCCAGGGTGCACGCGATTACATCGTCAAGCCGGTTGACGGCGCTGAACTGCTGGCCAAGATCAAGGCCCTTGCCTGAGCGCCCGCCGCTGATTTGCACCCCCCGACAGACACCCGCCACGCACCCATGAGCAACCGTGAAGCCTTGCGAGAGCTGCAGTCCAGACTGGCCAGTCGCCTGCAGGCTGCGGGGCCCGATGCCAATGCCGCCACCTGGTTGGCATTCGAGTGCATGGGCCAAGGGGTGATTGCGCCTCTGCCCACAGCGGGCGAGATTTTCCCCATGGCGCCACTGAAGCCGCTGCCACACACCAAACCCTGGTTTCTGGGGGTGGCCAATTTGCGCGGCCAGTTGCATGGCGTGGTGGATCTGGCCGCCTTCCTGGGCTTGCGCCCAGGGCTGCGTGCTGAACAGCTGGCCGAGCAGCAGCGCGCATCGGCGCGTTTGCTGGCCTTCAACCCCGGCCTGGGCTCGCACTGCGCGGTGCTGGTGGACCGCCTGGCCGGTTTGCGGGGCGCCCAGCAAATGCGCCCCGCCGCCGCCGACGGCATTCAACGCCCAAGCTTTGCCACTGGCGTCTGGCTGGACGGTGACAACCGCACCTGGCAGGAAATCGACCTGGGGTTGCTGGCCCACCACGAGCGGTATCTGGCCATCGCCGCATGATGACCTGCCCTTCATCGACCCCGAGTGCTGACCCGCCCGAGGCGCGCACATGGATGAGAACAACATGAGCTTCCTGGATCGCATCAAAGGCCCCAAACTCCCGACGGCCCCCAAGTACGGGACTGACCATGAGCAGGACCTGGAGGGTGCCGGTGGTGGCGACGCAACGGCGGTCGAATCCTCACTGCCGCCGCCCCCCGACTTTGACGACCTGTCGCCCGACCAGGGCATGGCCGCCACGGTTCGGCTGGACACGACGAACAGTGGCTTACCGCCGTCGGAATTTCTGACGCCCGCAGAGTCCATCATCGAAGAAGCCAAGGCGTCAGAACCTGCGGCGTTGGACTTTGCCGGTGCTGCTGCGTTGGCGGCTGCCGGTGTTTCGGGGGCGCTGCCGGGCGCGGCTGCCGGTTCATCGTCACTCGACAGGCCAGCTTATCCGCAGACCGACATCGCCCGGTCCTTTGCCGGCAAACAGCGCGTGATGCTCTGGTTCTTCCTGCTGGGCTTGCTGGGCCTGGGCGTCAGTGCCTTTCTCGCCATCCAGGGTGCCTCGGCGCGCGCCGATCAGGTGGCCGCTGTCGGACAAGCCAGCACACACTCGCAGCGGCTGGCCAAGTCAGCCACGCAGGCCATGCTGGGCAACCCCACGGCCTTTGCCGAGATGAACGAAAGCACGGGCATCCTGACGCGCAGCCTGAGAGGACTGGCCCAGGGCACGGGTGGCCTGCCTGCCGTGCCCGATGCCCAGCAAGGTTTGATTGCCCCCTTGCTGCCCCTGCTGGACCGCGCAGAAAAGAGCAACACGGCCGTGCTGGCGCAAGAGCAGAAGCTGACGCAGATGCGGGTTTCGCTGCAGAGCATCAACAAACAGAGTGGCGACCTGCTGGACCTCGTCGAGGCCGTGTCCACCATCAAGTTGCAAGGCAACGCCAGTGCAGCCGAGCTGGGCGCCATCAACCAGCTGATGATGCTGACACAGCGCATCGGCAAAAGCGCCAACGAATTCAGCTCGGCCGAAGGCGCCAGCGCCGAGGCCGTGTTTCTGCTGAGCAAGGACCTGTCCAGTTTCCAGTCGCTGGCCAAGGGCATTCTGGACGGCAGCGACGAACCCAAGCTACCCGGAACCCGGGATGGCCAGGCTCGCGAAAAGCTTCAGCAGTTGCTGGCCCAATTTGAAACCACCCGAACCGAGGCCAGCCGTGTGCTGGGCGACCTGCAGGGCCTGGTGGCGGCGCGCGACGCGCAGAGCGTGATTGCCACCGACTCCGAACCCATGCGCAAGGGCCTCGACCAGTTGCAGCAGGGTCTGGCCGGCGGCGGCGGCGTGATCAACCTGCCCACCCTGGCAGGTCTGGCTTCGTTGTTGCTGTTTGCGTTTGGCGGCATGGGGCTGTTGCGGGTGTTTGTCGCCGACCAGAAAAACCGGTCGCAGGTGGCCGAAGCGCAGCGGCGGGAAGCCGAACGCCAGGAACGCGAAGCCAAACGCGTCAACGATGCCAACCAGGGCGCCATCCTGCGCCTGATGAATGAACTGCAGTCGGTTTCCGAAGGCGACCTGACGCAGCAGGCCACGGTGACCGAAGACATCACCGGCGCCATTGCCGACTCCATCAACTACACCGTGGACGAACTGCGCACGCTGGTGTCGCAGGTGCAGGACACCGTCGGCCGCGTCGACCAGACCACCCAGCAGGTGGACCAGACCTCCACCGAACTGCTGGCGGCGTCGGGCGAACAGCTGCGCGAAATCCGCGATACCGGGGACTCGGTGCTGAAGATGGCCGGGCGCATCAAGGACGTCAGCGCCAACGCACAAGAAACTGCCAGTGTGGCGCGCCAGTCGCTGGCAGCGGCAGAAACCGGCCTGCACGCGGTGCAGAACGCCATTGGCGGCATGAACGCCATCCGCGACCAGATCCAGGACACCTCCAAGCGCATCAAGCGCCTCGGCGAAAGCTCGCAGGAAATCGGCGAAATCACCGAACTGATCTCTGACATCACCGAACAGACTAACGTGCTGGCGTTGAACGCCGCCATCCAGGCCGCCAGTGCCGGCGAGGCCGGCCGCGGCTTCAGCGTGGTGGCCGAAGAAGTACAGCGCCTGGCCGAACGCTCAGGTGACGCCACACGCCAGATCGCCGCCATCGTGCGCACCATCCAGACCGACACGCAGGACGCCGTGGGCGCAATGGAGCGCAGCACACAGGGCGTGGTTGAAGGCGCACGCCTGTCCGATGCCGCGGGTAGCGCGCTGGGCGACATCGATCGCGTGACCCGTGAACTGGCCGACCTGATCGGACGCATTTCCGACGAGGCCAAACAAGAGGCACAGATGGCCAACGACGTGGCGGCGAACATCCAGCACATCTTTGCCGTGACCGAGCAGACGGGCGAAGGCACTCGTTCGACGGCGCAGATGGTGCGCGAACTGTCGAACATGGCCGAAGAGCTGAAAACGTCAGTGGCCCGATTCAAGATTGCCTGACGCGGTCAACGCGTCAGCACCTTCCGAACTCCGCATGGCTGTCAACAACGCTACCCCTTTGCAGGCCCGCAATGCCACCCGCCTGGGGCGCTTGTCCTCGGACGACCTGAGCCCGGTGGCCTGGGTTCAAGGCGAGTTGCGCAAATCGCTCGAAGCCGTCAACAAGACACTGCGCCGCTACCTGCGCGAGAAAGAAATCGCCTCGCACAGCGACATCGACGCGGTTGAGCCCGCAGTGCTGCGTGGCGCGCGCGCCCAGTTGCATCAATGCGTGGGTGCGCTGGACATGGTCGACCTGGACGGGGCCGCCAAGGTGTTGCGGTCGGCCGAATTGCTGGTTCAGTGCATGATCAACAAGGCATCGGCGGGCGCACCGGCTGCCGTTGATGCGGTTGAACGTGTTTGTTTTGCCTTGCTGGATTACCTGTCGCGCTACCTGGCCGGCAAACCGGTTCCGGCGGTGTTGATGTACCCACAGTACGAAACCGCCATGACGCTGGCAGCGGCCGACCGTGTCCATCCGGCCGACCTTTGGCAATTTGATTGGCATTGGCCCAGCCTGGTGCCGGAGCCCACCAACACACCGCGGCTGGCCGATGACGCTTCGCGCAGCGACATGGAAGCCATGACGCTGGCCCTGATGCGCGAGCCTGGACGGGCCAGTTGCCTGCGCATGAGCAACCTGTGTGCCGACCTGGCCGCAGGGACCCGCCAGCAAGCGGATCAGCAGGAACTGGCCAGCCTGTGGCAGTTGGCCTCTGCCGTCTACGAGGGCCTGGCATTGGACCTGGTGCCCATGGACATGAACACCAGGCGCGTAGCCTCGCGGCTGCTGGCGCAGTTGCGGGCCAGCGCCCGCGGCCAGGCGGGCTTGTCGGATCGTCTGGCGCAGGATCTGCTGTTTTTCTGTGCGCATGCTCGCCCCGCGGCGGCCAATCGGCCGGCCCCACGACTCGCGGCGGTGCAGGCCGCTTGGCATCTTGATCCCTCGACGGGCATCGACTACGGCCAGCGGCGCCTGGGGCTGCACGACCCATCGCAGGTGGCGGCGGCGCGTCGCAGGGTGGCCGCGGCCAAGGACACGTGGGCTGCCGTCGCCGGAGACGAACAGCATCGGCTGGACAACCTGATGGAGCAGTTCACGCTGGTCGGAGACTCGCTGCAAAGGCTGTTTCCCGCGGGTGACCAGCTGTCCAATGCGTTGACGCTGGCGGCCGCCAAGACCGCAGCCAGCCATGCGGCACCACAACCGGCGTTGGCCATGGAAGTGGCCACAGCGGTCCTGTACGTGGATGCGGCGCTTGAAGACGGTGACTTTGACCAGCCCGAGCTGCCCGAACGCATGCGGCGGCTGGCCCAGCGCATCGAGGACGTGCGTGCAGGGGCTGCGCCGCAGCCGCTGGAAAGCTGGATGGAGGAGCTGTACCGCCGTGTCAGCGACCGCCAGACCATGGGCAGTGTGGTGCAGGAATTGCGCGCCTCCTTGTCGGAAGTCGAAAAACGCATCGACCAGTATTTCCGGCAACCGGTTGATACCCATCCCATCATCGTGGTGCCGGCGCAGTTGGGCTCGATGCGTGGCGTGTTGTCGGTGCTGGGGCTTGACCAGGCGTCGCAGGCGGTGCTGCACATGCGTGACGATGTCGAAGCGTTGCTGCAGACCCCGGTCGATCCGAACCAGGCGCAGACAGTGGGTACCTTCAACCGCCTGGCCGACAACCTGGGCGCCCTGAGTTTTCTGATCGACATGCTCAGCGTGCAGCCGCAGCTGGCCAAGTCGCTGTTCAAATTTGACGAGCAGGCCGGCAGCTTCAGTGCCGTCATGGGCCAGGGCGAGCGCGCCCAGGTCGTGCCGACGCCGCCTGCTGCAGATGCGGCCACTGCAGCAGCCGCGGCTGCCAAGCCTGGCGGCGCGGCGACAGCGCTACAGCCGATACCCGCGCCTGACGAACCGGATCTTCTGTTGCCCGACCTGGTGGTGTCCGACGATGCGGGGCTGGCTACCGGCGATGCCGCGCCTGCCGCCGGCGTCGATCCGGCGCGGCCCGTGTCGAGCCTCCCGCCACCACCGGCAGCGGTCGACCTGGCCGCAGCGGGCCTGTCCAGGGATGGTGGCCTGCACCTTCGCGCACAAGCGTTGGCACTGGACGCGATGCAGCCCAACGTCAGCGACGACCACCTGTTGTCGATGCTCGACACCTTGCACCAGCAGGCCGATGCTGCCGATCACAACGAACTGATGCGCGTTTTTGCGCTGGCCCAGAGTGGGCTGCGCGACAGTGTCGACCCTGCCACCAGCCACGCTGTGCGTGCCGAACTGGTGCGTGCCATTGGCGAGCTGGGCAAGCCCGTGCTCGTCCCGACGCCACAGGCCACCACGCCGCCGGTTCCGCCGCCCAGGCCAACGCCATTGGGCGGTACAGGGCTGGAAGACGACACGGAGATGCGGGACATCTTCATTGAAGAAGCGTGCGACGTGCTGACGCAGGCTGATGACGCCCAGCAGCGGTTGCCGAGCACCGCTGATGTGGCTGCGGACATGACCGTGATCCGGCGCGCCTTTCACACCCTCAAAGGCAGCGCCCGGATGGTGGGCCTGCACGAATTCGCCGAAGCCGCCTGGTCCTTCGAGCAGCTGTACAACGCCCGTTTGGCTCAAGCCGCGCCCTGGGACCAGCCGCTGCAGTTGCTGACAGGCGACGCGCTGCGCTACCTGGGGCAGTGGGTTGAAGCGATTTCCGCAGGCGGGGCCGTTCCGCATGCAACGCAGACGGTTGCGCAGGCTGCCGACTTGCTCAGGCTGCACGGCGTGGTGCAGCGCATTGGGTTGCCCGATGACGCGCGTCTTGATGGTCTCGCATCGGGCGGCGAGCTGGCAACCCTGGCATCGCGGGTCAGTGACCTGCCCAGCGCGGCTGACCTGGACCTGGCGCTGCCTCTGGACGAACCGGAAGTTTCCGAGCTCAGTGCCCTGGACCTGGACCTGGAGTTGCCTGCTGGACGGGACGGCGACGGCGATCACGAAACGCCGGCGCCCGTGACGCAGCCGGGTTCGCCCCACACGCGCCCCTTTGTGTTCGAACAGACCCTGGTGTTGCCGGGCGCTGCGGCGGCGGCTGCCGCGGCATTTGCTGCCGCCACCGCAGCCGATGCCGAACCGCTGGTCAGCACCGAATCGCCGATGTCGACGGTGGATTTTGAGTTTGATCTGGGCGATGACAGCGCCGCGCCTGGGCCCTTGCCGCCCGAGCTTGAACTGCCGGCGCTCACAGAACCGGCTGCTGAAGCCGAGGCCCCGACGGCCCTCGCAAGCGAAACCGCTGCGCCATTGCGCACCGGTGATGACGCTGACGCCACGGCCCTGCCCCAGGCCGATGCCGTCGAGATCGAGATGGTCGAAGGTCTTTTCGACCCTCCACCTGGTGAAGAGGCCCGCACTGACGCTGTTTCTGAAGACGCCTTGTCGGCCGCAGAGCCAGCGGCCTTGCCCGTGGAAGGGGCGATTGAGCGGGACGACACAGCCGAGGACAGCCTGGCGGCGGTGACACCGCGTGCCCTTGATCGGCCCGAATCGGCATCCGACGAGGCACCCGATGCCTTGGAGGATGTCGAGTTCACCGAAGCAGAGGCAGAGGCAGAGGCAGAAGAACCTGCTGTTGCCAGCGAAGACGAGAACTTCAAGCGCATCGGGCCCTTGCGCATCAGCATTCCGCTGTTCAATATCTTCCTGAACGAAGCCGACGAGTTGTCGAGGCGGCTGGTCACCGAGCTGTCTGAGTGGTCCCTGGAAAGTGCTGAGCAGGCGGTGCCAGAGTCTTGTGTGGCACTGGCGCACGGCTTGGCGGGCAGTGCCGGCACCGTGGGTTGCAGCGACCTGTCGGCGCTGGCCCGTGCACTGGAGCATGCCTTGATGCGCTCACATGCCTTTGGGTGTGGCCGGTCGGGCGAAAGCGAGCTGTTCTCTGAAGTTGCTGAAGAGATCCGCCGGTTGTTGCACCAGTTTGCGGCCGGGTTCCTGCGCGATGTGCCGCCTTCCTTGCGGCAGCGACTTGCCGAACACGAGCGATTGCCCATTCAACCCGCGTCGGCCGACACGGGGGCGCAGGTTGCAGGTGAAGCACCCGAGCCCATCGATAACGCTGGCGACGACACAGCCTTGTCAGCGGACGGCGACACCCCGTCTGCCGTGACGGGGGAGGTCGCGGGCCTGAAAGCTGGCGCAGGCATCGTGCAGGGCGTCGGCGAGAGGCCCTGGGTTCAGCGCAGTGCGCGATCCGAGGCTTTTGACGACGACGATGACATCGACGCTGTTGACGCCGTCGACGCTGACCTGTTCCCCATCTTCCGTGAAGAGGCCAGCGAGTTGCTGCCGCAGCTGCAGTCGCGCTTGCGCGACTGGATGCACCAGCCGCTGGAAGAAGGCCCGCCCGCTGCGTGCATGCGGACCCTGCACACCTTCAAGGGCGGTGCACGCCTGGCCGGCGCTATGCGCCTGGGCGAGATGGCGCACCGTCTGGAAACAGCCATCGAGCGACTGGCAGCCACCAGCAGCGCCAAGGCCACCGATGTGCTGCCCTTGCTGAGCCGGGCCGACAACATGGTGTCTGCGCTGGAAGCCTTGCGCGCGCCCGCTGCCGATGCGCCGCTGAGCACCTCGGCGCAAACGGCTGCCGCCGACACGGCGATGGAGCCGGGCGAGGACGCCGCGACGGCGCCGATGCCCTCGCCAGGCGCCAAGCTGCCTTCCAACGTGGTGGCCTTTGTCCGCGCGGCGCCCGAGCCGGCAGCAGCTGCCGCGCCGGCCCCGACCGTGGAGCCGTCAGCAGCCCCATCGGATCAGGGGCCTGCGGCCGACGATGCTGCAGTTGAATCCAACGACGCGGTCCAGTCACCGGCGGCTGCGACAGGCGAAACCCCGGCGCCAGCGGTGCCCATTGACTGGTCACCGTTGCTCGTCGAGACCGCAGCGGTGGGCACCGCACCGGCTGCGGATGAACGCAGCGGCGCTGCGGTGCCGGCCGTGCGCGTGCGCGCCGGTTTGCTGGATCGCCTGGTGAACCTGGCCGGCGAAGTGACCATCACGCGCACCCGCATCGACAGCGACGTCAAGCACCTGCAATCGTCGATGGTCGAGTTGACCGAAAGCCTGGACCGCATGCGCCGGCAGCTGCGCGATCTGGAGCTGCAGGCAGAAACCCAGATCTCGTCACGGCTGGAGGCTGCCAAGGCGGCGGCCGAGGATTTTGACCCGCTCGAGATGGACCGCTTCACACGCCTTCAGGAGCTGACGCGTTTCATGGCCGAATCGGTCAACGACGTCGCCACCCTGCAGCGCGGCCTGCAGCGCAGCCTGCAGTCCGCCGAAGATCAGCTGGCAGCCCAGGCGCGGCTGACGCGTGAATTGCAGGACGACCTGCTGCGCACGCGCATGGTGGAGTTCGAGAGTGCCGCCGACCGTCTGTACCGAACCGTGCGGCAAGCGGCCAAGGAAGCCGGCAAGCAGGTGCGCCTGGACATTCTGGGTGGCGCCATCGAGCTCGACCGTGGTGTGCTGGAGCGCATGGTTGGCCCGTTTGAACACCTGCTGCGCAATTGCGTGGTGCATGGCATCGAGCCCGAAACGCGGCGTCTGGCCGCTGGCAAACCGGGTGTCGGACAGGTCTACATCACTGTGGCGCAGTCCGGCAACGAAGTCGAGGTAGGCATCAACGACGACGGCAGCGGCCTGGACCTGGCGCGTATCCGCCAGCGGGGCGTCGAGCGGGGCTTGTTGTCCGTCGATGCGGCGCCCACCGACGCCGAGCTGTCACAGCTGATTTTCAAACCCGGGTTCAGCACGGCCGAGGCGGTGACCGAACTGGCCGGGCGCGGGGTCGGCCTGGACGTGGTGCGCGCCGAGGTGACGGCCATGGGTGGACGCATCGAAACACGGTCGCAGCCAGGGCAAGGCACCCATTTCAAGCTGCTGCTGCCGTTGACCACGGCGGTCACGCAGGTGGTCATGCTGCGCTGCGGTGAACTGGTGGTGGGCGTGCCTTCAACGCTGGTCGAAGGCATTCGTCGCGTTCCGAAACCTGAGATCGAATCCGCCTATGCCCGCGGCGAGTTGGTTCAGGGCGACGATTCGCTGCCCTTTTTCTGGCTCGCGGCCTTGCTGCAGGCCGGCCGGCGCGCCGATGTCGCAAACCGCAGCCAATCGGTGGCGGTGGTGCGCAGTGCGGCCCAGCGTGTGGCCGTACACGTCGACGAGGTGATGGGCAACCAGGAAGTGGTGGTCAAGAATGTCGGTCCGCAGCTGGCCCGTGTGCCGGGTCTGGCCGGGGTCACCCTGCTGGCCTCGGGTGCGGTTGCGCTGATCTACAACCCGGTAGCGCTGGCGGCGGTGTATGGCGAACAATTGCGCTCGGTGGCGGCTGGTGCCGAGGCCGGGGATTTGTTGGACGGCCCTGTCGCGCCCGCGCGAAAGCTGGCGCCGCTGGTGTTGGTGGTCGACGATTCCCTGACAGTTCGGCGGGTTACTGAACGCTTGCTGGTGCGCGAAGGCTACAGGGTGGTCAGTGCCAAGGATGGGCTGGAGGCGCTGGAACTGCTGGAGGGCGAGCGCCCTATCGCTGTGCTGACCGACATCGAAATGCCGCGCATGGACGGCTTTGACCTG
>JAHECB010000070.1 GCA_024641925.1 Betaproteobacteria bacterium
CTTCGCGGGGATCGCTGGTGTCAAAGATGTCCATCGTCACCACACGCACCTGCCCGATGCGCGCGCCTTCGGCCTGCAATTGCGCCCAGCCCGGCGGGCTGGCCGGGACAGCGCGGCCGTGCGGGTGACCGTGCCCCATCACGCCCTGCGCACGCACCGTGGGGGCGCCGCAGGCCAGCGCCAACGCGAACACCAACGCCAGCCCAGTGGCCTTGGTGGCCTGGAGATGACGGCGCCCCCGGCGCCACACGCCGTTCAACTGCAAACGATGTCCTCTTTCACCCACTCGCCTGGGACGCCCGCAGCGCAGCGCCTGGACTCACCAGCAACCGCCATTGGCGCCTCGCGGGCTGACTGAAGCACGCGTGAGCACGCAGGTGCTCACTCGGTCCTCAGTCAGCCTGTTTGCGCAGGAAGGCGGGGATCTCGATTTCGTCCATGCCGTTGTGCACCAGCGCATCGACCTTCGACGCCGCATGCGTGCGGTTGGTGCGCCACACGCTGGGGGTGTTCAAGCCTTCGTAGGTGTGCTGCGTCGGTGTGCTGACGGCACTGGTCACCGCCGCTCCGGCCAGCTGGCTCAACACCGGCAGGTTGTCGGTGCCGGTGCGCAAGGTCTGCTGCACCGGCTGCACCACCAGCTGAGGCGGTGGCATGGCCTGGCGGCGTGCCGAGCTCAGACCGGTGGCGATGACGGTGACGCGCAGCTGATCGCCCAGGCTTTCGTCATAGGCCGTACCAAAGATGACGTGCGCCTCTTCGGCCGCGTAGCGCTTGATGGCGTTCATCGCGTTGCGGCTTTCGGCCAGCTTGAAGCTGGATTTGCTGGCCGCGATCAACACCAGAACACCGCGCGCACCGCTCAGGTCGATGCCCTCCAGCAGTGGGCAGGCCACCGCCGCTTCGGCCGCCTTGGTGGCGCGGTCGGGGCCGCCGGCCACCGCCGTGCCCATCATCGCCTTGCCGGGCTCGCTCATCACCGTCTTGACGTCTTCGAAGTCGACGTTCACCAGGCCGGGGATGTGGATGATGTCGCTGATGCCGCCCACGGCGTTGCGCAGGACGTCGTTGGCATGGGCGAAAGCCTGCTCCTGCGTGACGTCATCGCCCATCACCTCGAGCAGCTTTTCGTTCAGCACCACGATCAGGCTGTCGACGTTGGCCTCCAGCTCGCTGACACCGTCGTCGGCCTGCTTGCAGCGGCGCTTGCCTTCAAATTCAAAAGGCTTGGTGACCACACCCACGGTCAGGATGCCCATTTCCTTGGCCACGCGCGCGATCACGGGTGCAGCGCCCGTGCCCGTGCCGCCGCCCATGCCTGCCGTGATGAACAGCATGTTGGCGCCGGCAATGCATTCCTTGATGCGGTCCACGGCTTCTTCGGCCGCTACACGCCCCATCTCGGGTTTGCTGCCAGCGCCCAGGCCGCTGCTGCCCAGCTGCACCAGCGTGCCTGCGTTGCTGCGGTTCAAAGCCTGCGCGTCGGTGTTGGCGCAGACAAACTCGACGCCTTGCACGCCGCGTTCAATCATGTGTTCGACCGCGTTGCCGCCGCCACCACCCACGCCGATGACCTTGATCTGCGTGCCTTGTTCGAACTCTTCGATCATTTCGATGGGCATGTGAGCCTCCTACTGAAAATTGAAATGCAGTTGCCGTTTTGAAAAAAGTTGCGCCGCTGTTTTGCGGTTTGCGAACGCGCTAGAAATTACCCAAGAACCAATCCTTTGCCCGGCCAAACATGTTCTTGACCGAGCCCGCCTGCGCTGCTGCCCTGTGCCCGCGCGCACGTGCCATGCGGGCCTCTTCAAGCAAACCCATCACTGCAGCACTGCGTGGGTTGGCCACCATGTCGTAAAGCGCGCCGCTGTACAGCGGCAGCCCCTTGCGCACGGGTTTGAGAAAAATGTCCTCGCCCAGCTCGATCATGCCGGGCATGACGGCGCTGCCGCCGGTGAGCACGATGCCGCTGGACAGCAGTTCTTCGTAGCCGCTTTCGCGCACCACCTGCTGCACCAGCGAGAAGATTTCTTCGATGCGTGGTTCGATCACACCGGCCAGTGCCTGGCGCGACAACAAGCGCGGCACGCGGTCGCCCAGGCCGGGCACCTCGACCTGGTCGTTGGGATCGGCCAGCAACTGCTTGGCCACACCGTGCTCGACCTTGATCTCTTCGGCATCCTTGGTGGGTGTGCGCAGCGCCATGGCGATGTCGCTGGTGATCAGGTCGCCGGCGATCGGAATCACCGCGGTATGGCGCACGCTGCCGTCGGTGTAGATCTGCACATCGGTGGTACCGGCACCGATGTCCACAACGGCCACGCCCAGGCTGCGCTCGTCATCGGTCAGCACCGAGGCCGCACTGGCGCTGGGGTTGAGCACCAACCTGTCCACTTCCAGCCCGCATCGGCGCACACATTTCAGGATGTTTTCGGCCGCACTCTGGGCGCCGGTGACGATGTGCACCTTCACTTCCAGCCGGCTGCCGCTCATGCCGATGGGCTCCTTGACCTCGTGCCCGTCGATGATGAATTCCTGCGGCTCCACCAGCAGCACCCGCTGGTCGTTGGGGATGTTGATGGCCTTGGCGGTTTCAACAACCCGGTTCACGTCCACGGGGGTGACCTCGCGGTTGTCGCGCACGATGACCATGCCAGTGCTGTTCTGGCCGCGGATGTGGCTGCCGGTGATGCCGGTGAAGACGCTGCTGATCTTGCACGCCGCCATCATCTCGGCCTCTTTCAGCGCCTGCTGGATGCTCTGAACCGTGGCATCGATGTTGACGACCACACCACGCTTCAGACCGTGTGTGGGTGCAACCCCCAGGCCGGCCACCCGCAACTGCCCGCTGGGCAGGACTTCGGCGGCCACCACCATCACCTTGGCGGTGCCGATGTCCAGCGCAAAAACCATGTCCTTGAATTCTTTGGCCATAGGGGTGTCCTCAGTTCGTTCTTGTTGTACGTGCGCCGGCCGCTGCCGAAGCGGCGCCAGCCGGCGCCACGCTGATGCCGCGCAGGCGCACGGCATAACCATCGGTGTGGCGCAGGTCGGCCACGGCCAGCGGCGCGCGCCAGCGCTCGGTGGCTTCACCCACGGTCTGCACAAATTGCCGCGTGCGCGCCAGCAGCTGTTCTTCGCTGCCGCGCCCCATTTCGATCACCGTGTCCCCCTCCAGTTCGGCCCGCCAGGTACCGCGGTCGCTGAGCTGAAGCGACTCGATGGGCTGGCCCAACTCGGCCATCAGCGGGCGCAGGCGGCGGTACAGGGACAGCATGCTGGCCGCCGAGCCCTCGGGCCCGCTGAAGGTGGGCATGGGCGCGCCATCCACAGACGCTTCGTCCAAGTCACCGGCACTGGCTTCAAAAACTTCACCGTGGTCGTTGACCAGGCGTTCGCTGCCGTTGGCGGTGTCAAGACCGTCCCACACCGCAGCGGGCCTGTGCTCCTCCAGGCGCACGGTCAGGCGGTCGGGCCAGACCCGTCGCACCACCGCATGGCGCACCCAGGGGACCGCCTCGAACGCGGTCTGCACCCGGTCCAGGTCCACGGTGAAAAAATTGCCCCGCAGATGGGGTGTCACCTGCGCGCGCAGGGTCGGCATGTGCACATGCAGCGGCTGGCTTTCCAGGGCCAGCCCGCGCAGCGCAAATCCGGGCGATCGCACCAGCCACAGAACCGCACCGCCCGCCAGCACCACCGCCAGCAATGTGAACAGGGTGTTGGCGGCCATGTGGGTCACGCGCACATCCACCGGCAGCGGTGCTGCGGCGGGTTTTCGGCGGGTGCGAATGGTGGTGGCCATGGAAGCAGGGAAGGCGTCTTGTGGGGTCAGGTGTTCAGGGGTACGGCCAGCATGCGGGTGCTGTCCAGCCTGGCGTGTTGCACCAGGTGCAGGCACAAAGCCTCGTAACTCATGCCCGCCGCACGTGCCGACATAGGCACCAGCGAATGGGCGGTCATGCCGGGGCTGGTGTTCATTTCCAGCAGGAAAAACCGGGCTTCGTTGGCGCCGGCGGCCGTGCGCAACATCAGGTCAGCGCGGCCCCAACCCCGGCAGCCCAGCGTGCGGTAGGCCGCCAGTGTCAGGCGCTGCACCTCGGCCTCTTCTGCGGCGGTCAGGCCGCTGGGGCAGCGGTAGCCGGTGTCGTCGCTGAAGTACTTGTGGTCATAGTCGTAGTTGCCGTCGGGTGCGTCGATGCGCACCACCGGCAAGGCGCGCGCGTTGGCACCTTCACCCAACACCGGGCAGGTGAGTTCGATGCCGTCGATGAAGGCTTCGCACAGCACGTCTTCGTCGTAGCGCGCGGCCAGGGTCACGGCGTCCTGCATCTGCGAATAGCCCGTGACCTTGGTGATGCCGATGGACGAGCCTTCACGTGGCGGCTTGACGATCAAGGGCAGGCCCAGTTCATCGGGCACCTGCATGACCTGTTCACGCGCCTGGCCATCGGGTGCCAGCCATTGCCACTTTGGCGTGGGCAGGCCAGCGCTGGCCCAGATGCGTTTGGTCATGACCTTGTCCATGGCCACGCTGCTGGCCATGACACCCGAGCCG
Source organism: Betaproteobacteria bacterium (assembly GCA_024641925.1). Lineage (GTDB taxonomy): Bacteria > Pseudomonadota > Gammaproteobacteria > Burkholderiales > Burkholderiaceae_C > Rubrivivax. The sequence continues at coordinate 4,559 of JAHECB010000070.1, forward strand.
GTGTACGGAATGCCCAGCAGTTCCAGCGCACCTTGCACCGTGCCGTCTTCACCATGGCGGCCGTGCAGGGCGATGAAGGCGCGGGCAAAGCCCTTTGTCTTCAGCTGCGCCAGGTCGTGCTCTGTGGGGTCAAAGGCGTGGGCGTCCACGCCTTGCCCTTGCAGTGCCTTGAGCACACCGTTGCCCGACATCAAAGACACCTCGCGCTCGGCGCTGCTGCCGCCCATCAGAACGGCGACCTTGCCCAGGTTGGCGGGGTGGGTGTTGTTGCTCATGCCATCACCTGATGCAGTTTCAAGCGCAGTTTCAAGAGTTCTCCGGGTACGGTGCCGATGGAGCCCGCGCCCAACGTGATCACCACATCGCCGTCTTGCGCCACGGACTGGATGGCGCGCGGCAGCGCGGCGATGTCGCTGACCAGTTGCACCGGTGGCGCCTGGGGCACAGCGGCCGCAATGCGCTGGACCAGTGCAGCGCCATCGGCGCCGACGATGGGCGCCTCACCCGCGCTGTAGACCTCGGTGATCAACAACTGGTCCGCCTGTGCCAATGCCTGGGCAAAGTCGGCCAGGCAGTCGCGTGTGCGGGTGTAGCGGTGGGGCTGGAAGGCCACCACCAGACGGCGGCCCGGGAAGGCGCCACGCGCGGCGGCGATGACTGCGGCCACCTCCACCGGGTGGTGGCCGTAGTCGTCGATCAGGCTGTAGTGGCCACCGGCATCGGCCGGCAGGCTGCCATGCGACTCGAAGCGACGGCCCACGCCGGTAAAGGCCTGCAGCCCGCGGGCCGTGTCGGCATCGGCCACACCCAGATGGCGCGCCACGGCCAGCACCGCCAGGGCATTGCGCACGTTGTGCAGCCCTGCCAGAGGCAGCGTCAGCGACAGGTCGGCGTGGCCGTTCTGGCGCGCCACAAATTGCATGCTGGCGCCGGCCAGCGCCGTCACCTGCACGGCTTGCAGGTCGGCGCCGGGCGCCAGGCCGTAAGTGATGACGGGGCGCTGCAGTTTCGGCAGCACAGCCTGCACGCCCGCGTCGTCGGCGCACAGCACGGCACGGCCAAAAAACGGCAGGCGGTGGATGAAGTCGACAAATGCCGCCTGCAGCTTGTCGGTGCTGTGGCCATAGGTTTCCATGTGGTCAACGTCGATGTTGGTCACCACGGCCACCACAGCGTGCAGGTGCAGGAACGACGCGTCACTTTCGTCGGCCTCGGCGACAAAGTGTTCACCCTGCCCCAGCCTGGCGTTGGCACCCAGGCTTTGCAATGTGCCGCCAATGACAAAGCTGGGGTCCACGCCGGCCGCCATCAGCACCGTGGCCATCAGCGACGTGGTGGTGGTCTTGCCGTGGGTGCCCGCCACGGCAATGCCGGTCTTGGTGCGCATCAGTTCACCCAGCAGCACGGCACGCGGCACCACGGGCAGCTGCTGTTCACGCGCGGCCATCACTTCCGGGTTGTCGGCCGTCACGGCCGTGCTGGTGACCAGCGCCTGGGCGCCGGCCATGTGGCTGGCGGCGTGACCGATGTGCACCTGCACACCCAGCGCGGCCAAGCGGTCGGTGACGGCGCTGCGCTGCTGGTCGGACCCGCTGACGACAAATCCCTGGCGGCAGGTGATCTCGGCCAGCGCGCTCATGCCCGCACCGCCCACCCCGACAAAGTGCAGTTTCGGAACAGCGTTCAACAGGGCGCTGCTCATGCTGATTTGCGCACCAGGCGCTCCAGTTCGTCGGCCACGCGGGCGGCGGCTTGCGGCCGCGCCAGCGCGTGTGCCCGGGTGGCCATGGCCAACAGGCCTTCGCGCGTCTGGCCTTGCAGGACATCGGCGAGGTGTTGCGGCGTCAGTTCGGTCTGCGGCAGGTGGATGCCGGCGTTGTGCCCGGCCAGCCACTGGGCGTTGTCGCGTTGATGGCTGGTGGTGCTGACGATCAAGGGCACCAGCACCGCAGCCACACCTGCTGCGCAGATCTCACTGACGGTGATGGCGCCGGCGCGGCAGACCATCAGGTCGCAGGCCGCCAGTTGCTGGGGCATGTCGTCGATGAAGGCCACCACACGGGCCTGCACACCCGCATCGGCATAGGCCTGTTGCACGGCCTGTTGCTGCGCGGCGCCGGTCTGGTGCAGCACCTGTGGGCGCTGATGGGCGGGCAATGCCGCCAGCGCGGCCGGCAGCGCCAGGTTCAGCACTTGCGCGCCCAGACTGCCGCCCACCACCAGCAATTGCAGAGGGCCCTGGCGGGCTGCAAAGCGTTCAGCGGGTGCCGGCAAGGCTTCAATTTCCGCGCGCACCGGGTTGCCGGTGACCACGGCGTTTTGGGTCTGCTGCGCCGCCTTACCTTCAAATCCGAACGCCACCCGGTCGGCCACGGGCAACAGGCTGCGGTTGCTGAGCAGCAGCGCCGCGTCGGCGTTGACCAGCAGCAGCGGCTTGTTCAGCAGCGCGGCCATCAGGCCCCCCGGGAAACAGACATAACCGCCCATGCCCAGCACGGCGTCAGCGCCGCGGCGGCGCAGCACGGTCAAGGTGTCCCAGAAGGCCTTGAGCAGGCGCGGACCGCCGGTCAGGGTGTGCCACAGGCCCTTGCCACGCACGCCATTGAAGCTGATGGTGTCCAGCGACAGCCCCACCAGCCCGCTGGCAGGCACGAGCTTGTTTTCCATGCCGTGCCGTGTGCCCAGCCAGCTGACCGACCAGCCTCGGCCCTGCATTTCACGCGCAACGGCCAGGCCCGGCATGATGTGCCCGCCGGTGCCCGCGGCCATGATGACCAGGTGGCTCATGCGCGGCCTCCGCGCATCAGCGCCCGTTCTGGCTGCGGCCCGCACGCCGCGCGTGCTTCACGTCGCTGCGCGACATGAGCCTGCGCCGGAATCACGCCCAGCGAGCTGCGCTCGCTCAGGCCTGTCCTGCTGTGCATGACAGGGCTCTTCATGCGCGGCCTCCGCGCATGAGGGCGCGATTCTCAATATCCGTGCGCACCACCATGGCCAGCGCGACCAGGTTCATCAGAATGGCCGACCCGCCATAGCTCATCAGCGGCAACGTCAGACCCTTGGTGGGCAAGGCCCCCAGGTTCACACCCATGTTGATGAAGGCCTGCGCACCCATCCACACGCCAATGCCCTGGCAGAACAGACCGGCAAACACGCGGTCCAGTGCAATGGCCTGGCGGCCGATTTCGATGATGCGGCGGGTCAGCCAGAAAAACAGCACGATGACGGTGGCCACGCCCACAAAACCCAGCTCTTCGCCGATGACGGCCAACAGGAAGTCGGTGTGGGCCTCGGGCAGGTAATGCTGTTTTTCCAGGCTGGCGCCCAGGCCCTGACCCAGGAATTCACCCCGGCCGAAGGCGATCAGCGAATGCACCAGCTGGTAGGCCTTGCCCTTGGCGTTGTCCTCGGACCAGGGGTCCAGATACGCCAGGATGCGGCCACGGCGCATTTCGTCGAAATACAGGATCAGGCCCAGCACCACCAGCAGCACGGCCACGATCAGGAAAAACATGCGGGCGTTCACACCGCCCAGGAACAGCACGCCCATGGCGATGGTGGCGATGACCAGAAAGGCGCCCATGTCGGGCTGGCGCAGCAACAGCAGGCCGGCAAAACCCACGGCCAGCGCCATCGGGAACACGGCGCGGAAGAAGTTCTCGCGGGTGTCCATGCGCCGCACCATGTAGTTGGCGGCGTACAGCGCAATGCCCAGCTTGGCCAGTTCACTGGGCTGGAAACTCATGATGCCCAGCGGAATCCAGCGCCGCGAGTTATTGACCACCTTGCCCACAAAAGGCAGCAGCACCAGCACGAGCAGCACCAGTGCCACCACAAACACCCAGGGTGCGGCTTTTTCCCAGACCGACATCGGCACCTGCACGGTCAGCAGGGCGGCAAACACGGCAATGCCCAGAAAGCTGACGTGGCGCTGCAGGAAGTGGGTGGACGTGTAGTTGGCAAAGCGGGGGTTGTCGGGCAGCGCCACGCTGGCCGAATACACCATCACCGCACCCAGCAGCACCAGCGCCACCACCACCCAGACAAGGCTCTGGTCAAACGAGCGCAGTCGCACTTCTTGTTCGCCCTGGGCCTGCAGGCGGTCACGCACGGGCAGGTTGCTGCCCGCGCGCGGCTTGCTGTCGGACCAACCACGCGCCATGTCACGCAGGGCCTGCAGCCGTTGTTGCAGCTGTTCGCGCAAGCCCGTCATGCCTGCCCCCTGTCAGCGGCGTGCGACAGCACAGCCTGCACAAAAACCTGGGCGCGGTGGCTGTAGTTGTCAAACATGTCCAGGCTGGCGCAAGCAGGGCTGAGCAACACGGCGTCGCCTTCCTGTGCTTGTTCAAAGCACCAGTCCACGGCCGCGGGCAGCGTTTCAAAGCGCTGCAGGGCCAGACCACCTTGGCCCGCCAGCAGGTGTTCGATGCGTTCGGCGTCGCGGCCGATGGTGGCCACGGCGCGGGCATAGCGCTGCAAGGGCGCCAGCAACGGCAAAAAGTCCTGACCCTTGCCGTCGCCACCCAGAATCACCACCAGCCGGCCGGGTGCCTTGTCGGCGCCCAGCCCTTGCAAGCCGGCCACGGTGGCGCCCACATTGGTGCCCTTGCTGTCGTCGTAGGCTTCGATGCCGTCCACCAGCGTTACAAACTGCATGCGGTGCGGCTCACCGCGGTATTCGCGCAGGCCATGCAGCATCGGCGCCAGCGGGCAGCCGATGGCCGTGGCCAGCGCCAGCGCGGCCAGGGCGTTGGCGGCGTTGTGGCGACCGCGCACCCGCAAGGCATCGGCCGGCATCAGGCGCTGCAGGTGCAGGTCTTCTTCGGGGTCGCCCTTCTTGCGCTTGATGGTGGGGTCGGCGGGCAGGGCGCGCACCAGCCAGGTCATGCCGGCTTCGTCAACCAGGCCAAAGTCGCCGGGGTTGCGGGGTGCAGACAGACCAAAGCGCAGCACGCTGCGCGCAACGGGTGGCGGCGTGGCCTTGCCACCGAATTTTTTCTTGGCGCCGGCACCGGCTACCGCCACGGGTTCAGGCAACAGTGCCGCCATGGCGGGGTCGTCGGCATTGCGCACCCACACCGCGTGCTGGCCCAGCACTGCGGCCTTGGCTGCCGTGTAGGCGGCCATGTCACCGTGCCAGTCCAGGTGGTCTTGTGTGATGTTCAGCACCGTGGCGGCCGTGGGCTCAAAACCCGTCACACCCTGGCCACCACCGGCCAGTTGGAAGCTGGACAGCTCCAGCACCCAGACTTCGGGCAGGCGGGGCGTGGCCGCTTCATTGGAGGGTTCCCGCCCTTCATGCACTGCCTCACCGTCCTGCCCTTCCAGAGGTTCCAGCGGCATCGGTTCGGTCGCGTCCATGGGCACCCGATCCAGTTGTTCACCCAGCGTGTCCAGCAGCGTCGGCCCGATGTTGCCGGCGGCCACCACGCTGCGGCCGGCGCGGGCCACCAGCAGCGCCGTCAGGGCCGTGACCGTGGTCTTGCCGTTGGTGCCGGTGATGGCCAGCACCTGCGGTTCGTAGCCGCGCTGTGCCTTCAGGTCGGCCAGCGCGTGCACAAACAGGTCGAGCTCGCCCATCACCGCCAGGCCCATCTGGCGGGCCTGCTGCAACAAGGGGGCGATGCGTGGGTCGTGCGGCGACAGGCCCGGGCTTTTCAGGATCAGGCGCGGCGTGTTCGCAGTGTCGCCCTCACCCTCTGCGGCCTGCAGCGAAGGCAGCGCCTGCAGTCGGCCCACGCCGGGCAGTTCGCGGGCCAGCACCTCGTCGTGCGGCGCGTGCTCGCGCGAATCCCACACCGACACCTGCGCACCAAAACGCACGCACCAGCGTGCCATGGCCAGGCCGCTGTCGCCCAGGCCCAGGATCAGCACCGGTGTTTGGTCCAGGAAGTTCATGGCGCTTTCACCGCAGCTTCAGGCTGGCCATGCCGACCAGGCAGAGCAGCATGGTGATGATCCAGAAACGCACCACCACCTGCGATTCGGCCCAGCCCTTTTTTTCAAAGTGGTGGTGCAGCGGTGCCATCAGGAAGATGCGGCGCCCTTCGCCGTACTTCTTCTTGGTGTACTTGAACCAGCTGACCTGCAGCATCACGCTGAGCATCTCGGCGACAAACACGCCGCCCATGATGCCCAGCACGATTTCCTGCCGCGTGATGACGGCGATGGTGCCCAGCGCACCGCCCAGCGACAGCGCGCCCACGTCGCCCATGAACACCTGCGCCGGGTTGGCGTTGAACCACAGGAAGGCCAGGCCGGCGCCGGCCATGGCGGCACAGAACACCAGCAACTCGCCCGCGCCCGGGATGTGCGGAAACAGCAGGTACTTGCTGAACACGGCATTGCCCACCACGTAGGCAAACACGCCCAAGGCGCTGCCGACCATGACGATGGGCATGATGGCCAGGCCGTCCAGTCCGTCGGTGAAGTTCACCGCGTTGCTGGTGCCCACGATGACAAACCAGGTCAGGAAGATGAAGCCGAACACCCCCAGCGGGTAGCTCACGCTCTTGAAAAACGGCACCATCAGATCGGCACGGGGTGGCAGTTCGTTGGAAAAACCGCTGCTCACCCAGCGGAAAAACAGCTCCAGCACGCGCAGGTTGTTGGTCTCGGAAACGCTGAAGGCCAGGTACAGCGCGGCCAGCAGGCCGATCAGCGTCTGCCAGAAGAACTTCTCGCGCGAGCGCATGCCCTCGGGGTCCTTGCGCACCACCTTGCGGTAGTCGTCGACCCAGCCGATGGCGCCAAAGCCAAAGGTCACCATCATCACCACCCACACAAAGCGGTTGGTCCAGTCGAACCACAGCAGCGTGCTGGCGCCGATGCCGATGAGCACCAGCACACCGCCCATGGTGGGCGTGCCGCGCTTGCCCAGATGGCTTTGCACACCGTATTCGCGGATGGGCTGGCCGATCTTCATTTCGGTCAGGCGGCGGATCACCCAGGGGCCAAACGCCAGCCCGATGAGCAGCGAGGTCATGGCCGCCAGCACCGCGCGGAACGTCAGGTACTGCACCACGCGCAGGAATCCCAGCGAGTCGGGGAACTGCGTCATCAACCATTGGCTCAGGCTAAGCAGCATGTGGCAGCCCCCAACGTTTGCGCAGGGCTTGCACCACATGCTCCATCTTCATGAACCGACTTCCTTTGACCAGCACCGAACGTGCTTGCGGTGCCTGCGCCAGCGCGTCGACCACGCTGGCGGTGTTTTCAAACCAGCGGGTGGCACCGGCATGGGCGCTCAGCGCACCGGCGGCCCACACCACATCGATGCCGCGGTCGCGCGCGCGCGCGCCGACCTCGGCGTGGAACTGCGGGCCTTGTGTGCCCACCTCGCCCATGTCGCCCAGCACCAGCCAGCGTGGGCCGGGCAGGCTGGCCAAGACGTCGATGGCGGCCAGCACCGAATCGGGGTTCGCGTTGTAGCTGTCGTCCACCAGGGTCAGGGGTTGGCCATCACGTTGCAGCGTGATGGCTTGCGAGCGCCCGGCCACCGGCCGAAAGGCGGTCAGACCCCGCGAAACGGCAGACGGTGGTGCGCCCGCAGCCAAGGCTGCAGCCGCGGCGGCCATGGCGTTGTGCAGGTTGTGCTGCCCAGGCAGCTGCACGGTCGTGCTGATGGTGTCGGTGCCGGTTTGCAGCGTCAGTTGCCAGTGTCCCGGCGCGCCGCTGGATTCAGCCATCCAGGCGGCTCGGCCGGATACATCGGCGCGGGCGTCCATGCCGAAACTCAGCACACGTCGGGTGCCCGCCATCCCGCGCCACATCGGCAGGTAGGCGTCGGCAAAGGGCAGCACGGCCGTACCGTCCGCTGGCAAGGCGTTGATCACGCTGCCGTTCTCCTGCGCCACGGCGTCCACGCTGGCCATGAATTCCTGGTGTTCGCGCTGGGCGTTGTTGATCAGGGCCACGGTGGGGGCAGCCATGTCGGCCAGCAAACGAATTTCGCCGGGATGGTTCATGCCCAGTTCCAGCACCGCGGCGCGGTGCCAGATCTGGCCGCCCTGGCGCAGGCGCAACAGGGTCAATGGCACGCCAATGTGGTTGTTCAGGTTGCCGGCCGTCGCCAGCGACGCGCCACCCAGCCAGGCCTGCAGGATGGCCGCCACCATCTGGGTCACGGTGGTCTTGCCGTTGCTGCCGGTCACCGCCACCAGTTGCAGATTCAGACTGCGCCGCCATGCCGCCGCCAGGCGCTGCAGACCCTGCAGGCTGTCGGGCACCAGCAGGCCCGGCATGCCGGCACCCAGGCCCGACTCCGCCAAGGCAGCCACGGCGCCGGCGCTGCGCGCCTGTGCCATGAAGTCATGCCCGTCAAATCTTTCGCCGCGCAGCGCCACGTACAGGTCGCCCGGCTTCAGCGTGCGGGTGTCGCTGTGCACCCGCTGCAAGGGCAGCATGGCGTCGCCCACCCGTTGGCCGTAGCCCTGCAGCAGTTCGTGCGCAGTACCCAGCGTCATCAGCATAGGGCCCCCGGAACCGTGGGTGCAGGCTCGCTGCTGCTCAACAAGGGCCCGCCAAGGCCCGCGCGCTGGGTGACCGTGGCATGAGGCGCCGTCGCACGCCAGGCGCCGGCATGAAAACCTTCCACCACCAGGCCGCCGGCCAGGCCAGCCTGGCGGCCCACCAGCGCCAGTCGCGCCTCTTCCACGTCGGAAAACGGCAGCTTGACGCCGGCGATCTCCTGAAACTCTTCGTGCCCTTTGCCAGCCAGCAGCACGACGTCGGCGGCGTCTGCATGCTCGATGGCGTGGCGGATCGCGGCGCGGCGGTCGGCCACCACCACCACCTCGTGCGGGCGCGCGCAGCCGCCCAACATCTGCTGCAGGATGAGTGCCGGGTTTTCGTGGCGCGGGTTGTCACTGGTCAGGACCAGGTGTTGAGCACCGTCCTGCGCGATGGCGCCCATCTGCGGGCGTTTGCCGGCGTCACGTCCCCCCCCACAGCCCACCACGCACCACAGACGGCCGCCACGCGCCAGCGCCAGGGGCTGAAGGGCTGAAAGCGCCTGCTTCAGGGCGTCGGGTGTGTGTGCGTAGTCCACCACCACCTCAACGTCGCCCACGGGCCGGCTGGCCAGTGCACTCAGGCGCTGCATGCGCCCGGGAACCGGCGAAAGCAGGGCCAGCAATTGCGCCGCCTGCTGCAAGGGCACGTCAAGCGCGCGCAAACCACCCAGCACCACCATCAGGTTGCTGGCATTGAAGCGGCCCACCATGGGACTGCGAACGGTGACGCGCTGCCCGCCTTCCACCGCTTCAAACGTCATGCCTTCGGCATCCAGGACAAGCCCGCTGCCCTGCAAGGTGGGCACGCTGCCGTCGGCCGACACCCGTCCGTCAAGGGAAACGCTGATGACCGGCCGACCCTGGCGGCGCAGCGTCGCAGCCAGATCAAGACCGTGCGCATCGTCGATGTTGATCACGGCCTGGCGCAGACCGGTCCAGTTGAACAGCCGGCGCTTGGCGTCACCGTAGGCGGCCATGGTGCCGTGGTAGTCCAGGTGGTCCTGCGTCAGGTTGGTGAACAGGGCCACGTCGATGTGCAAGCCGTCCAGGCGGTGCTCCATCAGCCCGATGGACGAAGCTTCCAGCGCGCAGGCTGCGGCACCGCCGTCCACCAGGTGGCGCAGGTGGTTGTGCAAGGTGACGGCGTCGGGTGTGGTCAGACCCGTGGCCTGCAAGGGCTGCGTGGGCGTGGCTGCATCACCCATGCCCAGTGTGCCGACCAGACCGCAACGCCGACCCATCAGGTTCAGTGCCTGCGACAGCCACCAGCTGACGCTGGTCTTGCCATTGGTACCCGTGACCGCCAGTACCTGCAGCGCGTGGCTGGGGCGGCCGGTCCACAGGTGGGCGATGCTGCCGGCTGCCGCTTTCAGGCCGGACAGTGAAGCGATACGCTCGTCGGCAAACCCGAAGGCCTCAACACCGTCGGCCTCGACCAGGCAGGCCAGGGCACCGCTGCGCAATGCAGCCGCCACATGTCGGCGGGCGTCATGGCGCGCCCCCGGCCAGGCGATGAAGATGTCGCCCGCACCCACCTGGCGGCTGTCGGTCCGCAACTCGCCCGGCATGGGCAAGGCCACGCGCGAGTGCAGCCAGGCCACGGCCTGCTCGGCACTGGCCAGCACGACGGTGCTCGCGGCGCGGCTGTTGGGCGTCATGGTCAGATGCTCTCCGGTTCAGCAACCGCGGGCTTGGCGCTGATCTGCGCCTTCACGTCCATGTCGTTGGGCACGCTCATCAGGCGCAAGGTCTGCTGCATGACTTCGCCAAACAGGGGCGCGGCGATATCGCCGCCGTAGTACTTGCCCTTGGTGGGCGCGGACACCATCACCGCCACCACCACACGCGGGTTGCTCACCGGCGCCAGGCCGACAAAAAAACCGTGATGCCTGTTGGTGTAGCCGCCCTTGCCGCTGATGCGGGTGGTACCGGTCTTGCCGCCCACGGAATAACCCAGTGTCTTTTCCTGCGCCAATGGCGCCGTACCACCCGGGTTGGCGGCCAGGCGCAGCATTTCACGCACCTGGCGCGCCGTCTGGGCGGACATCACACGTTCGCCCGCGGCCACGGGGCCCAGCGCAGGGTCGCGCTTGATCAGCGTGGTGGGCACCAGGTCGCCGTCGCGCGCAAACACGGTATAGGCGCGGGCCAGCTGCAGCAGGCTGGCGTTGAGGCCGTAGCCGTAGCTCATGGTGGCGTGCTCCACCGGCCGCCAGGTCTTGTAGGGACGCACCTTGCCTTTGGCCAGGCCCGGGAAGTTCAGGCTGGGCTTCTGGCCCAGACCGACATGGTTGAACATCGCCCACAGGTCCTTGGCCGGCATCTGCTGGGCCAGCTTCACGGTGCCGATGTTGCTGGACTTCTGCACGATCTCGGCCACGCTGAGCACACCGTGCGGGTGCGAATCACTGATCGTTGCGCCGTGGATGACCATGCGACCGGGTGCGGTGTCGATGCGCGAGTTGGGCGTCCAGCGGCCCGACTCCAGCGCGGTGGCGATGGTGAAGGGCTTCATCGTCGAGCCGGGCTCAAAAACGTCCGTCACGGCCACGTTGCGCAAGGCGTCGCCCCGCAGGCGCTTGCGGTCGCTCGGGTCGAAGCTGGGGTAGTTGGCCAGGGCCAGCACCTCGCCGGTCTGGATGTCCAGCACCACCACACTGCCCGTGGCCGCGCCGTTGGTCTTGACGGCGTCGCGCACACGCTGCCACGCAAAGGACTGGATGCGCGAGTCGATGGACAGCGTGACGTCCGCGCCCTGCGTGGGCAGCACCGGCTCGTCGATGTTTTCAATGACATGGCCCAGGCGGTCGCGCACGACCTTGCGCGCGCCGGCCTTGCCCAGCAGCTGGTCATGGAAGGCCAGCTCGGCGCCGGCCTGGCCCACGTCTTCGATGGTGGTGAAGCCCACCACATGGGCCGCCGCCTCGCCTTCGGGGTAGCGGCGCGTGAACTCGGGCAGGTCGTACACACCCTTCATGCCCAGCGCTTCAATCTGTTCCCACAACGGCGGCTCCAGGTGGCGGCGCAGCACCAGCGTGCCCTTGGCGTTTTCCAGCCGGTCTTCAAGCTCGCCGCGCTTCAGCCCCAGCAACCTGACCAGCGCCTTGCGCTGCTGGCTGTCGGCGGCAAAGGTCTTGGTGTCGATCAGCATGGTGGGCAACTGCACGCTGCCAGCCAGAAGAGCGCCGTTGCGGTCCAGGATGCGGCCGCGGCTGGCGGCCAGCGTTTCTTTCAGCACAAAGCGCACTTCGCCTTTTTGCTGATAGAAGCCCGGCTTGTAGATCTGGACAAAGGCGGCGCGCCCCACCAGACCCATGAACAACAGCCCCACCAGCAGCAGCACAAAACGCGACCGCCAGGGCGGCGTGCGGCTGGCCAGCAGCGGGCTGGTGGCGAAGTTGACGCTGCGCACGCTGCCGGACTTGCCGGCATGGCCGCGCCCGACGCCAGGGCGATTGACCGACGTCATCGGGTGGCCTGCGCGGTGCGGGTGTTGAACAGACCGGGCGGGTTGGGCACGACCGCGGCGGGCGCAGGGTTGTCGATGTACACGGTCAGCGGCGGCGCGCTCATGTGCAGACGCACACGCGCCACGCGCTCGACCTTCTGGTTGGTGGCCTGCGTCTGGCGCTCGGTGTCCAGGCGGCGGTACTCGGCGTCCAGCAGCTTCTGCTCACGCTCTGCCCGGTCCACGGCGGTGAACAGCTGCCGCGCTTCATGCGAGGTTTTCACGAGCAGAAGGCAACTGGCCAGCAGCGCCACCAGCAGCAAAACGTTGACCTTGGTCATCACGCCACCTCCGTACGCTCTGCCACACGCAGCACGGCAGAGCGTGCACGGGGGTTGGCGGCCACTTCGACGGCCGAAGGCTTGATGCGCGCAACGGCACGCAGACGCAGCGGTTTGGGCGGCGCCATGGGTGCGCGGCGGTCCACCACGTCGCGACTTTCGCGGGCGATGAAGGTTTTCACGATGCGGTCTTCCAGTGAGTGAAAGCTGATGACGACCAATCGGGCGGCCGGCGCCAACAGCACCAGCGCGGCCTCTAGACCTTGCTCCAGCGCTTCAAGCTCGGCGTTGACGTGAATCCGAAGCGCTTGAAACGTGCGCGTCGCAGGGTTCTGCCCCGGCTCGCGGGACTTGACGGCGCCAGCCACGAGTGCGGAAAGCTCCGCGGTGGTGCCGACGGGGTTTCCACCTTCGCGGCGCGCAACAAGCGCGCGTGCAATCGATGCAGCAAACCGTTCTTCGCCCAAGTCACGCAGGACCCTTTCGATGTCGCGCTGCGTGGCCTGCAGCAAGAATTGCGCGGCCGTGATGCCCCGCGTGTTGTCCATGCGCATGTCCAGCGGCGCGTCGAAACGAAAGCTGAAACCACGCTCGGGCTGGTCGATCTGCGGCGAACTCACACCCAGGTCCAGCAGCACACCTTGCACACGCTGGACGCCACGCGCCAGCAGGGCGGCCGCCATGCCTGAAAAATCGGCGTGGCAGATGGCAAAGCGCGGGTCGGTGATCTCGGCCGCCGCAGTTACCGCCTGGGGGTCCTTGTCGAAGGCCAGCAGATGACCGGCAGGGCCCAGGCGTTCGAGCAGCGCGCGGCTGTGGCCGCCGCGGCCAAAGGTGCCGTCCACATAAAAGCCATCGGGCTGCGTAACGAGGGCATCGACGGCCTCGGCAAGCATCACGGTGGTGTGGGTGCATGGCAGGGCAGCGTTCACCGGACAACCAGGTTGCGCAAAGGCTCGGGCCGGCCCTGGGCCAGGGCCACGGTTTCGCGTGCGTCGTAGCGCGTCTGGTCCCACAATTCGAAGTGAGAGCCGACGCCCATGAATTTCACGTCTTTTTCAAGACCCGCCCACGTCCGAAGCTCGGGCGGAATCAACACGCGCGAGCCGGTGTCGATTTCGATTTCGGTGGCGCTGCCGATCATGAAACGACGCCAGGCGTCGTTTTCCCAGCTCAGGTCCAGCACGGTGTTTTCGATCTTTTCCCAGACCGGCAACGGGTACAGCGCCAGGCAGCCGTCGGGGTGCTTGGCCACCACCAGCTGGCCCTGCACGGTGGTCATGAGCAGGTCGCGCCAACGCGAAGGGACGGTCAACCGCCCCTTTGCATCCAACGTCAGTACCGGACCGCCCCTGAAAACCATCGCCGCCTAACAAAATCCACACATTTTGGGAAAAAAAACCACTGACCCCCACTCTACCTTTCGGATGCAGTGGGGTCAACGTGCGGGCGTGCTGATGGCGGGTATTGAAGCGACGATTTTTAACTGTTTATAGATCCAGTATTATTCTCAAAAATGCTTTAAAAATAACCAGTTGTGCTGGGTATTGAAAGCGTTATCTAGAAATAGGCAAAGTGCGGTCGCCGGAAATAAGTCGCGCGATATTTCACAGTTGCCGGCTTGATGTGTTGGCAGCAGGCTTGAACAGTGCGTTGAACGCAGCAAGTCACGGTCACTCACGTTTGTGACTGCTCGACACACTTTTGACCCCGAATCCGGTCCCAAAACCGGTCAGCGCCCGGTCGGCCAGCGCTTGAAAAAGGTCGCGTCACACGCAAAAAGGGCTGCACCAGGGCAGCCCTTTGGGATCGACGAGG
>JAHECB010000071.1:0-12401 GCA_024641925.1 Betaproteobacteria bacterium
CGTTCACAGCAGCATTTTCTTCGCGCGGTCCGCTGCGCGCCAGTGGCAGTCTGCTCAAGCCTGACTTGATTGCACCAGGACAGGACATCATTGCTGCTGTGTCTCCAGTTGGGTACAACGGGCGGCTGTTTGATTCACTGAGTGGCACGTCCATGTCCAGCCCGCACGTGGCCGGTCTGGCTGCGCTGTTCAAGGAACTCAAGCCCTCGTGGTCGCCCATGGCCATCAAGTCGGCCTTGATGACCACGGGTTACGACGTGCTGGACGGCGGCACGCCGGCGCCCAACACCAACCCGGTGCTGATCTTCCGCCAGGGTGCAGGCCATGTGCAGCCCAACCGTGCGGCCAACCCGGGCCTGGTGTTCGACTCGGGCTTCAACGACTGGCTGGCCTTTATCTGCGCCACGCAACCGGCTGGCCTGGACGCCACCTGCAACGCCTTGTGGGCTGCGGGTTACTCGAAGAGCGCCAGCGACCTGAACGGCGCGTCCATCAGCGTCGGTGCGCTGGCGGGTTCTGCGACGGTGAAACGCAGCGTGACCAATGTCAGCGGCAACCCGGCCACGTTCACCGCCAGCCACACCGGCTTGGCGGGCCTGAATGTCCAGGTCACGCCGGCCTCGCTGACGCTGGGCGCTGGGCAGACGGGTGCCTTCACGGTCAAGTTCACCACGGTGACCGCCACGCCAGGGGTCACCCTGGGTGGCCAGCTGCGCTGGACCGACGGCACGCACACCGTGCGGGTGCCGATGGTGGTGGTGCCGGTGGCTCTGGCAGCACCGGTTGAAGCCAGTGGCAGCTACGACATCACGTTTGGCTACACGGGCGCCTTCAGCGCAACGGCGAGGGGACTGATTCCCGCGGCCGTCACGCCCGGCACGGTGACCCAGGACCCGGACCAGACCTTCGACCCAGCCGACAGCAGTGGTACGGTGTTTTACGACGTCACGGTGCCAGCCGGCACCACCTACGCACGCTTTGCGCTGTTCGATGCTGACGTCGCAGCCGGCAGCGACATCGACGTGTTTGTCTACCGCGGCAGCACCTTGGTGGGTGTCAGTACCAACGGCGGCTCCAACGAACAGGTGAATCTGCTGAACCCCGTTGCGGGCACCTACCGGGTGTACCTGCACGGCTGGGGCCTGCCGAGCGGCACGTCCCAGTTCAAGCTGCACGCCTGGGTGCTGGGCACGGCCAGTGCCGGCAACATGGCGGTCACGGCACCGGCCTCGGCCAACGTCGCCACCACCGGCACCATCGGCTTGACCTTCAGCGGCCTGACGGCGGGGACCAAGTACCTGGGCTCGGTTTTCTACAGCGGTACGCCTGGCTTGCCTGCACCGACCATCATCACCGTCAACCCCTGACGACCCGCTTGACCCGGCCACTGCGGTGGTCGGTCTGCAACGCCCCCAAGAGCGATCTGAGGGGCGTTTTTCATTGCCGGCTGCCGGTGGCTAGCAAGGCCTGCGAACAGGCCCAGCCCTGCTGCGGGCGGCCCGACGAGCCGTCTGACCAATTCGGCGCTACGCCATCCAGACAGTCACCAGCGGCCACAACAGCACCCCCCACGTGAACGCCGCCATCAGCAGGCACAGCATCACCGCCGCGCTGCCCAGGTCCTTGGCGCGACCCAGCAGCGGGTGGTGCTCGGTGGACAGGGCATCGGCCACGGCTTCGATGGCCGAGTTCAGCAACTCCACCACCCACACCAGCACCACGCTGCCCACCAGCAGCAGCGTCTGCACCCGACCCGGGTGCAAGTACAGCGCCAGCAGCACCATGGGCACACCCAGCACCAGTTCCTGGCGAAAAGCGGCTTCGTGTTTCACCGCAGCGCGCAAACCGGCGGCTGAATATCGGAACGCGCCCCCGATGCGGGCCAGTCCGCCGTGACTCTTGTAGGGCGAATCCGCCGGTGTGCGGGTCTTGACGCTGGGTTTGTTGGTCATGGCCTCAGGCCAGATGGCCTTTTGTGGTCGCGCAGGCAGTGACGTTAGCATCGACGCTGACGGGCATGGGCCTGACAGGTGTTGCGGCTCATGCCCTTATCAAAACGAAGATCCCTTTTTCGGCGCGCACCCCTGTCGGGCGGACGCGCAGGGCTCAGTGCCGAAACCCTGTTGCTGGTCACCGCGCTGTTCCTGGCCTTGACGGCCAACCGGCCCTTTCTGACGGCCGTGCTGGAAGGTGGCGCCTGGTCCAGTCCGGCGACTTGGGGCAAGGCGCTGGCGCTGCTGTGCATGGTTGTGGGCGCGCATCTGTTTTTGCTGGCGCTGTTGAGCGCGCTGGCCCCGGGCCGATGGATCAAGGTCTTGTTGGCGATCGTGCTGGCAGCCAGCGCGGCGGCGTCGTATTACATGCAAGCCTTTGGTGTTGTGCTGGACCCGTCCATGATGCGCAACGTGATGTTCACCAACCCGGCCGAAGCGCGCGAGTTGCTGACCTGGGGCTTGACCCAGCACATGGTGCTGGTGGCCGTGGTGCCCATCGTGGTGCTGTGGTGGTTGCCGCTGCGCAGCAAAGGCTGGGGACGGGCGATCGTGCACCGCAGCGCACTGGCGCTGACCGGGGTGCTGGTGTTTGTGGTGGCGCTGATGGCGATTTTTCCCAGCTTCGGGCCGACCATGCGCAACAACAAGACGCTGCGCTACCTGGTGACGCCGGCCAACCTGCTGTGGTCCACGGGTGCCGTGGTCGCACAAAGCCTGCGCGGCGCCGCCAAGCCGCGCCAGGCCATCGGTCTGGACGCCCAGCCCGGCACGGCCATGGCAGCACGCCAGCAACCGGGCGCCAAGCCGCTGGTGGTGGTGCTGGTGGTGGGCGAAACCGCACGCGCTGCCAATTGGGGCCTGTCGGGTTACAGCCGCAACACCACGCCCGAACTGTCGGCCTGGCCGCTGATCAGCTACGCCTACGCCAGCAGTTGCGGCACCAACACCGAAACCTCGGTGCCCTGCATGTTTGCACCCGTGGGCCGGCGCGACTATGACGAAGACACGATACGCGGCAGCGAGTCCTTGCTGCATGTGCTGGCCCGTGCCGGCGTGTCGGTGAAATGGCTGGACAACCAAAGCGGTTGCAAGGGCGTTTGTGACGGCTTGCCGACTCAGGAGGTCGCCGACTTGAAGCTGCCCGATCTTTGCAACGGCAGGCAATGCCTGGACGAGGGCTTGCTGGCGGGTCTGCCCGAACAGTTGGCGCAGGCCAAGGGCACGCAGTTTCTGGTGCTGCACATGCTGGGCAACCACGGGCCAGCTTACTACCGCCGCTACCCGGCGGCGTTTGAACGCTTCAAGCCGGCCTGCCGCACCGACGACCTGCAGCGCTGCAGCCAGGCGGAAATCGTCAACGCCTACGACAACGCGCTGCTCTACACCGACCATGTGCTGGCCAAGGTGCTGGCCGAGTTGAAGGCGGCCCGCAACGTGGACAGCGCGCTGATCTACGTGTCAGACCACGGTGAATCGCTGGGCGAAAAAAATCTGTACCTGCATGGACTGCCTTATGCCATTGCCCCCGATGTGCAGACCCAGGTGCCGATGTTCATGTGGTTCAGTGACGGCGCTCCCCGGCTTGACGCGGCCTGCATGAAGGACCTGGCCGCCCAGGCGCCCAAACGGCATGTGGCGCACGACAACCTGTTCCACACCCTGTTGGCCATGCTGGACGTGCAGACCAAGCTGTACGAGCCCGATTGGGATTTGCTTCGCCCCTGCCGGCAACCGTGAGAACCGGCAGCAACCATTGGCGCGACGCCGTCGTCACCCTGGTGGCGGCCGTGTTGCTGTTGGCCTGGGACTTCAGCGGCGCCGATCTGGCCGTTTCGCGGCTGTTTGGCTCGCCCAATGGCTTTGCCTTGCGCGACAACTTCTGGACGGCCACGGTAGCGCACAGCGGCGGCCGTGTGCTGGCCTGGGCCTGCCTGCTGGCCTTGATCGTCTGCGCCTGGCAAAAGCCCGTGCCAGCAGGTGGCCCGCAACGATCTGAGCGCGTCTATTGGCTGATGGTGACCGTCGTAAGCCTGATCGCCGTGCCCACCATCAAACAATTCAGCGCCACCAGTTGCCCCTGGGACCTGGCCCTGTTTGGCGGCCAGGCACAGCATGTGCTGCATTGGCGCTGGGGCGTTGCCGACGGGGGTTCGGGCCGGTGTTTTCCGTCTGGCCACGCCGTGGGTGCGTTTGCCTTTTTCAGCCAGTACTTCCTGTGGCGCGGCTACCAACCGCGGCGGGCACGGCGGTGGCTGGTGGCCGTGCTGGTGGTGGGCACTATTTTTGGGCTGGCCCAGCTGGCGCGCGGTGCGCATTACGTGAGCCACAGCGCCTGGTCGGCCCTGATCTGTTTTGCACTGAGCGCGGTTGCCGATGCGATGCGCGAGCGCTGGTGGCGCCGGCGGAGTGAGCAGTCAGCCTGAAACGGGCGCTGGCCACGCTGTCGTGCTGCAAGGGTGCAGCGTCAGGCCTTGCGACCCAGCCTGAACATCACCACTTGCAGCCTCCGTCGCGAAGGGCATCCACCACCAGCGGCACCACTGCCAGCAGCCCCAGGTTGGCGTGCGCCTTGCGGCAGTCTTCCTTGGCGGTCTTTTCGATGGCGCTGCCCAGCGTGTCAGGCACCTCGGGCGGGCGCGGCAGCGCCGGCAGCACACCGGTGGTGCTGTAGCGCGACAACTCGCCGCCGCGCATTTGCGGCAGCTGCAGATTCAGGCGCTTGGGTGCACTCGCCGGCGTTGAGACCCGGGTGGCCACGTCCTGCCCCAGGCGACTGCCGGCGTCAGGGGCGCCCCGGCCGGCGACCGGTGCGGCCACGTCCCGGGTCGGCGTATTGATTGCGGGCACCGCTTGCGACGTCGTCGGGCTGGCCGGCGCACCCGGCGTCTGGGCAGCGGCCGTCGGCGCAACCGGTGTGGGCGCTGCAGTTGGCGCCGGCGCTACGCGGGCGGTGGGCTGAGGCAAGGCCGCCGTCAGTGCGCTGGGTGCGGCCAGCGTCGGTTCCACCAAGGCGGGTTCCGCCGGGCGGACACTGGGCGCAGTCATGGGTCGCAGCCTGGCGTCGGGCTGGCCAACCGGCAACGGCACGGCGCCGAGCTGTGGCGCTGTCGCAGCCACCGGCAAACTTGAATCGGCGGCCAGGGCCGTGCCGGCGGTTGCGGGCACCGTTGTGGCGCGGGTCTGCAGCGAAGAGTTCAGACTGGGCAAGGCAGCCGGGCTGATGGTGGGCAAGGCCGGCAAGGCTGCCGGCGTCGGCAACGAGGCGGTGGCGGGCTGCAAGGTCGGCAGTGGCGCTGCCGGCGCGCGCGCCGAAGGCACTGGTGCCAGCCGGGCCAGCGCACGGTCGGCATTGGGCTTGGGGACGGCTGCCAGCTCGCCGGCCACGGCCGGCGCCGGCAAAGGCACCAGATCGCTCAGCGCGGGTGACGGCAACACCGCAGTCAGCGTTGGCGCCAACCGTTTGTCTGGCGCCGCGGACACGGTCGGCACGGCAGGCAATTCGCTGACCCGCGCCTGCGCCGTCACGTTCATCTCCAGGGCCTTTTCAGGCAAGGCGGGCGCCGCGGCCGCCGGTTGCGGCAAGCGCGCCAAAACCTCGGGCGCCTTGGCAGCTGGCGTTGCCGGTGCCACTTCAGGTGCAAGGCTGGGCGGCGATGGCACCGCGCCTGGCGCTGGCAGGATTGCGTCCGCAAGCAGCGGCGGCTCGGGTGGCGGTACCGCCGCCGGGGCCGGGGCCGGGGCCGCCAGCGTCTGATCAGGCCGACCGGGGCTGGGGGACCAGTTGCCCAACTGTGCGGCACCGGGGTTGGCCTGGTTCTGCGGCATTGTTTCGCGCACCGCACCGCCAAAACGTGCCGATGGCGCGTCACCCGTTGCGCCCGTGGGTGTGGCCTCGGGTTGCGGCGGCATGGGCGGGCCTTCGCTGCCCACCGGGTCGCCTTGCAACGTGATGTTCAGACGGCCAAACACGCCCTTGCCTTCTTCGGCCGTACCGGCGGGCGCATTGCCCAGCATCAGCACCAACCAGACATGCAGCAGCACGGCCAGCAGCACAAAGCGCCACATGGGCGCCGGCGAGGCCTGATGCCAGATCAGCGGTGTTTCCGGATGAATCGTCAGCGCAGTCATGCACGCGGGTAGGTGTCGACCACCCAAGTTTGGCAGTACCGAACCCATTTTCCCCGCCAAACAGCACCCGAATCCACCCTGCTGCTCAGCCGGGACGCGCGCGGCCTCGACGGCGGCGCAGCCGTGGGCCAGCCTGCACAAGCCGCGCGCGTTGTTCCAGCGCTGTTTGAATCGGCAAGCTGCGACCGCAGGGCACAGGCCTCGGTTCTAATGTGGGGTTTCCAAGCACGTTGCCGCCCGCGTGGCGGCACTGACATCATGGACCAACTGCAGCAGCTCAAACAGCACACCACTGTGGTGGCCGACACCGGCAACTTCCTGCAATTGGCGCAGTTTGCGCCGCAGGACGCCACCACCAATCCCAGCCTGATCCTGAAGGCGGTGCAAAACGCGGACTATGCACCGTTGCTCAGCAGCACCGTGCAGGCCCACAAACAACGGCCGCTGGACCAGATCGTCGACCACATGCTGGTGCGCTTCGGCCAGGAAATCCTGAAAGTGGTGCCGGGCCGCGTCAGCACTGAAGTGGACGCCCGCCTGTCCTTCGACGCCGAGGCCACCCTGGTCCGGGCGCGCCGCATCATCGGCCTGTACGAGGCTTCCGGCACACCCCGCCAGCGTGTGCTGATCAAGATTGCCGCCACCTGGGAAGGCATACGCGCGGCGCAGGTGCTGGAATCCGAAGGCATCCACTGCAACCTGACACTGCTGTTTGCGTTTTGCCAGGCGGTGGCCTGCGGTGACGCCGGTGTGCAGTTGATCAGCCCTTTTGTGGGCCGCATCTACGACTGGCACAAGAAGTCGGCCGGCGCGGCCTGGAACGAAGCCGCCATGGCCGGCGCCAACGACCCCGGCGTGCAAAGTGTGCGCGCCATCTACAACCACTACAAACGACACGGCATCAAGACCGAGGTGATGGGCGCCAGCTTCCGCAACACCGGGCAGATCGTGGCACTGGCCGGCTGTGACCTGCTGACCATTGCGCCCGACTTGCTGACCCAGTTGCAGGCCAGCGAGGCCCCGCTGCAACGCGCGCTGGACCCTGCGGCTGCGCGCGCCATGGACCTGCCCGCCGTGCACCACACCGAAAAGGCCTTCCGCTGGGCCCTGAACGAAGACGCCATGGCCACCGAGAAGCTGGCCGAGGGCATCCGCGCCTTTGCCGCCGATGCCGGCAAGCTGGACGCGCTGATCGAGGGCCAACGCGCATGAGCGCCGCGCCGGGCCGCTCCCAAGCAGGCGGCTCCCGCCTGGCGGCACAGGCCAAAGGCCGGAGGGTGCAGCGATGAGCGCGCTCAAACGTGGCGACGGCACCGCCGCCTGGGCCGCCCTGCTGGGCCACTACCAGGCGCATGGCCGCGACTTCGAACTGGGCGACGCGTTTGCGCGCGACGCCCGGCGCTTTGCCAACTTCAGCTTCGAAGCGCCCGAAGTGTTTGCCGACTTGAGCAAAAATCACATCGATACCGCCACGCTGCATTTTTTGCTGGCGCTGGCCCAGGAATGTGGCCTGCCCGGGCAGCGCGACGCCATGTTGCGCGGGGAGGTGGCCAACGCCACCGAAGGCCGCGCCGTGCTGCACACGGCCCTGCGGGCCCCGCGCGGTGCCGCGCCGTTCAGCGACGAGGTGCACGGTGTGCTGGACAGCATGCTGGCCTATGCCGAGGCCGTACGCGCCGACCAGGGCTTCACCGACGTCGTCAACATCGGCATCGGTGGCAGCGACCTGGGGCCGCGCATGGTGGTGCAGGCGCTACAGCCTTTTGCGCATTCACGGCTGCGCCTGCACTTTGTCAGCAACGTCGACGGCCACGACATCGCGCCGCTGCTGGCCACACTGGACGCACGGCGCACGCTGTTCATCGTCGCCAGCAAGACCTTCACGACCCAGGAGACCATGGCCAACGCCCACGCGGCCAAGGCCTGGTTCCAGGCCCAGGGCGGCAGCGAAACGGCGCGCCACTTTGTGGGGGTCACCACCAACCTGTTGGCTGCTGCCACATTTGGCATCAGCACCACCTTTGGTTTCTGGGACTGGGTGGGCGGCCGCTATTCGCTGTGGAGCGCCATCGGGCTGCCGATTGCCATCGCGGTGGGCGCCCCCGGTTTCCAGGACCTGCTGGCCGGCGCCCACGCCATGGACCAGCACTTTGCCCACACGCCGCTGGCGCAAAACCTGCCGGTGGTGCTGGGGCTGCTGGACGTCTGGTACCGCAACTTCCACGGCCGCACCAGCCGCAGTGTGGCGCCCTACCACGAAGGCCTGCGCCGGCTGCCGGCCTATCTGCAGCAACTGGAGATGGAAAGCAACGGCAAAAGCGTGGACCGCGACGGCCAGCCCTTGCCCTTCGGCACCAGCCCGGTGGTCTGGGGTGAGCCTGGCACCAACGGCCAGCACGCCTACTTCCAGATGCTGCACCAGGGCACCGACGTGATCCCGGTGGAGTTCATCGCCGTCAAGAAGCCGGCGCACACCCTGCCCGAACAGCACCAGATGCTCCTGGCCAACTGCCTGGCACAAAGCCAGGCACTGATGCTGGGCAAGACCGCGCAGCAGGCGGCCACGGAAAAAGCGCCCACCGCGTCTCCCGACATCCCGGCCGAGGTGCTGGCCCGCCACCGCAGTTTTCCGGGCAACCGGCCCAGCACCACCTTGATGCTGGACGCGCTGACGCCCCGCGCGCTGGGCGCCCTGGTGGCGATGTACGAACACCGCGTGTTCACCAGCGGCGTGGTCTGGGGCATCAACAGCTTTGACCAGTGGGGCGTTGAATTGGGCAAGGCGCTGGCCGGGCAGCTGCTCCCCCGTCTGGCCAGCGGCGACACCACGGGCCTGGACGCTTCAACGGCCGGTCTGCTGAGCAGACTGCGCAGATGAGCCCAGCCGCTGCCCCCAAACGCATCGTCTTCGACTTCGGCGCCGTGCTGTTCCATTGGCAGCCGGCGCAGATGCTGAGGCGCGAATTACCGCATGTGGTCACCGATGCGGCCAGCGCCAGCCATTGGGAGACGCAGTTTTTCCAGGGCTACACCGGCGACTGGGGTGAATTCGACCGCGGCACCGTCGGCGTGCCGGACCTGGTGCAACGCATCAGCCGCCGCACCGGGCTGGCACCGGCCGACGTGCAAAAGGTGGTCGACGCGGTGCCGCGCGAACTGCAGCCCGTGCCCGCCACGGTGGCCCTGCTGCAACGCCTGCAGCGCGCCGGCCATGTGCTGCACTACCTGTCCAACATGCCCGAGCCCTACGCTCGGCATCTGGAGGCCAGCCACGACGTGCTGGGCTGTTTTACCAGCGGCATTTTTTCGTCACGCGTGCACCACAACAAGCCCGAGCCGGCCATCTACGCCGCCGCCATGCAGCTTTTTGACGTGCCCGCATCCGAGCTGGTTCTCCTGGACGACAGTGCCCAGAACGTGGCCGCGGCGCGCGCCCTGGGTTGGCATGCGTTCCAGTTCACCGATGCGGCGCAAGCCGAGGCCGACCTGCGCCTCGGCGGCCACATCGATGCCAACACCTGAACCTGGGCTGAATCCGGGTTGAAACCCCATCAAGACCGCTTGTGGCCACCCTGCTGATGGCCGACGGCGCCGGCGCGCGCCGCACCGGCATTGCCCTGATCTCGCTGGCCACCGTCTGCTTTTCGGTGCTGGACGCCAGCGCCAAGTGGCTGGTGCGCGACCTGCCGGTGGTGGAAGTGGTGTGGCTGCGTTTTGTCAGCCATGTGGTGCTGATGGCGCTGATCCTGGCGCCGCGTTATGGCGGCGAGATCGTGCGCATGCGCAACCCGCGTGCCCACCTGCTGCGTGGCGCCATGCTGGCCTGCATGACCGCCATGAACTTCTGGGCATTGCAGTACCTGCAACTGGCCGAGACGGCGGCCATCCAGTTTTCGGTGCCGGTGCTGATAGCGGTGATGTCGGCCTACCTGCTGCGCGAACGCCTGAGCTTGCAGCGCTGGGCCGCCATCTTCGCCGGCTTCGCGGGGGTGATGCTGGTGATCAGGCCCGGGTCTCAGGCTTTTCATCCGGCACTGCTGCTGTCGGTGATCAATGCCGTGCTTTACGCCGCCTTCAACCTGCTGACTCGCAGGTTGGCCGCCACCGAGTCGCCGTTTGCCCTGCAACTGGTGTCGGCCTTTGTCGCTGCACTGGCTCTGGCGCCTTTTGCATTGGCGCAATGGCAGTGGCCCACTTCACCGGTTGTCTGGGGCGTGGTGCTGCTGACCGGCCTGATGGGCGGCCTGGGCCATCTGTTGGTGGCCATTGCACACCGCTATGGCTCCGCCGCCATCCTGGGGCCGTTTCTGTACCAGCAGATCCTGTACATGACGCTGTGGGGCTGGCTGCTGTTCCACCAGGTGCCGGACGCCTTTGTGATTGCCGGCGCGGTGGTGGTGGTGCTCAGCGGCCTGTACCTGTTGTGGCTGGAATTCCGGCGGCAATGAGGCGCCAGCCCTGCGGCCAGGCGGGTACCCCGGCGCTTGCTACCGGTTAAGCAGACCGTGCGCACTCAGACATGCGGCTCGGCCATCCAGGACTCCATCAGCGCCCAGGCCACGGCCAGCACCACGGGCCCGACAAAGATGCCGACCAGGCCGAAGGCAAACATGCCGCCGATGACGCCCGAAAAGATCAACAGCAATGGCAAGTCGGCGCCCATCTTGATGAGCACGGGGCGCAAGAAATTGTCCAGGGTGCCCACCAGCAGTCCCCAGATCACCAGGAACACGCCCCAGCCATTGGCGCCGCTGTAAAACGCCCAGCCGGCTGCGGCCAGCAACACCGGCAGCGGCCCCAGCTGGGCGATGCACAGCATGAACATCACGGCCGTGGCCAGGCCGGCAAACGGCACACCCGCCATCGCCATGCCGACGCCGCCCAGCAGGGCCTGCACCAGCGCCGTGACGCCCACGCCCAGCGCAACACCGCGAATCGCGCCTTCGGCCAGGTCCACTGCGGCCGAGCCCCGTACGCCGCCCAGTCGCATCGCAAAACGCCGCACCAGGTGGGCGGCCTCTTCACCGGAGCCGTACATCACGGCAGCAATCACCACCGTCAGCAAAAACTGCAGCAGCAACAAGCCCACGCTGCCCACCTCGGCCACAAACCATCGTGTCAGGTTGCCGGCGTAGGGGCTGAGCCTGGGCGCCAGGTCGCGCAGGCCCAGGTCGGCAGCGTCGCGCCAAAGGCGCACCACGGTCTCGCCCACCATCGGCAACTGCGCCAACCAGGCCGGCGGCAAATCCGGCAGCTTGTAGGTGCTGGCCAGCTGCGCCCAGGCCACAAGCCGATCGGCATTGCCCACGATGGTGACGATGGCCATCGTCATCGGCACCACAAACAACAGCAGCAGCAGCAGACACATCGCCGTCACAGCCAAGGCGCGCTTGCGCCACAGCAGTTTCTCAAGCCGCTGCATCAGCGGCCACGTGGCCACCACCACCATCGTCGCCCAAATGGCCGGCCCCAGAAAGGGCCGCAAGATCCACAACGAAGCCGCCAGTAACACGCCGATGAACAGCACGCCGAAGGTGGTGCGCGCCAGATCCAGTGGCACGCCCGCCCCGGCAAAGGTGCGCGGTTGCGGATGCGGTGTTTCCGACACCCTGGCGCCGTGCGGGTCGTCGCGGCGCGCAGCCCGCGCCGCGTCAGCGCGACTTCTCTTCGTAGCGCGCCACATGGGTAGCCTCGATGCGGTACCCGGAAGCACCCATATAAGAATCGGTGCGTACCGTGGTCAGGGTGCCGGTGATCCACACGGCGTCCATGGAGCGAAAGCCCTTGGCCGGCACCTTGGGCAGCACATGCACGATCTGGTTGGCCGGCGGTGGCGGGCTGTGGATGCAGGCGCCGAAATACGGCACCAGCAGAAACTCCTTCAGGCCGTCCTTGCCGTCTTCCAGTGGCACCACAAAACCCGGCAACCGCACGCTCTGGCCGACCATGTCGGTGTTCACCGGCGCGTTGTCCCAGGCTTCGCGCATCTTCTGCAGCATCTGGTTGGCCTTGGGGTCGCCATCTTGCAGGGTCTGGAAATCCAGGCCCTTGAAGTCCTTGAACGGGTCCCAGTTGGCGGGCACCAGGGCTTCCCATTTGATGGTGCGTGCCGCACTCGACGCGGTGCCGGCAGCCGGGGCCAACGCTGACAGCGCCGGCTTCATCAGCGGCACACCCGCCGCAGATTGGGCCTGCGCCCAGGCGGTGCCCAGACACAGCACCAGCATCACCGCCTGGGCCAGCAACCGGGGGCGGACTTTGATCGAATCGGGCATGACG
>JAHECB010000071.1:12411-18643 GCA_024641925.1 Betaproteobacteria bacterium
CTGACCGGTGTAGGGCGTTGAATGAGAAAAACGTGATCTCAGGTACGGGGTGACAAGCCATCCGCCAGCGACAGCCGGTAGGCGCGCCACCCCG
Source organism: Betaproteobacteria bacterium (assembly GCA_024641925.1). Lineage (GTDB taxonomy): Bacteria > Pseudomonadota > Gammaproteobacteria > Burkholderiales > Burkholderiaceae_C > Rubrivivax. The sequence continues at coordinate 12,506 of JAHECB010000071.1, forward strand.
GTACCAGGCTGGCAAGCATACCCGCGGCCAGCACGGCACCCCACAGTGTCCACATGCGGGCACTGGGCCAGTCGGCGGACAGGGTGATGCCAAACTGCTGCTGCACCCACGGCCCGGCCCACAGCACGGCAGCGGCGGCGGTCATGGCCCCCAGCAGTGCGCCTGCCAATGTGACCAGCGCGCCTTCGGCCGCCAGCAGCAGCAGCACATGGCGCGGGCCCGCGCCCACAGCGCGCAGCACGGCCAATTCACGCCGACGCTCGTTCAGACCGGCCAGCACCACCGCCACCAGGCTGACCAGGCTGACCAGCGCCACCAGGCCCGCAATGGCCAGCAGCGCCTGTTCACCCAGGCCGACGGCCGACCACAGTTCGTCCAGTGCCACGCCGGGCAACACCGCCAGCAGGGGCTCGACGGGGTACTGGGCCACAAAGCGCTGCACGTTGAACACCGCGACCCGGTTTTTGAGCCCCACCAGAGCTGCGGTGACCGACTTGGGCTCCAGGTCGAACTTGCGCGCCGCTTCCGGCGCAATCGTCATGCCGGGCAGCGGCGCACCGCCGGCCCAGTCCAGGTGCAGCGCTTCGATCGCCTGCAGGCTGATGTGCACGGTGCGGTCCACCGGCGTGCCCGTGGCTTCCAGCACGCCCACCACGGTGAAGGGTTTGTCGCCGTGTTCCTGCGCCAACTCACCCGGCAGGCTGGCCAGGCCATGGCTGAGGGTGATCTGTTGCCCCAGGCGATAACCCAGCGCCTGCGCCACCTCGGCGCCGATCACGGCATCGTACAGGCCGTCCAGCGTGCCGGCAAAAGCGCGCCCCTGCGCCAGCGTCAGCGGCTGCTTGTCGCCATAGGCAAAGTGCTGAAAGTAGCTCGGCGTGGTGCCCAGCACCGGGCGGCCGCGGTGCGAATCACCCAACGCCAGGGGCACCACCCAGGCCACGGCACGGTGCTGACCGATGGCGCGCAAACTGTCCATGCCGACGTTGTTGGTGGCGCTGCCGACCCGGAACACCGCGTACAGCATCAGCTGCACCGGCCCCGTGCGCGCACCCACGATCAGGTCGGTGCCGCTGACAGCCTGCGAAAAGCTGCTGCGGATGTCGGTGCGCAGCCGTTCCAGCGTCAGCAGCAAGGCCGTTGCCAGCGCTATGGACAACACCACCAGCGCCAGCGTGCCACGCCGGTTCAGCGCGCTGCGCCAGGCGATGTGCATCAACGCCTTCATGATGAAGGGGCTTTGCGGGCCGGCGGCACTTCTGCGGCCAGCGCGCGGTTCAGCGCCGGCAGGGACAGGCGCTGCTCAAACGCCGAAGCCAGGCGTTCGTCATGGCTGACAAAAATCAGGCTGGCCCCGGTCTCGGTACAGGCCTGCAGCAACAACTGCATGAAGTCCAACCGGCGCTGCTCGTCCAGGGCCGAGGTCGGCTCATCGGCGATCAGCAGTTCAGGCCGCCCCATCAAGGCACGCGCGGCCGCCACCCGCTGCTGCTGGCCTACCGACAGCTGATCGGCGCGGCGAGCCCACAGCGCAGTCGGCAGGTCCACCTGCTGCAGCAAGCGCTGGGCGGCCGCCTTCGGGCCCCCGACACAGCGCCCCGCACGACGAGCCGAAAAGCGGCATGGCAGCAGCACGTTGTCCATCACCGACAGGTAGGGGAGCAGGTTGAACTGCTGGAAGATCACGCCCACATGGTCGGCGCGGTGGGCGTCACGGGCCGCACTGCCCAGCCGGGCCCAGTCCTTGCCCAGTAGCTGGACTTGCCCCCGTTGCGCGACCAGCACACCCGCCAGCAAGCCCAGCAAGGTGCTTTTGCCACAGCCACTGGGGCCATGCAGGAACACGGTGTGACCCGCCTCGATGTGCAGTTGCGCCAGGGCGACACAGTCGTGGTCGGACCCGGGCCACGCATAACAAACATCGGTGAGCTTCAGCACGGTGCTGATTCTGCCTCGGGCGTTGTGGCCTTCCAGACCGTTGGGCCTTGCCGGCATTCAACCAGGCGGCCAACCTGCCCGCGGCAGGTCTGCACCGCGTGGCTGTCAGCAGCGGCGCAGCCCCATCAAGGCACTGGTCAGCGCCAGCACCCGCGCCGCAGCAGCGTGTACCCGGGCGGCGTCGTCGACGGGCCAACCCGCCCAACGGCTGGCTGCGGACCGCACACCGCCGCCGGCGCGGTCAATTTCATCGGCGACATCCTCGGCAAAGGCCTCGCTGCGGTACAGCGGCGGCTGCTCTGCAGGGACAGGCTGCCCGGAGGACAGGGTGAACCGTGAGGACATGGCAATGGCTCCTGGTGACACGGCCAGGGCTCCGACCGCATCCGAAGACTGTGACCTGCCAACATGGCAACATGATGACACCCACCATGCCAAAGGCCACCGATGCCCACCACGCTTGACGGCCAACTGGTCGTGGCCATTTCGTCGCGTGCGCTGTTCGACTTCGAACAGGAAAACCAGGTCTTCGAGGCCGGTGACGACCGCGCCTACATGGCCTTGCAACTGCAGCGGCTGGAGCAGCCGGCCCTGCCCGGCGTGGCGTTTTCACTGGTCAACAAGCTGCTGGCCTTCAACAGCGGCGGCCGCAACCGGGTCGAGGTGGTGATCCTGTCACGCAACGACCCGGTGTCGGGCATGCGGGTGTTTCGTTCGGCGCAGCACTACGGACTGCCTGTGGAGCGTGGTGTGTTCACGCGCGGGCAACCGCCCTGGCGCTACCTGCGCCCGCTGGCCGCCAACCTGTTTCTCAGCACCAATGAAACCGACGTGCGCTCGGCCTTGGCCGAAGGCGTGCCGGCGGCGCGGGTGTTTCCCGACAGCGCACGCGCTTCGGCTGCGCACCCTGATGAAGTGCGCATCGCTTTCGACGGTGACGCGGTGCTGTTTTCCGATGAGGCCGAACGGGTGTACCAGGCCCAGGGCCTGCAGGCGTTTCAGAGCCACGAGCACGAACGCGCCTGCACGCCGTTGTCGCCAGGGCCTTTCAAGCCGCTGCTGGAAGCGCTGCACCGCCTGCAACGCGAACCCGCGGCCGGCATGCGGCTGCGCACGGCGCTGGTCACGGCGCGCAGCGCGCCGGCTCATGAACGCGCCATCCGCACGTTGATGCAATGGCAGGTGGAAGTGGACGAGGCCATGTTCCTGGGCGGCTTGGCCAAGGGCACTTTTCTGCGCGAATTTGAGCCCGACTTCTTTTTTGACGACCAGACCGGGCATATCCACAACGCCAGCGTGCATGTACCGGCAGGGCATGTGGCGTCAGGGGTTTCAAACCCCTGAGAGGGTGGCGTTCAGGGTTTGATCAGCGCGCCCACGGCGGCGGCCAGCAGCAGCAAGGCACCAGCCGACGCAGGCCACACCCAAAGCGGCCAGCGCGGCGCAAGCCCTGGCGCAGGCACCGCGTCCAGCGAGCCGGGTATCGTGGGTTCGGGTTGCACCAACAGCTGGCGCAGGTCGTGCATCGACTGCAGCCGGCGTTCGGGCTGCACCGTCAGGCCTGCGTCAATGGCCTCCAGGAAAGCCGGCGAATAGCGGCCGCGGCCGACCTTGCGGGCACTGACCATGTCGTCGTGCGCCACCCGGTGCATGGACGACGGCGGCGGCCGGCCCGCAATGGCGCTGTACAGCACGGCACAAAGACCGTAGACGTCGGTCCAAGCCCCCTGGCGCGCCGTGATGGCGCCGTCCGATTGTTCGATCGACGCAAAACCGCCGTTGTCCATGGCTGCAGGCGATCGCGCCAGGGAAAGGCCGATGGCACGCTGTGCCGCACCAAAACCCAGCAGCATGGGCTGTGGCCGCTGTTGCAGGTAGGACCCTGCACTGTGGTCAAACTGCATCAGGATCTTTTCCGGCGTCACGTTGCGGTGATGGCAGCCCTGCGCATGCAGTGTGTCCAAGGCATCCATCAGCGGCGGCAACAGCTCCCGCAACCAGGTTTCACTGGGTGGTGTGCCCAGGTCGGACAACCAGTGCCTGAGCGTGACGCCGCGGTGCAAGGGCACCGTCATGTAGGCCGTGCCGTCCTGCTCCCAGAAACGCTGCACATGGACCAGCGCCACATGCTGGACCGCGCTGAGCATGCGGGCTTCGTTCAGAAACGCCTGCAGACCACTTTGAAATGCCGGCGCCACACGCGGCAGTCGTGTGTGCACCTGGCCGCCCACGCCCCGCACGGCCAGTTCAACAGGCATGAACTCGCGCAACACCACCGGCTCTTGAGTGCGCTGATCCAGCGCCCGGTAAATCACCGTGGAGGCCCCGGCGCACAGCAGCTCTTCAACCACCACATCGCCCACCCGCTGGCCCGAGGCCAATGCGTCTACGGCAGACACGCCATTCAATGCCTTGCGCAGCGAGGAGGCGGTTGAAGCGGCAGGGGGCTGCAAGGGCTGCGTTGACATGGACCTTCGGCACCGGGTCTTCTTCGAATGCCCCGTGTCGGGGCTCGGTCATGCCCGCACGCTGGTCTGGTCAGAGCCGACGAGTCCTGCCCCTCAGGGCTTCTTGAAATCGCCGCCCCAGGCCACCAGCAGTCGGTCGGGCAAAACGTATTTTCGCCACACCGCATTGACTTTCGCCAGGCTGATACGAGTTATTTCATCATCCGTGATCTGTGACAACAAAAAACTGCGCTCGTACGCCATGTTCAGCAACAGCAGCGCGGCCACGCTGCCATCCTGGGCGCGGCCGAGTCGTCGGAAGTTCAACAAGGCGCCGCGCGCTTCTTCGAGCTCGGCGGCGGTGAACCCGCCTTCCAGCGAGCGCTGCAGTTCCTGCTGCCAGGCGGCTTCAACCCGGGGCTGGTTCTGCGGCGCAAAGATGGCCGAGGACGTCCAGGTGGAATGGGGTTCATCCGGGCTCCAGTCGACGCTGGAGCGCACGTCGTAGCTCAAACCTTCTTTTTCGCGGATGCGGCGCCACAGGCGCGAATTGGGGCCGCCCCCAAAGATGTAGTTGGCCACCGTCAACGCGGCGTAGTCCGGATGCGTCGTGCTCACGGGCAAGGCCAGGTGCGTCAACAGGGTGGCGTTCTGCTTGTCGGGCGCCGGCAGCACCAGGCGCACGGCGGGCAGGTCGACAACCGGATTGGGCAGCTTCACATAGGTCGGTGCGTTGTCGCCGGCAGAGGCCGACTGCCAGTCGCCGAAAGCACGCGCCAGGGCCGCCGTCACGGCCTGTGGGTCCAGGTCCCCCACTGCTGCAAATTCACCGTGCCGGGCGCTGACAAAACGCGCATAAGCCTGCTGCACATCAGCCAGCGACACGGCCTTCACCGCGGCTTCGGCTTCTTCGAAAGTTTCGGCGTAACGCGGGTCACCCTTGGGATAGGGGTTGCCATGGCGCGCCAACGCGTTGGCCACCAGGCCCTCGGGGTCCTTGCGTTGCTGCTCGATGCCGGCCAGCCATTGCCGGCGCGCCTCTTCCAGCGCGTCGGCATCAAACCGCGGTGTGCGCAACACACGCCCGAGCAATTCGATGGCCGCCGGCAACTGCTCACGACGCGTGTTCAGGGTCACGCGCAGCACCTGCGCGTCGGCGCGAATACCGATGTCAGTGCGCAACTGGTCAAAACCGTCGCTGATCTGTTGCCGTGTCAGGCCCTCAGCCCCCTTGCCCAGCAGCGCGCCCATCATGGCCAGTGCCGTGGACTGCCCCTGCAACGAGGCCAGATCGCCATAACGCAAGGCCAGACGCACCTGCACCGACTGGCCGCGTGTGCTCTTGGGCAACAAGCCCACTTTCAGGCCACTGGCCAGTTGTGAGCGCTGCAGGCGCGCCTGCAGGTTGGCCGGTGTGGGCTCGAAGCTTTCAGTCTCCGAGGCCACTGCATCACCCTTGAAACCCTGCAACTGCGCAGCCACGTCCACCCGCGCCGGCGCCGGTGCTCGGCGTGGTTTTTCAGTGGGCTCATAAACCGCGACCGTGCGGTTGTCGGGCAACAGCCACTGCTGTGCAACCCGCTGCACGTCGGCCAAGGTCACCTGGCGGATGCGGTTGCGCGCCAGAAAGTACAGGCGCCAGTCACCTTTGGCGATGGCGCTGGACAGTTCCACGCCAATCCGTTCCGGGTCGTTGAAGCCCTTTTCCCAGGCGTTGAGCCATTGGGTGCGCGCCCGCTCCAGTTCAGCCGCC
>JAHECB010000072.1 GCA_024641925.1 Betaproteobacteria bacterium
CATCGACACCGGCGAGTGGAGCAAGAAATCCATCAAGGAAGCCAAGAAATACGGAGCCGTCAATGTCGCTGCCAGCGCGGCCGATACCGGCTACACCAGCATCCCCGCGCGCAGCAGCTGGCAGCTGAACCCCGATGCCGCCTACGTGCACATCTGCAGCAACGAAACCATTGGCGGCGTTGAATACCACTTCACGCCCGACACCGGTGCCGTGCCGCTGGTGGCGGACATGAGCAGCTCCATCCTGTCACGCCCGGTGGACGTGTCCCGTTACGGGCTGATCTACGGCGGCGCGCAGAAGAACATCGGCCCTGCGGGTCTGACCATCGTCATCGTGCGTGACGACCTCATCGGCCACGCACTGCCGGCCACACCCAGTGCCTTCGACTACAAGACGGTGGCCGACAACGACAGCATGTACAACACGCCGCCCACTTACGGCATCTACATCGCCGGCCTGGTGTTCAAGTGGATCAAGGCCCAGGGCGGCCTGGTGGCCATGGAAGTGCACAACCGGAAAAAAGCCGCGCTGCTGTATGACTACCTGGACAACACGGGCTTCTACAGCGCACCGGTGGCGCGCGACTGCAGAAGCCTGATGAACGTGCCGTTCAAGCTGAAGGATCCGTCGCTGGACGCAGCCTTCCTGAAAGGCGCTGAAGCCGCAGGCATGGTGCAGCTGAAGGGGCACCGGTCGGTGGGGGGCATGCGCGCCTCCATCTACAACGCGATGCCCATCGAAGGCGTGATGGCGCTGGTCGCATACATGAAAGCCTTCGAGCAGCAGCATGCATGAATCCACCACCAAGCGCCTGCCGATACTGGTGCTCAACAGCATTTCGGCCGGCGGCCTGATGCGCCTGCCCACCGACCGGTATCTGGTGGGCAAAGATGTAGAAGAACCGGTGGCCGTGCTGCTGCGCAGCGCGGACATGCATGGCATGACCATCGCCGACAGCGTGCGCGCCATCGGCCGCGCCGGTGCCGGCACCAACAACATCCCGGTGGACCGCATGAGCGCACGCGGTGTGCCGGTGTTCAACGCCCCCGGTGCCAACGCCAACGCCGTCAAGGAACTGGTGCTGGCCAGCATGTTGATGGCGGCCCGGCAGCTGCCGTCGGCGCTGCAATTTGTCAACGGCCTGGACGTGGCAGTCCCGGACCTGGACAAGACGGTGGAAGACGGCAAAAAACGTTTTGCCGGCTACGAGCTGCAAGGGCAGACACTGGGCATCGTGGGGCTGGGCAAGATCGGCTGCCTTGTGGCCGAGGCGGCCATTGCATTGGGCATGCGCGTGGTGGGCTTCGACCCCAACATCACGGTGGATGCAGCCTGGAGCCTGCCCTCGCAGGTCAAACGCGCCGGCAGCGTCAATGAGGTGTTGCGCGGCGCGCAGTTTGTGACGCTGCACGTGCCGTTGCTGGAAGCCACCCGCCACCTGGTCAACGACGGCAACATCGGCTTGATGCGCGCCGGCGCCGTGCTGATGAACTTCAGCCGCGATGGCGTGGTCAGCAACGCCGCGGTGCTGGACGCACTGCGTGCCGACACCCTGGGCAGTTATGTCTGCGACTTTCCCAGCGCCGATCTGCACGGCCAACCGCGCGTGCTGGCGCTGCCGCACCTGGGCGCCAGCACCCGCGAGGCCGAAGAAAACTGCGCCATCATGGTCGTGGACCAGTTACGCGCCTACCTGGAGCAGGGCGAAATCAGCCACGCCGTGAACTTTCCCAGCGTCAACATGGCGCGTGAATCGCCCTGGCGCGTGGGTATTGCCAACAGCAATGTGCCCAACATGCTGGGCCAGATTTCCACCACCATGGCCAATGCCGGCCTGAACATCCACAACATGGTCAACAAGAGCCGTGGCGACATGGCCTACACGCTGGTGGATGTGGACAGCCCCGTGGCACCGGCCGTGTTGCAGGCCCTGCAGTCCATCTCCGGCGTGCTGGCGGTGCGCTACCTGCCCGAACAGACATGAGCGAAGGCACGCCGGCGTCCCTCCCCACCACCGAAGGGCCGCCGCACCTGGCGTTGGACAGACACGGTGTGGCCACCCTCACGCTGAACCGCCCCAGCCGGCGGAACAGCCTGCGCCGCGAAGACCTGCTGTGCTTGCAGCAGCAGCTTGAACAGCTCAGCGCCAACCGGGCCGCGCGCGTGCTGGTCATCACGGGCCAGGGCCGGGTTTTCAGCGCCGGCTTCAACCTGCGTGAACTGGAAACGCAAGACGCGTCTGCACAAACCGCGGGCACCGGCGACCCGCAGCTCTTTGAACGCACGGTGGACCAACTGGCTGCCCTGCGCCTGCCCACCATTGCCAGGCTCAACGGCAGCGTCTACGGCGGCGCCACCGACCTGGCGCTGGCCTGTGACCTGATCGTGGGCCCGCAAGGCATGGAATTGCGCATGCCTGCTGCACGACTGGGGCTGCACTATTACGCCAGCGGCCTGCAACGCTTTGTCGCGCGCGTGGGCCTGGCGGCGGCCAAGCGCCTGTTTCTCTTGGCGCTGCCCGTCAGCGGCGCCGAACTGCTGAACATGGGTTACCTGGATGCGCTGGTACCGCCTGAAGACCTGGACATGCAGGTGCAGACCTATGTGCAGGCGCTGCTGGCCGGCGCCCCGCTGGCGGTGCAGGGCATGAAACAGTCGTTGAACGAACTGGCCCTGGGCAGTGCTGATCTCGACGTGCTGGCCGCGCGCGAAATCCGCTGTGGCGCCAGTCTCGATCTGGCAGAGGGCCTGGCCGCGATCGCCGGCAAACGCGCGCCGATTTTTGTGGGCCGGTAGCCAGCACGGGTCGCGGTCTGCGCTCCCCTGGAGGGCCTGGTGTTGACGGGCAGCACACCAACCGCGGCGGGCCGCACAATCCAGCCCGTGAAGAAGCAACCCGCCCGCCCCGATTTGCAGCGCTTCCAAAGCCTGTTGTCCAGCAGCCTTGAGCAAGGCCAGTGGCTGCGCCTGGTGCTGGCCAGGCCGCACGGTGCCGAGCCGGGCTTGCAGCGTGCGGTCGTGCGGCCCGTGGCCCTGAAGGGCCAGCCCATGCTCAGCTTCGTGTACAGCTACAGCACACGCGACATCACCAAGAACCTGCCACCGGCTCAAGGCCTGGCGCACATCGATGAACTCCTGGGCACCAGCTTTCGCAATGCCCACTTTGCGACCCCTTCGGGTACAACACAGATCGCGCTGAGCAAAAAGGGCAAGGTCCAGTGGTCTGAACATGCTGCGGGGACTGCGCTAGCCCTGGAGGCCGACAACCCGGCATCGGCTTCGGCAAACTCACCAGCCACACCAGCGGCCACGCATGACCGCCCCAAGCAGCGCTGGCTGGACATCAACAGCCCCTTTCTGGTGGCGCTGGGCATCACCACGCCGCAGCACCAACTGGTGCCGGCCATGGCGCGCAAGTGGAAGCAGATCAACAAGTTCGTTGAAATCTTTGCCCACGCGCTGGCGTCTTCGCCGCTGGCCCAGACCGACTCCAGCCAACCGATCCGTGTGGTGGACTTTGGCGCCGGCAAGGCCTACCTGAGCTTTGCGGTGCACAACTGGCTGCACAGAATGAAGGGCACACAGGCTCAGGTGGTGGCCGTAGAGCTGCGCGAAGACCTGGTGGCCCAGGGCCGCCGCACCGTGGCCGACCTGGGCCTGCAGGGCATGCATGTTGAACAAGGCGACGTGCGTGAATGGCGGGCCGGCCCCATGGACGTGATGATCGCGCTGCATGCCTGCGACACGGCCACCGACCACGCCATCCACCTGGGCATCCGGTCCGGCGCGCAGATCATCCTGTGTTCACCCTGCTGCCACAAACAACTGCGCCCGCAGTTGTTGAGCCCGCACGCCTTGCGCAGCGTGTTCCAGCATGGCATCCATGCCGAGCAGCAAGCCGAAATGATCACCGACAGCCTGCGCGCGCTGTTGCTGGAGACCCAGGGTTACGACACCCAGGTCTTCGAGTTCGTGACGCTGGAGCACACCCGAAAGAACAAGATGATCCTGGCGGTGAAACGGCAAGCCACCCCATCGGACGACCTGGCACAGGCGCAGGAACGGGTGCAGGACCTGAAGCGCTACTTCGGCATTCGTGAGCAGTGCCTGGAAACGCTGCTGTCGCGGCCCGTGGCAACGGCCTGAACTGCAGGCGCCAAAAAAGAACCCGCTGCCAACAAAGCCGGCAGCGGGTTTTTTGGATCAGGCCTGGGGCCGCTGAGCCTTACAGGCGCTCAAACACCGCCGCAATGCCCTGGCCGCCGCCAATGCACATGGTCACCAGCGCGTAACGCCCGTTCGTGCGGTGCAGCTCGTAGATGGCCTTGGTGGCCAGGAAAGCGCCGCTGCAGCCGATGGGGTGGCCCAGCGCGATCGCGCCGCCGTTCGGGTTGGTCTTGGCCATGTCCAATTCCAGGCCGCGTGCCACGGCAATGGCCTGGGCGGCAAACGCTTCGTTGCTTTCGATCACGTCCATCTGGCTCAGCGTCAGACCGCCCTTTTTCAACGCCAGCTTGGACGCCGGGATCGGGCCTTCGCCCATGATCTCGTTGGGCACGCCTGCCACGGCATAGCTGACCAGGCGCGCCATGGGCTTGTAGCCATGGCTGGCGGCAATCTTGGCCTCACCCAGCACAAAAAACGCCGCACCGTCGTTGATGCCCGACGCGTTGCCCGCGGTGACACTGCCGTCTTTCTTGAATGCCGGCTTCAGCTTGGACAGGCTTTCCAAAGTGGTGGCGGCCTTCACATGCTCATCGGTGTCCACCGTGACTTCGCCCTTGCGGGTCTGCTTGACGATGGGCACGATCTGGCTCTTGAAGCGGCCTTCGGCGATGGCGGCGGCCGCGCGGCGGTGGCTTTCGGCGGCCAGCTTGTCCTGGTCTTCACGGGTGATGCCCCACTTGGTGACCAAATTTTCGGCCGTGATGCCCATGTGGCCAACACCGAAGGGGTCGGTCAGCGTGGCCACCATCATGTCAATGAGCTTGGTGTCACCCATGCGGGCGCCGTTGCGCATGGCCGGGCTCAGGTAACCGCCGCGGCTCATGACCTCGACACCGCCGCCGACGCCGTAGTCGCAATCGCCGAGCAGGATGTTCTGCGCGGTGGTCACGATGCCCTGCAGGCCCGAGCTGCACAGGCGGTTGACCGACATCGCCACGCTGTCCATGGGCAAGCCAGCCTGGATGCTGGCCACACGCGCCACGTAGGGGAAGCGGCTTTCCGTGGGGATGGTGTTGCCCACCGTCACGTAATTGATGGTCTTGGGGTCGACGCCGCTGCGCTTGACGGCTTCTTTCATGACCAGACCGGCCAGCTCCGCCGGCTCCATGTCGGCCAGCGAGCCATTGAAAGTGCCAATTGCCGAGCGTGCTGCGCCCAGAACCACTACGTCACGTTGTGCCATGTCGGTCTCCTCATCTTGAATGAAATGCTGAATGCCAAAAGTAGGCTCCCAGGAACTGGCGCAGGCCTTACGCCACAGCGCAAGGCGGGGTCATCCCCACGTTGCCGGGCATGACGCCACGCTTGCTGCATCATGAACCCAATCCCGAATACCCAGAGCCACAGCATGAAACGGAAGTACCCCCGCCGAAAGTCCAGCACGTTCGGCAGCGGCAACGCCGCACTGTGGATGACCAAGTTTACCGAACTGGGCATGGCCACGCTTCAGGTGATGGCGCACCGGGTGGCACGCATGGCCAAGGCGGGCCCGATGCCTTCGGCCCGCGACCAGGCGGAATTTCAGCGCATGTGGACCGAAAAAAGCAGCGCCTTCGTCGAAAGCTGGCAAGCCATGACAGCCCAGGCGGTGCAGCAGCAACAGGCCGCAGCGCTGGCGATGGCCAGCAGCTGGTTCAACCCCATGGCCTGGTTGACTGGCCCCAGCAGGGCCTGGGTGCCCAGCGCGGGCCAGGCCGCCAGCAAGACACTGGACATCATGAATGCTGGCCTGTCGCCGGTTCACCGCAAGGCCGTCAGCAATGCCAGACGGCTTGGCAAGACCTCACATCGCTGAAGTGGCAGCTACCTGCCAGCAGGTTCAGCGATCTCGGTAGCCCAGCAAGCGGGCCGGCAACAGCAGCAAGGCGCCCAGAAAGGCCAGCACGGCCGACAGCAGCAGACCCAGCAGCTGGAATGGCAGCGACAGCAACCAGATCAGCGGCGCCAACACCAGGGCCAGCACAGCCACTGGCCAGCTGATGACCAGCAGCACACACCAGAGTACAAAAAAGACCATGGCGTTCATGGCCGATCAGGCCTTGGCAGCCGCCGTGGTGTGGGGCCCAGCTTTGGCCCATTGGCCTTCGGCCTGATCGGGTTGCGCCAGGTGGTCTATGCCGCCCAGCATGCCCAGGGTCAGCACGGCCGACAGGCAGAGGGCCAGAAAACGTTGGTAGCGGGGTGTGGTGCTGTACATGATGCGACTCCGGTGGATGGCAGGTAAGTTGTCGCTATCTTCTGCTTCAGGCACGTCCGGCGAAAGTGAGGGGCGACGGTCCGCAACGCCAGTGGCCTGAATTGCAGGAGGACGTGACGAACGGCCTTTCTCAGGGCTGTCTTGCTGCTCAGCCCTGCGCCATCACCGCCACCACGGCCAGGTACACCGACACTTCGCACAGTTGCTGCACCGCGTCCATGCCAGCGCTGCCGCCAGCGCCAGGCTGCAGCCGCAGTTGCTGCAGGGCGCCTGCCAGTGTCAGCGCGCAGGCCAGCGCCGCAGCCACCAGGGCCGCACCGGGCATGACCAGCGTCGACGACGCGGCCGCCAACACGCACCACAACAGCGCCAGCGGCAGCGGCAGCGGCAGCGGCAGGGCCATGTTGTCGAGTTCAGCTGGCGCCGCGGGCCGCGCGCTGGCGTCACGCGGTAAAGCGGCCGTGCGAGACTGGCGCCATTGCTGCAACAGCACCGGCAGCACCATGGCCGCCCTGGACCAGCTGTGTGCCAGCACCATCGCCGCCAGGGCAACGCCCAGGTCACGCACCACCAGGCTGTACAGGGCGGCGGCCTTGATGGACAGCAGCATCAACAGCGCGATCAGCCCCAATGCGGGTGAAGCGGCCATCGGTCCGTCGCCACCGGCCAACCCGGGTGAGCCCGGCTGAGCCTGCCCTGCAAAACACCGCACCAGGCCCAGTTCGTGGCGGGCGCGCGTCACCCACATCACAACGGCCACACTGGCCAGCACCGACAGCAGCGCGGGCCAGGCATGGCCCGCCGCCCACAACCCGGCCGCCGCCAGGCCGCCGATCAGCAAACCCACCCCGGGAAAGTGGCGCAAGCTGCCCAAGGCGGCAAACGGCTGGCCGCCAGGGGCGCGGGCCGGCCCAGCCGGCACCCAGCGCGTCAGCATGGCCACGGCCAGGGCAAACAGCTGCCACTCGGCCTTCATGGACGCATCGATGAACGGAGCAGGGCGGTATCGCCTTGGGCCGCCGAGCGGCCTGAACCGGGCTGGTGGCGGCCCGACCAGCGGGCAAAAATACCGTGCAACTGCGCCACGCCGTCCACCAGGGCGGCAGGCCCGGGCTGCAGGATGTCGCAGGACTTGATTTCGTGCAGTTCGCTGTGCCGGACCGCGGGCACCTGGGCCCAACCCGGGCGTTGCGCCACCCGCTCGGCCCTGAACTTCTTGCCGCACCAGGAACCCAGGATGATGTCCGGCGCACGCGCCGGCACCGCCAGGGCATCGGCCACGATGCGGTCCCGGCCCATGCTCTGCCGCCCCAGCTCCGGGAAGATGTCGTCGCCGCCGGCCACCGCCATCAGTTCACTGACCCACTGGATGGCGCTGATCATCGGCTCGTCCCACTCTTCAAAGTACACCCTGGGGCGGACCGGCCACAGCGCGGCCGCCGCCGCCATCTGCCGGTGCCGGGCCTGGCATTGTTCGATCCAGTCCTGCGCCCGCACCTGTTCGCACACCAAACTGGCCACCAGGCGCAGCGTTTCAAAAATCTGCGCCACGCTGCGCTGGTTGGTGATGAGCACGTTCAGCCCGGCGCGGATCAGCTTGTCGGCCAGAGCTGCCTGCATGTCCGAAAAACCGATCACCAGGTCGGGCTCTAGGGCCACGATCTTGTCGATCCTGCCGTCCAGAAAGGCGCTGACCCGCGGTTTTTCCTGGCGGGCCCGCCGCGGCCGGACCGTGTAACCACTGATGCCCACGATGCGATCCTCCTGACCCAGCAGGTACAGCCATTCGGTGGTCTCTTCGGTCAGACAGACGATGCGTTGGGGGCCCATGGCGCCATTGTCCCAGGGCCATGGACCCATCGTGCGTCGGGCGGCCGCCGGTATACTCACTCTTTACCCACATGGCAGTTTCCAGGCCCCCGTTTTCAGACGATGGGCAGGCCCTTGAACAGCCCCTTGACATGACCAAGTTTGTCTTTGTAACCGGCGGCGTGGTGTCCTCTTTGGGCAAGGGCATTGCAGCGGCGTCGCTGGCCGCCATTCTTGAATCGCGCGGCCTGAAGGTCACGCTGATCAAGCTGGACCCCTACCTCAACGTCGACCCCGGCACCATGAGCCCGTTCCAGCACGGCGAGGTGTTTGTCACCGACGACGGCGCCGAAACCGACCTGGACCTGGGCCACTACGAACGTTTCATCACCACCAAGATGAAACGGGCCAACAACTTCACCGCCGGCCAGATCTACAAAAGCGTGCTTGAAAAAGAGCGCCGGGGCGACTACCTGGGCAAGACCGTGCAAGTCATTCCGCACGTCACCAGCGAAATCCAGGAATTTGTTCGTCGGGGCGCAGCCAATGTGGACGTGGCCATTGTTGAAATCGGTGGCACCGTGGGCGACATCGAAAGCCTGCCCTTCCTGGAAGCCGTGCGCCAGATGGGCCTGAAGTCCGGCCCCAACAACAGCGCTTATGTGCACCTGACCTATGTGCCCTGGATTGCCACGGCCGGTGAACTGAAAACCAAGCCCACTCAGCACACGGTGCAGAAGATGCGCGAGATCGGCATTCAGCCCGACGTGCTGCTGTGCCGCGCCGACCGCCGCATCCCGGCCGACGAGTGCGAAAAGATCAGCCTGTTCACCAACGTGCAGCCGCACGGCGTGATCAGCATGTGGGACGTGGACACCATCTACAAGGTGCCGCGCCTGCTGCATGAACAAGGCTTGGACGAACTGATCTGCATGAAGCTGCAACTGCTGACCCGGCCCGCCAACCTGAAGCGCTGGGACAAGCTGGTCGACGAGGTGGAACATCCGGCGCACACGGTGAAGATCGCCATGTGCGGCAAGTACACCGACCTGTCCGACAGTTACAAGTCGCTGAACGAAGCATTGCGCCACGCCGGTATTCACAACCACGCCCGGGTCGACATTCAATATGTGGACGCGGAAACACTGACTGAAAACACCGCAGCCCAGTTGGCGGCTTTTGACGCCATCCTGGTGCCTGGCGGTTTTGGCAAGCGCGGCATCGAAGGCAAGATTGCGGCGGCGCGTTATGCCCGCGAAACGCGTGTGCCCTACCTGGGCATCTGCCTGGGCATGCAGGTGGCCACCATCGAATACGCCCGCAACATGGCGGGGCTGGCCGACGCCAACAGCACCGAATTCGAGCCTGCCAGCCCGCACCCGGTGATTGCGCTGATCGAAGAATGGAAAGACCGTGACGGCTCGGTGCAAAAACGCAACTCGTCATCAGATCTGGGCGGCACCATGCGCCTGGGGGCACAGAGCTCCGACGTCAAGCCTGGCACGCTGGCCTTTGAAATCTACGGCCCGGTCGTTACGGAGCGGCACCGGCACCGCTTTGAGGCCAACGTGAATTACCTGGACCGCCTGCAGCAGGCCGGGCTGGTGATCAGCGCACTGACGCAGACCGAGAAGCTGACCGAAATCGTCGAACTGCCGCGCAGTGAGCACCCCTGGTACATGGGCGTGCAGTTCCACCCTGAATTCAAGAGCACACCCTGGGACGGGCACCCGCTGTTCACCAGCTTCATCAAGGCCGCGCTGACCCAGCAAACGCAGCGCCTGGCCGCAGCGGCCGCGCCACTGAACAAGGCGGCGGCATGAAGCTCTGCGGATTTGACGTTGGCCTGACGCAGCCGTTTTTCCTGATCAGCGGCCCCTGCGTCGTTGAGAGCGAACAACTGCAAATGGACGTGGCCGGCCACTTGAAAGAGGTCACCGCCGCGCTGGGCATACCGTTCATCTTCAAAAGCAGCTACGACAAAGCCAACCGCAGCAGCGGCGACACCTTTCGCGGCCCGGGCATGGCGCGGGGCCTGGAAATCCTGGCCAAGGTAAAGCGTGAGCTGAACGTGCCCATCCTGACCGACGTGCACAGCATCGATGAAATTGCCGCCGTGGCCCAGGTGGTGGACGTCCTGCAGACCCCCGCCTTCTTGTGCCGGCAGACCGACTTCATCCGCGCTGTGGCGCAAAGCGGCAAGCCGGTGAACATCAAGAAAGGCCAGTTTCTGGCACCAGGCGACATGAAAAACGTCGTCAACAAGGCCCGCGCCGCAGCGCGTGAAAAGGGCTTGTCCGAGGACCGTTTCATGGCCTGTGAGCGCGGCGCCAGTTTTGGCTACAACAACCTGGTGTCCGACATGCGCAGCCTGGCCATCATGCGCGACACCGGCGCGCCGGTGGTTTTTGACGCCACCCACAGCGTGCAGTTGCCGGGCGGCCAGGGCACCAGCAGCGGCGGACAGCGCGAATTTGTGCCCGTGCTGTCGCGCGCCGCGGTGGCCGTGGGTGTGGCCGGTCTGTTCATGGAAACCCACCCCGACCCGGCCAACGCCCTGAGTGACGGGCCCAACGCCGTGCCGCTGAAACACATGCGCGCGTTGCTGGAGCAACTGGTGTCGCTGGACCGTGTGATCAAGAGCCAGCCCTTGCTGGAAAACGACTTCGGCTGCTGAGTGCCGACAACCCGTCAAGAGACCGAGCCCACCATGCCCGCCACCTACCTGATTGTCGAATCGCAAGTCTCCGACCCAGAAGCCTTCAAACGCTACATGGCCGCCGCACCCGCGGCCGCCAAGGCTTACGGCGGCGAATACCTGGTGCGCGGCGGCCGCAT
The DNA here is from genome assembly GCA_024641925.1 of Betaproteobacteria bacterium. Classification (GTDB taxonomy): domain Bacteria; phylum Pseudomonadota; class Gammaproteobacteria; order Burkholderiales; family Burkholderiaceae_C; genus Rubrivivax. Next base: position 11,073 of record JAHECB010000072.1, read on the forward strand.
GCACGTGCTGGAAGGCGACTGGCAGCCGCCCCGCCTGACGGTGCTGCGCTACCCTGACTTTGAAACCGCCAAGGCCATGTACGACAGCCCGGAATATGTGCATGCGCGGGCTTTCCGCCAGGGCGCCACGGCCTGCTTCAACATGGTGCTGGTTGAAGGCGTGGACAGCGCGCCCTGAACCTACCTTGACCGTCCGGTGCACCGCCGGCGTGTCTGAACTTCTTGAATCCCGAGGAATTGAATGAGTGCCATTGTTGACATCGTCGGTCGCGAAATCCTGGACAGCCGCGGCAACCCCACCGTGGAATGCGATGTGCTGCTGGAAAGCGGCACCATGGGCCGTGCCGCCGTGCCCAGTGGTGCGTCCACCGGCAGCCGTGAAGCCATCGAACTGCGCGACGGCGACAAGAGCCGCTACGGCGGCAAGGGTGTGCTCAAGGCCGTGGAGCACATCAACACCGAAATGAGCGAAGCCGTGCTGGGACTGGACGCTTCCGAACAGGCCTTTCTGGACCGCACACTGATCGAGTTGGACGGCACAGACAACAAAAGCCGCCTGGGCGCCAACGCCACGCTGGCGCTGAGCATGGCCGTGGCCCGCGCGGCGGCCGAAGAAAGTGGCCTGCCGCTGTACCGCTACTTTGGCGGCATGGGCAGCATGAGCCTGCCGGTGCCGATGATGAACGTCATCAACGGCGGCGCCCACGCCAACAACAACCTCGACCTGCAGGAACTGATGCTCATTCCCGTGGGCGCGCCCAGCTTCCGCGAAGCGCTGCGTTACGGTGCCGAAGTGTTCCACGCGCTGAAAAAGATCCTGCACGACAAGAACATGCCCACCAGCGTGGGCGACGAAGGTGGTTTTGCGCCCAACGTCGAAAGCCACGAAGCCGCCATCCAGTTGATCCTGCAGGCGATCGAGGTCGCCGGCTACAAACCCGGTGAGCAGATTGCCCTGGGCCTGGATTGCGCCGCCAGCGAGTTCTACAAGGACGGCAAATACCACTTGGAAGGTGAAGGCCTGAGCCTGAGCGCAGCCGAATGGACCGACATGCTGGCCGGCTGGGCCGACAAGTACCCCATCATCAGCATCGAAGACGGCATGCACGAAGGCGACTGGGACGGCTGGAAGGTCCTGAACACCCGCCTGGGCAAAAAGCTGCAGCTGGTGGGCGACGACCTGTTTGTCACCAACACCAAGATCCTGGAACGCGGCATCCGCGAAGGGGTGGCCAACTCCATCCTGATCAAGATCAACCAGATCGGTACGCTGACCGAAACCTTTGCCGCCATCGAGATGGCCAAGCGCGCCGGCTGGACCAACGTCATCAGCCACCGCAGCGGCGAAACCGAAGACAGCACCATCGCCGACATCGCCGTGGGCACCAACGCCGGGCAGATCAAGACCGGCAGCCTGAGCCGCAGCGACCGCATGGCCAAGTACAACCAGTTGTTGCGCATCGAAGAAGACCTGGGCGACGTGGCCAGCTATCCTGGCCGTGCGGCTTTCTACAACCTGCGCACAACCCCGTAAGCTAGCGGGTAAGCTAGCCAACCTCAAGCGTCCATCTCCAATCCCACCTTCACCATGCGCTGGATCACCGTTGCTCTTGCCATCCTGCTGGGGGCCGTGCAGGCCGACCTGTGGTTTGGCAAGGCCAGCCTGCCCCAGGTCACGGCCATGCATAAAAAACTGCAGGCCCAGCGCGACACCAACCAGCAATTGCGTGAACGCAACCAACGCACCGCTGCCGAGGTTGCCGACCTGCAGGAAGGCGAAGAAATGGTCGAAGAAAAGGCGCGCGCTGAACTGGGTATGGTGAAGGCCGACGAAATCCTGGTGCGTCTGACGGACCGGCGCTAGGCCTCGCGGCTGTGCCGCCGGCTATCTGGTTGCCTTTCCCGCACGCCCTTTTTAACGGACCAACTCCCCTTGCTGGACGCTGTTCTCGCCCCCGCCTTCACGGCCTGGGGCAGCCCCGTCAGCGTGCTGGAAGTGGCGGCTTTTGTCGCCTCATTGCTCATGGTGTGGGCCAACTTCCGTGTGCACCCGGTGGCCTGGCCTTTGGCCATCTTTGCCTCGGCGGCCTACGCTGGGCTGTTCTGGGGCAGCAAGCTGTACGGCGAAGCCAGCCTGCAAGTGTTGTTCATCGTGCTGGCGTTCTGGGGCTGGTGGCAGTGGCTGCGCGGCACCGAGGCCGGCGGCAGCGCATTGCGGGTGCGCCGGCTCGGCACACGCCAGCGGCTCTTCGCGATTGCGGCCACGTTGCTGGCCTGGCCGCTGCTGGGTCTGCTGCTGGACCGCATCACCGACAGCGACGTGCCCTACTTCGACGCGCTGCCCACGGTGGCCAGCATCACTGGCCAGATCCTGCTGGGCCGAAAGCTGGTTGAAAACTGGCCCACCTGGCTGGCGGTGAACATCGTCAGCGTGGCGCTGTTCCTGCACAAGGGACTGACACTGACCGTTGTGCTGTATGCCCTTTTTGCGCTGCTGTCCATCTGGGGCTGGCGCCGTTGGCAAGCGCTGGCAGAATCGGAGCCGGCATGACAAAACAGAGCGCGCAGGGTGCAGCGCTGGTGGCCCTGGTGGGTGCCGAAAGCACCGGCAAGACCACGCTGGCCCGGGCCTTGTCACAAGCCTTGTCAGCATCGTCCAGCGGCCTGCGGGTGGCCTGGGTCCCCGAGGTGTTGCGCCAGTGGTGTGACCACAAAGGCCGCACGCCCCTTCAGCATGAACAAGCGGCCATTGCCATCGAGCAGCACGCCCGCATCGAAGCCGCGGCGGCGCAGCACGACCTGGTGGTGTGCGACACCACCGGCTTGATGACGGCGGTCTACAGCGGACTTGTCTTTGGCGACCACGGCCTGGACCACTGCGCTGCCCGGTGGCACCAGCAAGTGAACCTGACGCTGCTCACGGCACTCGACCTGCCTTGGGTGGCAGACGGCCACCAGCGCGACGGGCCCCAAGTGCAGGCTCCGGTGGACCAGGCACTGCGCAGCCTGCTGCTGACCAACAACCTGCCCTTTTCCGTGGTGGGTGGCCAAGGGCAAAAGCGGTTGCAACGCGCGGTGACGGCCGTGCACGCCATGTTGACAACAAGGCCCGACAGCCGCCCACCCGGCCAGCCCGAAAATGCCGGCCTGCTAACCCGACTGATCACCAACGACCCGAGGGCCGGCCCGGCTGCCAGCCGCAGCGCCTGGGCATGTGAATGCTGTATCGAAGCGCCCTACGAACGCGCACTGCGACAACAGCACCCATCTGGCGCGTAGCGCTCCGGGCAGCAGCGCCGATCGGCGGTCGATACTGCTGTTCGCGCCGGTCAACGCCTGAGCCGGTGGCAATTCGCACATTCAAGATGGGAATGGCGCCTGCCCGCTCCCCTGGCCTGCGCCGCCAGCCCGAAACGGGATGCCGGGATCACGCGAATGGGGCCGGATTCGCCCCATGGGCCTCTACCGCGTCTGATGCAAACGGTTGCTCGCGCAGCACATTCGGCGGGGGCGGCTTCGCCTCATTGCACGCCCTGCCCACCCGGCGCCTGGTCGTGGGCGGGCGTGAAGAGTTTGCCCACGTCCACCGCGTCAAAACGGTACTGGGCGCCGCAGAACTCGCAGCCCACCTCGACCTCGCCCCGCTCTTCGATCAGGCTGTCGCTTTCGGCACGGCCCAGACCCAGCAGCATGTTGCCCACACGCTGGCGCGAACAGCTGCAGGCAAACTGCGGCCGCTGCGAGTCAAACACACGCACCGTTTCTTCCCAGAACAGGCGGTGCAGGATCTCGTCGATGGACAAGCTCAACAACTCTTCGCGGGTCAGCGTGCCGGCCAGCAGCGACAGTCGGTTGTAGGCCTCGTTGATGCCGATGTCGTCTTCGTTGCGTGCGCCCTGCCCTTCGAGGTTGCCCAGGCCTTGCACCGGCATGCGTTGCAGCAGCAGGCCCGCCGCCACCTCGTCGTTGGCGGCCAGCAGCAGCCGGGTGTCCAGCTGTTCGGACTGCAACATGTAGTGCTCCAGTACCGACTGCACCTGCTGCAGGGGTTCGCGATGGTCACCGTGCAGGGGCACCACGCCCTGGTAGGGCTGTTGCCCAGGCTGTTTGTCGCGCGGGTCCAGCGTGATGGCGCAGCGGCCCTGGCCGTGCACGTTCAACAGCGCTTCCAGTTGCGCGCCGGCCGGCACATCACCCACCACCTTGGCGGTCGACCGGAACTGCAGGTTGTCCTGCACTTCGGCCACGGCCAGCTTGACCGGGCCGTCGCCAAACACCTGCAAGGTAAGACTGCCGTTGAATTTGATGTGTGACTGCATCAGCACGCCGGCTGCGGTCATTTCGCCCAGCAGCGTGCGCACCTCGGCAGGGTAGGGGCCAATGTCCTTTCGCCGTGCCAGCAGTTCCTGCCAGCTGCCGGTCAGGCGAACCAATGCACCGCGGACCGGCAGGCCTTCAAACAGAAAACGCTTCAGTGTCCCCATCGGTGGCTCGTCAGGCGATGCGTTTGACGTGGTCGCGGTGGCGCACCGCGTTGTCCACGTAGTGCGCCGCTGCGCCGCGCATGCGCGCGACGTGTTCTGGCGACAGCTCCTTCACGCGCTTGGCCGGCGCACCCAGAATCAGCGAGTTGTCGGGAAACTCGCTGCCTTCGGTGACGATGGCGCCGGCCCCCACCAGGCTGTTCTTGCCAATCTTGGCGCCATTCAGCACAACGGCCTGGATGCCGATGAGCGAGCCGTCGCCCACGGTGCAGCCGTGCAGCATGGCCTGGTGGCCGATGGTGACGTCTTCACCCAGGTGCATGGGAAACCCCGGATCGGTGTGCAGCACGCTGTTTTCCTGCACGTTGCAGCGTGCGCCCAGGCTGATCCATTCATTGTCGCCACGCAGCACGCAGCCGTACCAGACGCTGCTGCCCGCCGCCATGCGCACACGGCCGATGACGTGGGCACTGTCGGCCACCCAGGCGCTGGCGTCGAGCTGGGGGCGGTTGTCAGCGCCTTCCCCGATTTCATAGATCGCCACGACGGCTCCTGTTGGTGTGGTGGAGTTGATAATTCTAAGGATGGAGTTGCGACACGCCGCCTTGCAGGTCTTGTTGGTGCCCGAGCCCGCGGCCAAGGCGGCTGCCGTGGTGGCGCTGTTCGAGGCCAGCGACGTGCGGGTGGACACCCAGGCGGCCCTGGACTGCGCCCTGCCCTTGCCGGGCCGCCCCCCGCGGCCGCACCTGGTCAGCCCCGCCCAGGTGCCGCGCCGCAGCCCCTTCACGGCCGAGGGCCTGGCAGCCTTGCTGCACGCCGTGGCCCACATCGAGTTCAACGCCATCAACCTGGCGCTGGACGCCATCTGGCGCTTTGCCGGCATGCCGCGCGCCTTCTACCGCGACTGGTTGCGTGTGGCGCACGAAGAGTCGCTGCACTTTTCGCTGCTGGTGGAGCACCTGGCCAGCCTGGGGCACGCCTACGGTGACTTCGACGCCCATGACGGCCTGTGGAGCATGGTGGAAAAAACCGCTGGCGACGTGACCGCGCGGATGGCGCTGGTGCCACGCACGCTGGAAGCGCGCGGGCTGGATGCCACCCCGCCCATGCAGGCCAAGCTGCGCAAAGCCGGTGACCACCGCGGGGCGGACATCCTGTCCATCATCTTGCGCGACGAAGTGGGCCATGTCGCCATCGGCAACCACTGGTATGCCTGGTTGTGCCAGCAGCAGGCGTTGGACCCGGTGTTGCATTACCGCGAGCTGGCACAACAGCATGGCGCGCCCAAACCAAAGCCGCCTTTCAACCTGGAAGCGCGCCGAGCGGCAGGCTTTACCGCCGACGAGCTGCAGGCCTTGCAGATCTGATCACCGTTTCAAGCTGTCCGTCATGACCACCCCCCATCTGGCTGACAGCCGCTATGCCTGGCTGCGCCTCGCCTGTGCACTGGCCTTGATGACCATCGGCTCCAGCGCCATGTATGTGGTGTCGGTGGTGCTGCCGGCTGTGCAGGCCGAATTTGGTGTCAGCCGGTCCGATGCGTCGCTGCCCTACACCTTGCTGATGATCGGCTTTGGCATCGGCGGCATCCTGATGGGCCGGCTGTCCGACAGGTTCGGCGTGACCGCACCCTTGCTGGTGGGCTCCGTCGGTCTGGGTCTGGGCTTTGCCGCGGCGGCGCTGGCGCCCAATCTGGGCCTGTTTGCACTGGCCCATGGCGTGCTGCTGGGGCTGTTTGGCAGTGCGTCCACCTTTGGCCCGCTGGTGGCCGACACCTCGTTGTGGTTTGTGCGCCGGCGCGGCATTGCGGTGGCCATCTGCGCCAGCGGCAACTACCTGGCCGGTGCTCTGTGGCCGCCCTTGGTGCAGGCTGTTGTGCAGGCCCTGGGCTGGCGCACGGCTTACTTTGGCCTGGCGGCGTTCTGCGCCGTGACCATGCCGCTGCTGGCGCTGTGCATGCGGGCACGGCCGCCGGTGGCCGTGGCCGCCGTTTCCAGCACGGCCATGGCGCCGCGTGTGCTGGCCTCAAATCGGCCCTTTGGCCTGAGCCTGAACCGGGCGCAGGCTCTGCTGTGTGTGGCGGGTGTGGCCTGCTGTGTCGCCATGGCCATGCCGCAGGTGCACATCGTGGCCTATTGCGGCGACCTGGGCTTTGGCGCCGCACGCGGCGCGCAGATGCTGTCGCTGATGCTGGCCTGCGGCATCGCCAGCCGTTTGATTTCGGGCCTGATCTGCGACCGCATCGGCGGCATCCGCACGCTGCTGCTGGGCTCGATGCTGCAGGGTGTGGCGCTGCTGTTGTTTCTGCCGTTTGACGGACTGGTGTCGCTGTATGTGATCTCGGCGCTGTTTGGCCTGTTCCAGGGCGGCATCGTTCCCAGCTACGCCATCATCGTGCGTGAACATTTTCCGGCCGCCGAGGCCGGCGCCCGGGTGGGCACGGTCCTGATGTGCACGCTGCTGGGCATGGCGCTGGGCGGCTGGATGTCGGGCAAGATCTTTGATCTGACGGGCTCGTACCACGCGGCCTTCATCAACGGCGTGCTGTGGAACCTGCTGAACCTGGGCATCGTGCTCTACCTGCTGCGGCGCAGCCGCAACAAGACCGGCAGCGCACCGCCCGCGGGCGTGGTGGGCGCAACGGCGCACTGAACAGCGCCGACTCAACTGCCGCGCGGGTGGTGCGCGGCGTGCAGTTGGCGCAAGCGCTCACGCGCCACGTGGGTGTAGATGGTGGTGGTGCCGATGTCGGCGTGACCCAGCAGCATCTGCACCGCCCGCAGGTCGGCGCCGTGGTTGAGCAGGTGGGTGGCAAAGGCGTGGCGCAAGGTGTGCGGTGACAAGGGCGCGGTGATGCCGGCTTGCAGCGCATAACGCTTGACCAGTTGCCAGAACATCTGACGCGACATGCCCTCGGCCAGCCTCGTCACAAACAGGGCTTCGCTGCTGCGCCCGCCCAGAATGCCCGGCCGCGCCTGTACCAGATACTGCTGCAGCCAGTCCGAGGCTTCGGCGCCAAAAGGCACCAGACGTT
>JAHECB010000073.1 GCA_024641925.1 Betaproteobacteria bacterium
ACCCCTGGGTCGCGGTGGGCTGGCGCAAGCGAGACGAGGTGGTGATGCCGATCGCACCGGCGCTGCAGCGCAAGGGCATCGACTTCATAGCCAAGGCCGTGACCAGGATCGACGCCGAGGGCAACCGACTTGAACTCGATGGCGGCCAGCAACTGAGCTACGACTACCTGGTTATCACCACCGGCCCGAAACTCAGCTTTGACGAGGTGCCCGGTGCCGGGCCGCATGGTGGCTTCACACAATCGGTCTGCACGGTCGACCACGCGTTGGCGTTCTGGGACAGGTACCAGGAGTTCCTGAAGGATCCTGGACCCGTCGTCATCGGCGCGATGCCGATGGCCAGTTGTTTTGGCCCGGCCTATGAGTTCGCTCTCATTCTGGATACCGACCTGCGGCGGCGCAAGCTGCGCCACAAGGTGCCCATCACCTTCGTCACCAGCGAACCTTACATCGGCCACCTGGGTCTGGGTGGCGTGGGCGACAGCAAGTCGATGCTCGAATCCGAGTTGCGGGGCCACGACATGAAGTGGATCACCAACGCGAAGACCACCAAGGTCGAAGAAGGCAAGCTGTTTGTCACCCAGCTTGATGACGCGGGTCAGCCGCTGAAGGAGCACGAGGTGCCCTTCAAGATGGCCATGATGCTACCCGCCTTCAAGGGCGTCGACGCTGTGGCGGCGGTGCCCAAGTTGTGCAATCCGCGCGGCTTTGTCCTGATCGACGAATTCCAGCGCAGCAAGGCTTACAAGAATATCTTCTCAGCCGGCGTCTGCGTGGCCATTCCGCCGGTGGAAGTGACCCCGGTGCCGACCGGTGCGCCCAAGACCGGCTACATGATCGAGACCATGACGACGGCGATCGTGCACAACATCGCCGATGAAATTGCCGGCCGTGCCGTGACCGCCAAACCCACCTGGAATGCCATCTGCCTGGCCGATATGGGCGACACCGGTGCCGCCTTTGTCGCCCTGCCGCAGATCCCGCCGCGCAACGTGAACTGGTTCAAGAAGGGCAAATGGGTGCACCTGGCCAAGATCGCGTTCGAAAAGTACTTCATGCGCAAGATGAGAACCGGAAACACCGAGCCGGTCTATGAAAAGTACGTTCTCAAGCTGCTCGGCATCGAGCGTTTGAACGCCAAGTGAATCGCTGACCGCGCCACAGATTCTAGGAAACCCACCATGTCGTCGATCGTCGAAAACGCCCCGGTTCAGCCCCTGACCTTCCGTCGCTTCAGGGACGATGACCACAAGCCCTTGGCCTGGCAGAAGGAAATCTTCGACGCCGACCATTCGCACAAGTGCCCGACCTACATCCAGAGCACCCCACCGTGCCAGGGCGCTTGCCCCTCGGGCGAGGACATCCGTGGGTACCTCAACATCGTGCGCGGCATTGAAAAACCGCCTGCCAGCATGCCCTGGCAGGAATACGCCTGGCGCCGCCTGACGGAGGCCAACCCACTGCCCTCCGTGATGGGGCGCGTCTGCCCCGCACCCTGCGAGTCGGGCTGCAATCGCAACCAGGTCGAGGATTTTGTCGGCATCAACTCGGTTGAACACTTCCTGGGCGAATGGGCCATCGAACACAAGCTGGCTTTCCCGAAACCGACCCAGCAGACCGGCAAGACAGTGGCCGTGATCGGCGCCGGGCCGGCAGGCCTGTCGGTGGCCTACCAGCTGGCCAAGAAGGGCCACGCCGTCACCATCTTCGACGAGCGCAAGGAAACCGGCGGCATGATGCGCTACGGCATCCCGGGCTTTCGCACACCGCGTGAGGTGCTGGACGCCGAGATCCAGCGCATCGTCGACCTGGGCGTTACGTTGCGCATGAATTGCCGCATCGGCACCGATATTTCGCTGGACGACATCAAGACCGGCTTTGATGCCGTGTTCCTGGGCATGGGCGCACAGAGCGGCCGAGCCTTGCCGGTTGAAGGCGCCGAGGCACCCAACGTGGTCACGGCCACAGCCTTCCTGAAAGCCTTCAACGACGGGCGCATGCAGCACGTGGGCAAGCGTGTGGTCGTCATCGGCGGCGGCGACACTTCGATCGACGTCGCCACCGTGGCCCGCCGCCTGGGCCACATCGACCAGATCAACGAAAGCGACCGACCAGAAAACGTCATCGGCGGTTTTGCCGCGCACGACGTGGCCACGCTGTCCTCGCGTCTGGGTGCCGACGTCACACTGACCTCGATCTTCGCCATCGACAAGATGCAGGCCAGCAAGCACGAGGTCGAGCACGCCCTGGCCGAAGGCATCGCCATCCGCGGCGAGCTCGCTCCGGTGGCCGTGATCCGTGGCGCCGACGGCCGCGCCACGGCGCTGCGGGTCATCCGCTGTGAAGCGCGCATCGTCGGTGGCAAGCTCGACGTGAAGCAGATCGCGGGCACCGAAGAGGACATTCCAGCCGATCTGATCGTCTCCGCCATCGGCCAGGCTGTCGACTTCACGGGCCTGGAGGCGCTGAACAACGGCAAGGGCGCCATCGCCGCCGACAAGAACTACCAGGTCAAGGACCAGGCTGCGATGTTCGTGGGCGGCGACGTGGTGCGCCCCCACCTGCTGACCACCGCCATCGGCCATGGCGCCATAGCCGCCGACGGCATCGACCGCTACCTGCGCAGCGAGGCCCTGGACAAACGGCCCAAGATCGACGTGCACAGCTTCGACCTGGCGCGCAAGATGATCGAGAAGGGCTTGAAAATCACCCAGATCGAAGAGCCGGTGCGTGGCACCGACGCCAACACCGGCGCGATCCACAACTACGACGATCGCTCCGACCGCTACGTCATCCCGCACAGCGAACTCTACCTGGGCCATTTCAACTTCACGCCGCGCAACAAGCGCAAGATGGTCAACCTCAGTGCCGAGGAGGCCCTGAACAACTTCGAGGAGCGCATGCTGCCGCTGCTCGAAACACAGGCCCAGGCCGAGGCCAAGCGCTGCATGAGTTGCGGCCAGTGCTTCGAGTGCGACAACTGCGTCGTCTACTGCCCGCAAGTTGCGGTCTTCAAGGTTCCGAAAGCGAAGTCCACCACGGGCCGTTACGTCGACACGGACTACAACAAGTGCATCGGCTGCCACATCTGCGCCGACGTCTGTCCCACGGGCTATATCCAGATGGGCCTGGGTGAGTGAGCATGCCGCGCAGGCTGCGTCATCTGGTGTGGATGCTGTGCGTCGGGCTGCAATCGCTGGCGCTGGCACAGCCTGGTGTGTCAAACACACTGCAGCCGGCAATCGAAAAGGCACGCCCCGGCACGCAATGCATCGCCGACCCGGCCACGATGCGGCGTGACCACCCGTCCATGCTCAAGCACCAGCGCGACGCCACGGTGCATGGTGGCATCCGCGGCGCCCAGGCCAGCCTGAAGGGCTGCATCGAATGCCATGCCAGCCCAGTGACACACAGCGTGGCCCGGAATGAGACGAACTTCTGCGTCGCCTGCCACAGCTATGCCGCCGTGCGCATCGATTGTTTCGAGTGCCACGCGACGGGACCCCAGGTGACATCAAAACATCGGCCATGAGCGAAACCGAACACGCCGGCGGCGCCGAGCACCTCACGCCCGACAACACCTCGCGCCGCGGCTTTCTGGGCGTGGCTGCCATGGCCATGGGTGGCAGCCTGCTGGCTGGCGGCGTACGCCTGATCGAAGTCCATGCCGCAACACCCGCCCCGGCGCCTGCACTGCCGTCTGCGCTGACTTCTGCGTCGACACCGGGCACAACGCCCACCGCGATGCCTGGCGTGCCTTCAAAAGGCGCCAACCCCAAGGTGCGCTGGGGCCTGCTGATCGATACCAACAAGTGTGCCAGCGGCTGCACCGATTGCGTCACCGCCTGCAACACCGAAAACGGCCTGGCCACGCCTACCCGGCCGACGGATGCGCAATGGATACGCAAGATCGAGATCAAGGAGATCAAGGGCGAGCGCAGCGCGTCGCTGCCCGTGATGTGCCAGCACTGTGCAGAGCCGCCCTGCGTCGACGTCTGTCCGACCGGCGCCTCGTTCAAGCGCGCCGACGGCATCGTGATGGTCGATCGCCACAGTTGCATCGGTTGCCGCTACTGCGTGATGGCCTGCCCCTACCAGGCGCGCTCGTTTGTGCATGAACCGCTGACCGAGCAAAAACCCGATGTACCGCGCGGCAAGGGCTGCGTCGAAAGCTGCACGCTGTGTGTCCATCGCATTGACCAGGGCCAGCAGGACACGGCCTGCGCCGAAGCCTGTACCCAGGCTGGCCACGGCGCCATCGTGTTTGGCGACCTGAATGATCCGGACAGTGAAATCTCGCGGCGGGCACGCGCCGCTGCCGCCACCCAGTTGCGTGCCGACCTGCGGCTTGACCTGGGCGTGCGCTACCAGGGGCTGTGACGTGACCCCTACCGTACTCTCAAGCCTGCGAAGTGACGAACGCCGTTTCTACGCCCTGCTCGCGCTGGGTGCTGCGGTTGCGCTGGCGGGGCTTTTTGCCGCACACGCCATGGAAACCCAGGGCCACGTCATCACCGGCATGAACAACCACATCGTGTGGGGCCTGCCGCACGTGTTTGCCATTTTCATGATCGTGGCCGGCTCTGGCGTTCTGAATGTGGCGTCGATCGGCTCGGTGTTCGGCATCAACCTGTACAAAAAGCGCGCACGGCTGTCGGCACTGTTGTCGCTGGCCTTGCTGGCCGGCGGCCTGATGGTGTTGATGCTGGACCTGGGGCGCCCCGAGCGCCTGATCGTCGCGGCCACGCACTACAACTTCACCTCGGTATTCGCCTGGAACGTGTTTTTGTACAGCGGCATGTTTGGCATCGTGGCGATCTACCTGTGGACGATGTTCGAGCGCCGATTCAACACCCATACCCAGGCGGTGGGTATCGCCGCGCTGGTCTGGCGTTTTGCCCTGACCACAGGCACGGGTTCGATCTTCGGTTTCCTGGTTGCGCGCCAGGCCTACCAATCAGCGCTGCTGGCACCGCTGTTCATCGTGCTGTCCTTCGGCTGGGGCCTGGCGGTTTTCCTGCTCGTGCAGTCGGCCCTGCTGCAGGGGATCGGCCAGACCCTGGATCCGGCCGTGCGGCAGCGCCTGACGCGTTTGCTGGGTCTTTTTGTGGCCGCTGCGCTGTACCTGGTTGCGGTCTATCACCTGACCAATCTGTACTTCGCGCGGCAAAGCGGCTTCGAGGCCTTTATCCTGCTTGGGCGTGGCGGCGGCGAGGTTTATGCAGGGCTCTTCTGGGCGGGCTTCGTCCTGCTGGGTTCGGTGGTGCCGCTGGTGCTGATCTTCGCCCCGCGCCTGGCCGGCGAGCGCAGCAGCCGGATTGCGTCGCTGCTGGTGCTGCTGGGGGCCTTCGCCTGGCTCTACGTCTTCATCGTTGGCGGGCAGGCCTTTCCGCTCGACATCTTTCCGGGCTTTCAGGTGCGCAGCGGCTTTGGCGACGGTGTCGTCACCCACTACAGCCCGCGCTGGCCCGAACTGCTGCTGGGACTGGGTGGCCTTGGCGCGGCGTTTGTCATCACCACCGTCGGCGTGCGGGTGCTGGACGTCATGCCGCAGGACGAACCCGGGGCGCACGCATGACACGCCTGCACGGCCCCCGCTTGCTGATTTCGGCGGCTCACAAGTCCTCCGGGAAAACCACGCTGTCCGTCGGACTTGCACGAGCCCTGAGCGACCAGGGCCTCGCGGTGCAGACCTTCAAGAAGGGCCCCGACTACATTGATCCGATGTGGCTGGCCCGGGCCAGCGGCCGGCCTTGCGTCAACCTCGACCCGCATCTGATGCACGACGCCGAGATCGGCGGCCTCTTTGCGCACCATGCAGCTGGCGCTGATCTCAGCCTGGTCGAAGGCAACAAGGGCCTGTACGACGGCCTGGCGCTGGACGGTAGCAACAGCAACGCGGCGCTGGCGCGCCGTCTGGACATGCCCGTGGTGCTGGTGATCGATGCCCGTGGCATGACGCGTGGCGTTGCGCCGCTGATCCTGGGATACCAGGCCTTCGACCCGCAGGTGCGCATCGGTGGCGTCATCCTGAATCAGCTGGGCGGCTCGCGGCATGAAGCCAAGCTGCGGGCAGTGATCGAGCACTACACCAACCTGCCGGTACTGGGCGCCGTGCAACATGACCAGCGGCTGGCGATGGTGGAACGCCACCTGGGCCTGATGCCCACCGCGGAGGTCGGTGATGCTGACCGCCTTCTGGGTGAAATGGCAGCGGCGGTGACAGCCCAGGTGGACCTGAACCGGGTGCGCGCGCTGGCCACCACCGCGACCTGGATCGACGCAGCGCCTGCACCCGAGTCCGCCGCGACGCAGCCGCCAGTGCGCATCGGCATCGCTCGCGACGAGGCCTTCGGTTTTTACTATGCCGACGACCTGGCTGCGCTGGAAGCTGCGGGCGCCACACTGGTGCCGTTCGACACCCTGCATGACACCCGGCTGCCCAGCGTGGATGGCCTGTTCATCGGCGGCGGTTTTCCTGAGGCGTTTTTGCCGCAACTCGAAGCCAATACCGCCTTGCGATCAGCCCTTCGGGCAGCCATTGCCGACGGTCTGCCGGTGTATGCCGAGTGCGGCGGGCTGATGTACCTGTCACGCTCGATCCGCTGGAACGGACGCGTGGCGCAGATGGTTGGCGCCATCCCGGGTGATGCCGTCATGCGCGACCGGCCGGTTGGCCGGGGTTATGTGCGCCTGGCCGAAACGGCCCATCACCTGTGGCCTTCAGCACCATCGGCAGGGTCATCGAGCGCAGTGATTCTCGGCCACGAATTCCACCACTCCGAGTTGATCAATACCGCCCCACACGTGCGCCACGCTTATGCGGTGCAACGCGGCCATGGCATTGATGGTCAGCGCGACGGCGTCATCGTGAACAACCTGCTGGCCTCGTACAGCCATTTGCGCAACAGCGGCGGCAACCGCTGGCCACAGCGCTTTGTGGCGTTTGTGCGCCAGGTCACTGAACGTCGACTCACCGACAGCCCGCCGGCGCCCGAACCCGGCGCGCTGCACCCCCACATTCACCAACCTCAAGGAGCGATCGCATGCTCAGTCTGACTTCATCCGCTGCGGCGCAGATCCGCCATGCCGCCGCCGGCGCCGGCGACGCCGATTGGGCCCTGCGGGTTGCAGCCAAGCGCGAAAGCGATGGCAGCATCAGCTTCGGCATGGGCTTTGACGAGCCCCGTGAAGGCGACATGCCGCTGCAGGTGCAGGGTGTGAATCTGGTCATCGCGCCGCCCAGCCAGCCCATGCTCGAGGACATCGTGCTCGACTTCGTTGAACTCGAACCCGGTCAGTTCAATTTCATCTTCACGCCCGAGGCTGAAGTCGGCGACGGTGCCGAGAAACCCGCCAAAGCCTGCGGCAACGGCGGCTGCAACGGATGCTCAACATGAATCGACCGGGACCATGCCCGGTTCAGGAGGTGGCTCGCTCATGAACTCATTCGTCGACATGCATGTCTTGATGTCCCCGTGTCGGGTACCGTTGGGCCGCGTGTACCTGGTTGGCGCTGGGCCCGGCAACGCCGACTTGTTGACGCTGCGCGCGGCGCGTCTGCTGGCACAGGCGGACGTGGTGGTCCATGACCACCTGGTAGGGCCCGACGTGCTCGCCCTGATTGGTGCCGGCGCCGAGCGCATCTACGCCGGCAAGGAACGCAGCAACCACAGCATGGGGCAGCCCGACATCAATGATCTGCTGGTGCGCCTGGCACAGGCTGGTCGACAGGTCGTTCGCCTCAAGGGTGGCGACCCCTTCGTCTTTGGCCGCGGCGGCGAGGAACTGCAGGCGTTGGCCGCCGCCGGCGTGCCTTTCGAGGTCGTGCCGGGCATCACGGCAGCCTGCGGGGTAGCGGCCTACGCCGGCATCCCCCTCACACACCGCGACTTTGCCCAGAGTTGCACCTTCGTCACCGGCCACCTCAAGGATGGCAGCTTCGACCTGGACTGGGCCATGCTGACCCGACCGCGCCAGACGGTGGTGATCTACATGGGACTGACGGGCTTGGCGACCATCTGCGCCAAGCTGATCGAACAAGGCCTGCCGCCCGATTGGCCGGCGGCCGTCGTCGGCCACGGTACGCTGGCGTCGCAACGCGTCGTGACCGCCACATTGGCCACCCTGGCCGCGGCGGTCGAGCGTGAAGGCCTGCGCTCACCGTGCATGACGATCGTCGGTGAAGTGGTGCGGCTGCGGGACGAACTGGCCTGGTTTGGCGATCAGCAGGCGGGCGCGACCGCGCAAGCGACCACCCAAGCACTGGCGGTCTGATCCTTCAAGCCGATCCGCCCGCCCGCAGCCCTGGCGATCGGTACCTTGACAGAGGCCGGGTGATGGTGGCGGCTGCAAGGCCAAGACCAAGGCGCTCGGTGAAGGTTCGGATGACCTGATGTGGGCCGAAACACCGCGCGGGTGCGAGAGGGATGCGGGCACCATCAGGACCCTTCGCGCCATGACGTTCAGGCAACCCCACGCAGCCGCACCCAAGATGAAAGCCATGGGCAACATCGGGATTTTTTCAAACTTCCTGCTGCTTGTGGGCAAGGGTCCACGCGAGTCGAGCACCTGCCCCTGACGCGGCGTCCTGCTCAGGATTCGCTGTTGCCGCTATTGCCACCACTGCCACTACTGCCGGCATTGACGTTGGCCCGCGCCTCGACAGCCAGTACCGCCGCCTCGACGCGCGAACTCAGGTTCAGCTTGGACAGGATGTGGCGCACATGCAGCTTCACGGTGTCATGGCTGATGTCCAGCGACCGGGCGATCGTCTTGTTGCTTTCACCACGTGACAGGTGATCCAGGATCTCATGCTCGCGCTGGGTCAGTGAATCCAGCAGGCTCTTGCGCTCCTTGTCCTCGGTACCTGCCTGCAGCAACTGGGCAAGCTTGACCGTGATGGCGGGCGCAAAGGTTGTCTCGCCACGCGCGGCACGTTCGATCGCACCGATCACGGCTTCGGGTTCCATGTCCTTCAGCAGGTAGCCGCGCACACCCAAGCGCAGCGCGGCCGCCACGTCCGCCTCGGAATCACTCATCGTCAAGATCAAGGCCGGCGTATCGACGCCCTCGGCGCGCAACCGCCGCAACAACGCCAGGCCGTCGCCTGAAGGCATGCGCAGGTCCAGCACCATCAGTGCCGGCCGGTGTTCCCGCAAGGCGTCGGCCACCAAAGCCTGGTCACCCAGAGCGGCCACAACCTTGATATGACCGCGCTGCTGCAGCAATTCGGTCAACCCGTTGCGGCACAGGGTGTGATCGTCGACCAGGACGACACGCAGAGGCTCCACGGCGTTCACGGGACAGACGCCATGCCGGGCGCCAGCCTGGTGCAAAGCACCCATGGGGTGACGACAAAATTGCTCATGCTGTGGCGCCCTCGTTGGCAGGAAAAGTCAGCCGCATGCACGTGCCACCACCGGCGCGGGCCTCGACATGGACACCACCGCCCAGGCGGGTTGCGCGCTGGCGCATGATGTCCATGCCAAAGTGCGACAGCGATTCGGCGTCGGCAGGTTCCGGCGGCCCCGCACCATCGTCCTCCACCCGCACAACCACTTGTTCATCTTGCTGGCCGATGTGCAGCCACGCATGCTGTGCGCGGGCGTGCTTGGCGATGTTGGCCAGCGCCTCCTGCACGATCAGGAAGACCTGCGATTCCTGGCCTGCGGACAGGCGCAGGTCGGGCGCACGGTCGTCGAACACCAGATCGACCTGCGTCTGCGCCTGAAACGTCTGGATGCTCGAGTAAAGGGCATGCTTGAGCCCCTTGGGATGCATCGGCACCTGGCCCTGCGACAAGATGGCACGCAGGTTGGTGTGGGCCGAGCCCAGGGCCTGACGCACATCGTCACAGTAGCGACGCGCCTGCGCGTGATCGTGTCTGGAAATCGCCGCCTCCAGCAGCGGCATGCGCATGCGCGCAAAGGCCAGGGTCTGCGCAATGCCGTCATGGACATCGGCCAGAACCGCCTGCCGGCTCTCACGCTCGGTGCAGGCATCGTGCAGGGCCAACCCGAGCAGCGTGCCCAGGATCCGATGAAAGCTGACTGTGGATTCGCCGAGCACGGCCCCAACCGTCAGCTCAAGTTCGTACTGTCCATAGGTATGGCCGCGGCAGGTCAGCGGCACCTGAACGGCGCGCATGCTGCCAGCCTGGGCAGGGCCAAGCTGGATCGCGCCGATTTGTCGCAAGGCGCCGTCCTCGGCAGCCTTGACGCTGATCGAGGCCGCTTGTGCCTGCGATTGCTGCGCGATGGGTTCGAGCAGGTCGATCAGCAAGCTGTGCAGATCGCCATCGGTCGCCAGCCCCGCGGCGACCCGTGCGCAAACCTCGGTGATCTGAATCTCAGAATCTGACATCGTATGGCGGCCATCCTTGTGCGACCAACGCGCTGGAGCGCGTCGCATGCAGTCAACATTGGACCACTTAAGTGCGTCGACGCGCCACAGGGCCTGCCCCAGTTCTCCACCAAGCTGGGGTTTCGAGCACGCAAAGATAGCCCAGATGGCGTAGCCCGCCATTACCCGAGCCGGGAATAGACGATCAGGCGGTCAATGCGCCTAATCATGCCCATGACAAGCCCGGCCGCCCCTCTGGCGCCCGGCCGGAGCCCCACGGTCGCCGCATCGACCCGACAAAGACGCTGCTGATGCCGGTTCGACCACTTGACGGATCGCACGGATCGCCTCCGCCGCAGGCTCGCAGCGCGGCACTCACGCCCGGCCCAGGCGCAAACCCATGAGCGACGCACTCAACTTTCTCGTCAAGGCACGCCCGGAGGCGATGACGCATTACTTCAGTTTCCTGAAGGATTGCGGCAAGCATCTGGACCCGAAGACGCGCGACCTGATTTCGGTGATCACCAAAGTGCACTCGCAAACCGAGCGCGGCTTTCGACAGTACCTCAAGCGCGCCCTGCGTGACGGCTGCTCGGCGGCTGAAGTCCTGGATGCCTTGCTGATGGCTTTTCCGGCGCTGGGTCTGGCCAAGATCGTCTGGGCTGTGGACATCATCCTGGCCATGGACTTGCCGGAATTCCGCGACGCCGGGCTGGGCAGCGAAGGTGCCTGGCACGATCTGATGGCCTGCACCGACCTGGAGCCTGGCGCCACCGCGCGCATCGAATGCGACGGCCGCGGACTGTTTGTGCACCGCGACGAGCAGGGCTGGAAGGTCTTCGACAGCCGCTGCCCTCACCAGACCACCAACATCCCGCACCTGGCACTCCGTGGTGCCACGCTGACCTGCCCGAAGCACGAATGGGCCTTTGACATTCGCACCGGGCAGTGCACGGCAAAAGGCGACACGCCGCTGAAGCAGTGGGAAAGCAAGCTTGTCGACGGCCGCTTGCTGGCCCGCTGGTGACGCTGCGACTTGCAGGTCCTGAGCCTCTTTTCCACCATCAGTCCCCTTCATACACAACACACCCGGAGACAACCCATGAAACGCTTGCGACACGCTCTTCACATGCTTCCGATGGCCACGGTCTTTGTCGCGGGCCCCGCGCTGGCGACCAATGGCTATTTCCCGCATGGCTACGGCATCAAGGCCAAGGGCATGGGTGGTGCCTCGACCGCCTTGGCCCAGGACAGCCTGGGTGGCGCCAACAACCCGGCCAGCATGGTCTGGGCGGGCAATCGAATCGACCTGGGCGCCGATGTGTTCATGCCCAAACGCGATGCCGAGCGCAGCGGCGCCGGTTTCACGACGCTGAATGGCAAGGTCGACAGCGACAAGACGAGCTTCGTGGTCCCCGAGTTTGGCTACAACACGCTGATCAACAGCGATCTGTCGCTGGGCGTCTCGGTATATGGCAACGGCGGCATGAACACAACCTATCCGCAGGGCAACTTCAACTGTGGCGGGCCGACAGCCAACATGCTGTGCGGGGGCGGCACCATGGGCGTCGACCTGATGCAACTGGTGATCGCACCCACGGTGGCGTACAAGCTCAATGCGCAGCATGCGATTGGTCTGTCGCTCTTGCTCGGCTATCAGCAATTCAAGGCCACCGGCCTGCAGTCCTTTGACAATGCGCCGGGATTTCCGCCCTTCACAGGTGCGCCCGGCAGCGTGACCAACAACGGCACCGACAGTTCCACCGGCGTGGGCCTGCGGCTGGGCTACCAGGGCCGCTTGAACGACATGGTGACCTTGGGAGCTTCGTACGCGCCGAAGATGAAAATGGGCAAGTTCGACAAATACAAGGGCTTGTTTGCGGACGGGGGCGGCTTCGACATTCCGTCGCACTACAGCGTGGGCGTTGCCATCACGCCAACGCCCGCCCTGACAGTGGCGCTGGACCTCGTGCGCATCAACTACAGCGACGTGCCGGCAGTGTCCAACCCGAGCATGCCTGTGGCCCCGCTGGGCGCGCCCAACGGCCCAGGTTTCGGCTGGCAGGACATCAACGTCGTCAAGATCGGCGTGGCCTGGCGCACCTCAGACGCCTTGACGTTGCGCGCGGGCTACAACAAGGGCGACAACCCGGTTTCGTCTGCAGATGTGACCTTCAACATTCTCGCGCCGGGCGTGATCACCGACCACTACACGGCCGGTTTCACCTATGCGCTGGGCACGACAGACGACATCAGCGGTGCGTTGATGATCGCGCCGCGCCAGACAGTCACAGGCAGTTCCTTGTTCAACGGGGTACTGGGCGCCGGTGCCGCCGGCAATGAGACCATCGGCATGAAGCAGACTAGCATTGGCCTGGCCTGGGCCCGCAGGTTCTGAGGACGCCAGAATCGAGGCCACATGGGGCCGGACTACCCGGATGGGCTATGAGCGCTCCCCCCGTAGCGGTACTAGACGCAAGCCCATCCCTACCCGTTAATACCCCCATACTTTGATGGAGACACACATGAATTACGACAAGGAGTTCGACGCTTCCGGGCTGGCCTGCCCGATGCCCATCGTCAAGACCAAAAAATCGTTGTCCGATATGGCTTCGGGGCAGGTGCTGCGGGTGGTGGCCACCGATCCGGGCTCGGTCTGCGACATGGAGGCCTTTGCCGAACAGACCGGCAACACGCTGCTGTCCTCAGGCACCGAGAACAACAAGTACGTTTTTTTCCTGAAGAAAGCCTGACATGGCAGCCAAGAAGATGGCGTTGATCGCTACCAAGGGCGCGCTGGACATGGCGTACCCGCCGCTGATCCTGGCTTCGACGGCGGCTGCATTGGGCTGGGAGGTGCAGGTCTTTTTCACCTTCTACGGCTTGCAATTGCTGCGCAAGGATCTGAGCGGTATCGCCATCAGCCCGCTGGCCAACCCGGCGATGCCCATGCCAGTGCCGATGCCGGTGTTTGTGCAGATGCTGCCCGGCATGGAGTCGATGGCCACCATGATGATGAAGGCGAAGATGAAGAAGAAGGGCGTGGCCTCGCTGGAGGAATTGCGCTCGGTCTGCGTCGAGTCCGATGTCAAGTTCATCGCCTGTCAGATGACCGTCGACCTGTTCGACTTCGAGAAGGACGACTTCATCGATGGCATCGAATACGGCGGCGCAGCGACCTTCATGAAGTTCGCCGGCGAATCTGACGTTTGCCTGTTCATCTAGCGCTCGGAGCACGATCATGGATGCAACGGTGAGCCCACTGGCCACGGTCGTCGTGTGGGGCGGATTTGGTTTGGCGTTCATCTTCGGGCTCATCGCCAACAAGACGAACTTCTGCACCATGGGCGCCTTGTCCGATATCGTCAACATGGGCCACTGGGGGCGCATGCGCATGTGGCTCCTGGCCATCGCCGTGGCGATCATCGGCACGTCCGTGCTGGCTTACGCGGGCCAGGTGGATCTCTCCAAGGCGGCGGTCCAGCGGCCGACACTGAATTGGCTGTCCCTGCTGGTGGGTGGCCTGACCTTCGGCATCGGCATGACGTTCAGCGGCGGCTGCGCGAACAAGAACCTGATTCGCCTGGGCGGCGGCAGCGTGCGCTCGTTGGTCGTGCTGGTCTTCCTGGGCATCGCGTCGTACATGACGCTCAAGGGGCTGTTTGGCCAATGGCGCGCGAGTTGGCTGGACCCAGCCAACATCAACCTCGCCGAGCTGGGCTGGAAGGACCAGAGCCTGACCACCGCCGTCGCGCGAGCGACGGGCCTTTCGGCCCAGAACGCCCTGCTGGCCACCGCGTCGGTGCTGGTACTGGCGCTGCTGATCTTTGTCTTCAAGGACCGGCGCTTTCGCGGCAATCTTGCGCAAGTGGTCGGCGGAGTCCTCATTGGCGCTGTGGTGGTGGGCGGCTGGTATGTCAGTGGTCACCTGGGTTATGGGGAAAACCCCGAAACCCTTGAAACGGTGTTTTTTGGAACCAACTCACGCGCGCTCGAGTCGCTGAGTTTTGTCGGTCCTTTGGCCTACGGCTTGGAGTTGCTGATGCTGTGGACCGACAAGTCTCTGCACCTCACCTTTGGCATCGCCAGCGTGATCGGGGTGGTGCTGGGCTCGGCGGTCTACGCCGTGGCCACCCGTCGCTTTCGCTGGGAAGGCTTTGCCTCGCTGGCCGACTTGCGCAACCAGTTGCTGGGTGCCGTGCTGATGGGGTTTGGCGGTGTGACGGCGATGGGCTGCACGGTCGGCCAGGGCCTGTCGGGCGTCTCGACCCTGGCCATCGGCTCGTTCATGGCCGTGGCCGGCATCGTCGCGGGTTCAGTCGCCGCGCTGAAATACACACTCTGGCGCGAAGAGCGCAGCGCCTGAAGCGTTTCCCCGCGCGCTGGCAACCAAGCTAACGCGCTTGCATGACCCATCGTGCGTCGTCACCGCTTCGTTGCGCTGCCAGGGCCATCAGCACCAAGCGCCGCAGGGCGTCCCAGGCATCGACAGGCCAGGCGGGGTGAACCAGACCCTTCAGCACACCGTCACACTCGCTGGCTGCACGCAACAGGTTGACCAGCACCGCCCCACGCAACTGCGGCAGCACGTGTTCAAACAGTTTTTCCTTGGCGCCCCAGGCGCGCGCCTCGCGCAAGGCCATGGGCATGGGCTGGCCGGCGTCCAGGGCGCGCCGGGCACGCAACAAGCCGCGGATGTCATCGGCCAGCATCCAGTGCAAGCGCACCGCCGCTTCACCTTCGGCCTGCAGGCCAGCCAGCACACGCAGTGTCCTGGCCACGTTGCCCTGCCACAGGGCCTGCACGAGCTTGGTTTCGTCAAAACGGGCGACATTCAGCACGGCTGATTCCACCTGTTCAAAACGTAGTTCACCGGCTGGGTGCAGCAAGGCCAGCTTCTGGATTTCCTGGTGGGCCGCGAGCAGATTGCCTTCAACGCGATCGGCAAAAAATGCCAGGGTGCGCTGGCCCTCTTCACCGTCGCGCACCTGCTGACCCTGTTTCGCCAGGCGCTGTGCCAGCCAGGCCGGCAGCGCCTGGCGGTCCAGCGTTTCCACACGCACGCTGACACCCGCGCCTTCCAGCGCTGAAAACCAGGCCGACTTCTGCTGCTGAAAGTCCAGCCGCGGCAGTTGCACCAGCGTGATCACGTCGTCGCTCAAGGCCCGGCAATAACGCTGCAAGGCATCGGCACCGTCCTTGCCCGGCTTGCCCGACGGGATGCGAATCTCAATCAGCTGGCGCTCGGCAAACAGGCTCATCGCCTGCGCCGCGCCCAGCACCGCGCTCCAGTCGAAGTGCGCGCCGCTGACACTGAACACCTTGCGTTCGCTGCAACCGGCTTGTCGCGCCGCCGCGCGGATGGCGTCGCCCGCCTCTTGCGCCAGCAGCGTCTCGTCGCCGTGAATGCAGTACAGGCGCTGCACACCTTTGGCCAGGTGGGCCTGCAGTTGTTCGGGTCTGACCTGCATGGTGTGCGTTGTTGAATGGCGTCAACCGTGCGCTCAGACCACCACGGTGGCCAGGCGCCGCATCACCTGTGCAGCGATGTCGATCTGCATGTCGTGAAACAGCTCGGCTTCTTCAAACGCCTTGGCCAGGGCCGCTGTTTCGGTGTAACTCAATTCACGTTTGGCCAGCAGTTCGTTGCGCGGGATCAGCTCACGGCCGGTGGGTGTGAAGGCCCGAAACCGCAGCGCCACGCGCAGTTGCAGGTCGCGCACCTGGGCCGCGGAGGTGGACGCCACCACGCTGCGGTCGCGCCGGTCTTCCAGGGCTTCCAGCACCACGTCGGCCTGCGCCGGGCTGTCCAGCAACCGAACCTGCTGCATCAACTGCCGGCGCAGTTCAGCGGCCAGCGGCGAGTGGGGTGCAAAACCCTGCAGGTGGATGCTGGCAAAGGCCAGCCGCGGCGGCTGGCGCAACTGAAAGCCGCAAGCCGACAGGCCCGGCACGGCGGCGCCCATCGACGCCACCAGCAAATGACGGCGCTCCTGGCAAAACCCAAGCCAGCTGCGATCAGACAACAACGTTCACCAGCCGGCCGGGCACCACCACGACCTTCTTGGCCGACTTGCCTTCGGCAAAGCGCAGGAATTCAGGGCTGGCCAGGGCGGCCGCTTCGATGTCGCCACGACTGGCCGTGGACGACACCCGAATGGCACCGCGCAACTTGCCGCTGACCTGCAACACCAGTTCTATCTCGTCCTGTTGGAGCGCATCTTCATCCACCTGGGGCCAGGGCGTGTCGATGATTTCGCCCGCCGCCGCTTCAAAGCCCAAGCCCCGCCACAGACCGTGGGCAATGTGTGGTGCCGCCGGGTACAGGCAGCGCAGCAGCAGGCCCAGCGCTTCTTTCAGCACCGCGCGGTCGGCAGGCGTGTCCTGCAGTTTGGCGGCCTCCAGCGTGTTCAGCATCTTCATGGCGCCGGACACCACGGTGTTGTATTGCAGGCGGTCGTAGTCGTGGCTGACCTGGCGCAGCAACAGGTGCATGTCGCGCCGCAAGGTCTTGCCTTCGGCGCTGCAAGCGAGGGTGCTTTCCGCCGCGCCCCGGAGTTGCGGGCCGTACTTTGCACCTGCCGCCCAGACACGGCGCAGGAAGCGGTAACTGCCTTCGGCCCCTGAGTCGGACCAGGCCGCGCTCTGGTCAGGCGGGCCGGCAAACATCGTGAACAAGCGCGCGGTGTCGGCGCCGAAGCGCGCGATGATGTCGCGCGGTTCGACCACGTTGTTCTTGCTCTTGCTCATCTTTTCGATGCCGCCCAGCTGCACCGGCAGGCCATCATTCTTGGCCACCGCACCCAGGGGGTGACCCTTGTCATCGGTCTGCACGTCCACCTCGCTGGGGTAGAACCAGCGTTTCTTGCCGCTGGCGTCTTCGCGGTAGAACGATTCGTTCAGCAGCATGCCCTGCGTGAACAGCTTGGTGAAGGGCTCGCTGAACTTCACCAGGCCCAGATCCCGCATGGCCTTGGTCCAGAAGCGCGCGTACAGCAGGTGCAAAACCGCGTGTTCGATGCCGCCGATGTACTGGTCCATGGGCATCCAGTAATCGTTGCGCGCGTCGACCATGGCCTCGGTGCTGTCGGGGCTGCAGTAGCGCATGTAGTACCAGGCGCTGTCGACAAACGTGTCCATGGTGTCGGTTTCGCGTCGCGCCGGCTGCCCGCACTTCGGACAAGGCACGTTCAGGAAAGCCGTGCACTTGTTCAGCGGGTTGCCGCTGCCGTCCGGCACCAGGTCTTCGGGCAACAGCACCGGCAAGTCCTTTTCGGGCACGGGCACACTGCCGCAGCCGGGTTTGTCGGCCGTGCCGTCGCAGTGGATGATGGGGATGGGTGTGCCCCAGTAACGCTGGCGGCTGATGCCCCAGTCGCGCAGCCGCCAGGTGGTCTTCTTCTCGCCCAGGCCCTTGGCCTTCAAGGCCGCGGCAATGGCTTCCACGGCGGGCTTGAAGTGCATGCCGCTGTAGACGCCGGAGTTGATGACCACACCGCGTTGCTTGTCGGCGTACCAGTCCTGCCAGCGGGTGTAGTCGTAATGCTCACCGTCCACGTGCACCACCTGCTGGATGGGCAGGTCGTACTTCAGCGCAAAGGCAAAGTCGCGCTCGTCGTGCGCGGGCACGCCCATCACCGCGCCGTCGCCATAGCCCATCAGCACGTAGTTGCCCACCCACAGCGGCACCTCGGCGTTGGTCAGCGGGTGGCGCACGGTCAGGCCTGTGGGCATGCCGGCCTTTTCGCGCAACGCCAGCTCGGCCTCTGTCGTGCCGCCCTTCTTGCACTCTTCAATGAAAGCGGCCAGCACCGGCTGGTCCTGCGCGGCATGCGTGGCCAACGGGTGTTCCGGCGCCACGGCGCAGAAAGTGACACCCTTGATGGTGTCGGCCCGGGTGGTGAACACGTACATGAAACCGTCGCCAATGAGCTGGTCGTCGTCACCGCGCACGTCGTGGGTGAAGGCAAACCGACCGTGGTGTTGGCCGCCGTCAGCGCCGGTGTCGTCATCGTATTGGTTGACGCGAGGGTGAGGGCGGCCAGCGACGGGAAATAGTCCAGCGTGACACCCGCAACCGTAGCGGGAC
>JAHECB010000074.1:0-2285 GCA_024641925.1 Betaproteobacteria bacterium
AGATGAAGAGCGCGAAGGCCTGGACATCACCTACCACGGCGAAACGGCGTACAACAAGTGACCTTTCCGCACCCCAGGGCCGTTGGCCCCGGGGTGCGGAAATATCTGTGCGGCGTCCCAGCTGATCGGCCTTTGGCCGACAGCTCAACGTGCGCCACGGCAGTCATCTGGCTGCCGTTTTCTTTTTTAGGGTCGGGCTGGATATCCTGGGGTTTGACCCTATCTGACAGAATCTTTCTTTTCAAACGACTGTCCTGCCATGGTCCCCCACCTCATCACCTCGCTTACCGGCCCCATCAACGAGCTGGAGCAGCGCGTGCTGGAATCCATGCCGGCCATCGAACGCTGGTTCCGCCTGGAATGGATGGAGCACACGCCGCCGTTTTACACGTCGGTCGACCTGCGCAACGCCGGCTTCAAGCTCGCGCCCGTGGCCACTGATCTGTTCCCCAGCGGCTTCAACCACCTCACGCCTGAGATGCTGCCGCTGGCGGTGCAGGCGGCCATGGCCGCCATCGAAAAGATCTGCCCCGAGGCCAAGAACCTGCTGCTGATCCCGGGCCAGCAGACGCACAACAGCTTTTATCTGGACTCGATCCAGCGTCTGGTGCAGATCTTCAATCAGGCCGGGCTGAACGTGCGCCTGGGGACGCTGGACCCCGAGGCCGACAAGCCGATCACCCTGACGGTGCCGGAAGGTGGCGAACTGGTGCTGGAGCCCGTGGTGCGTACCCGCGGTCGGCTGGGCCTGAAAAACTTCGACCCCTGCACCATCTTGCTGAACAACGACCTGGCACAAGGCGCCCCGCGCGCCATACAGCATTTGCACGAGCAATACCTGTTGCCGCCGCTGCATGCGGGTTGGACGGTGCGCCGCAAGAGTCAGCACTTCCAGAACTACGAGGAAGTGGCCAAGAAGTTTGCCAAGCTGCTGGGCATGGACCCCTGGCTGATCAACCCCTTGTTCGGCAGCTGCGGGCAGGTTGACGTGTCCACCCCGGCCGGTCTGGATTGTGTGCGCAGCCAGGCCGACGCGGTGCTGACCAAGGTGCGGCGCAAATACAAGGAATACGGCATCAACGAACGGCCCTTTGTGGTGGTCAAGACCGACAACGGCAGTGACGGGCAAGGCATGCTGGTGCTGCATGACGCCAAAGAACTGGACGAAAACGGCGCGCGTCTGGCGCAGCGCCTGCGTGCTGCAGCCCCCGGGACCGATGCAGGTCTGGGTGTCATCGTGCAGGAAGGCGTACTGACGGTCGAGCACATGCACAGTGCCGTGGCCGAACCGGTGGTCTGCATGATCGACCGCTATGTGGTGGGCGGCTACTACCGGGTGCACGCCAACCGCGGCCCCGACGAAGACCTGTGTGGCCCGGGCAGCAGTTATGTGCCACTGGCCTTTGCGGCCGGCAGCCAGCTGCCGCGGCCCGGGGTCAAGCCGGGCGCCAGCGCACCCAATCGGTTTTACATGTACGGGGTCATCGCCCGCTTGGCGATGCTCGCTGCGTCCTACGAACTGGAAGCCACCGATCCCGACGCCGAAACCTACGATTGACGGCCTGGGTGCAGCGGCGTCCGTATGGCGCCGTTACGCTCGCTTTCGCAGAAGTTGTTGCTGCAACGCAGCAAGGCGATGGAATGGCTGTTTCATCGGCGCACAATCCGCGCTCTGCCTGAGCGCTTGATGTCACAAACAAAAGAACCCCGCAGCAAGGCTGCACTGGCCGGGCTGACACTGGCTGCCGTCGGCGTTGTCTACGGTGACATCGGCACCAGCCCGCTGTATGCGCTGAAGGAAGTGTTTGCGGAAGGTCGCCTGCCGCTGACACCCGACAACATCATCGGCATCCTCAGCCTGGTGTTCTGGACGATCACGGTCGTGGTGACGTTCAAGTACGTGACCCTGATCCTGCGTGCCGACAACCACGGCGAAGGGGGTCTGATTGCGATGTTGGCGCTGGCCTCCCAGGCGGTCAAACACAAGCCTGTTCTGCGCCGCAGGCTGCTGGTGCTGGGCATCTTCGGCACAGCCGTGTTTTTTGGCGACGGTGTCATCACCCCTGCCGTGACGGTACTGGGTGCTGTCGAAGGGCTTGAGGTGGCCGCGCCCGGGCTGCACCGGTACGTGGTGCCCATTTCGCTGTTGATCCTGACGGGTCTGTTTTCCGCCCAGCGATTTGGCACCGCCACGGTGGGGCGCCTGTTCGGCCCGGTGATGCTTCTGTGGTTTGTGGTGCTGGCCGTCTTGGGCGTGTCACAGATCGTGCACAACCCGCACGTGC
>JAHECB010000074.1:2295-18416 GCA_024641925.1 Betaproteobacteria bacterium
GCCGCACCACGCGCTGCTGTTCATGTTCAATCAGCCCGGTGTGGCCTTCCTGTCGCTGGGCGCGGTGGTGTTGTGCGTGACGGGTGCTGAAGCCCTCTATGCCGACCTGGGCCACTTCGGCAAGGCGCCGATCCGTGCGGCCTGGTTCATCGCGGTGATGCCGTCGCTGGTGCTGAATTATTTTGGCCAGGGTGCCATGCTGCTGCGCCACCCTGAAAACGTGCGCAACCCGTTTTTTGAAATGGCGCCGCACTGGGCCCTGGTGCCCCTGATCGGCTTGGCGGCAGTGGCTGCCGTGGTGGCGTCGCAGGCGCTGATCACGGCCGCGTTTTCCGTCACCAAGCAAGCTATTCAGCTGGGCTATATGCCGCGCATGCGGCTGCGCTTCACCAACGTGCACGAAACCGGTCAGATTTACGTGCCCTTCGTGAATTGGGGTCTGTTTGCCTTTGTGGTGATGGCTGTGGTGCTGTTCGGCTCCAGCAGTGCGCTGGCATCAGCCTACGGCATAGCGGTGACGATCGACATGACCATCACGACGATCATGACGTTTTTTGTCATCCGCTATGGCTGGAAAATGCCGTTGCCTCTGTGCCTGGCGGCCACTGGCTTTTTCTTCATTGTCGACATCGCGTTTTTCTCGGCCAATGCCATCAAGGTGATCGAAGGCGGCTGGTTCCCGCTGCTCATCGGTGCCTGCATGTTCACCGTGCTGCTGACCTGGAAGGCCGGCCGCCGGCTGATGTCGCAACGCCTGCGCGAAGAGACCATCGAACTGGCGCCGTTTCTGGAGTCGCTGTTTATCGCGCCGCCCGTGCGGGTGCCGGGTACGGCCGTTTTTCTGTCGGCCGAAGTGGGCAGCACACCGTCGGCGCTGCTGCACAACCTCAAGCACAACAAGGTGCTGCATGCCCAGAACCTGTTTGTCACGGTGCGCCACCACGAGGTGCCGTGGATAGGTTTTGCCGGCCGCTGTGAAGTGACCTCGCTGGGTCACGACTGCTGGCAGGTCATCCTGAACTTTGGTTTCAAGAACCAGCCTGACGTGCCCGAGGCGTTGGCGCTGGTGCAGAACCGATCGCTGAATCTGGACGAGATGGAGACCAGCTACTTCCTCAGCCGTGACACCGTGGTGCCCACGCTGGGCGGCGGCATGGCGCTGTGGCGCGAGAAGCTGTTTGCCAGCATGCACCGCAACGCTTCTGACGTGGCCGACTTTCTGCGACTGCCCACCAACCGCATCGTGGAACTGGGCACCAAGCTGGAGATCTGACGTCCGGCGATGAGGGTTGACCTGCGGTCAGGGCAGGTCGCCAGATGCCGCCGGCCGTTGGCGGCCATGCACCATGGCCGCCACCAGGTTCTCGCCTTGTTTCCATGATCCCAGCACGGCGCCCACCACATGCAGGGCCACCAGCGGAATGAAGGCGTGCCCCAGACCGCCATGCAGTTCTTCCAGCCATTCCAGGCCCCAGAAGCGGTCGGTCGTGAACAGCCAGCCCGTGGTGCTGCACAGCACCACATCGGCGAGCAGCAGGCCCATCATCCAGCCGCCCAGCGGGTTGTGCCCCACGTACCGTGGCGCGCGGCCCCGCAGCGCAACGCGCAGGTATTGAAGGGTTGGCGCGGCACCGTGGAACCAGCTGCGCAGGCGGCCATGCGGGTTGCGGCTGACCAGACCCAGCAGCACGCGCGTGGCGGCTACGGCCAGCGCCAGCCAGCCCCAGCGTTCATGCCAGACGCCACCGCCTTCGTGCGTGACAAAACTGGCTTGATCATGATGCGGTGAACCTTGCAGAAGTTGAGCTTGAATTCGCGGGGCCAGGAGAAGGACGGTGGGCGGACCTCAGGCGGATCAGGCCACGCGTCGCCGGTTGCCCGTTTGCCCCCGTGGATGGAGCCTGCAGATGAAGCCTGCGGCCGTGTCTCAGGGCATGAATCCCCGGGCTTCGAGCACGGCGCGCAAGGTGGCCGAGTCGCGCTCAAACGCCGCCGGTGCGTACTTCATGTCGCTGGTGTAGTACTGCGCCAGCGACGCGATGCCCAACTCGTCCATCCTCGCCGCCATGTCAGGGCCCATGCTGCGGTAGCGTTCCCAGCCCTTGACCTCACGCTGTCCGAAGTGCTGGTCGATGTCTTCCGGTGTGGGGTCGCGGTAGGTTTCTTCGTGGATCCAGGCCGCGGGCGGCAGGCGGTCGCGCTGCGGGGGCGCTTCGGCCGGCCAACCCACCACCATGCTGGTCACCGGCAGGCAATGGCTGGGGCAGCGCAACAAGTCGGCGATGGCGCCCATGCTGTGCAGCGTGGTGCCCATGTAGCAGATGCCCAGGCCGTGGCTCTCCAGTGCCAGGGCGGTGGTCTGCGACAGGATGATGGCGTCGAAGGCGGCCACATGCCAGCTCAGCAGGTTGCCGAAGTTCAAGCGGGCCTGGCGCTGCTGCAGCCACTGCCGGTTGCGGTGGCTGTCGGCACAGAAGGTCAGCACCAGCGTGCCCTTCAGCACCATGGGCTGGCCGAAATGCAGATCACACAGCTTCGCCTTCAGCGCCTTGTCCTGTGTCTTGATCACCGACACCATGTTCAGGTTGCCGCTGGACGACGACCCGGCCAGCGCCTGCTCCAGCAACTGGTTGACCAGGCCCGGCTCGATGGGCTTGTCCAGGTACTGCCGCACCGATCGGTGCTGGCGCATCAGGTCGGCAAATGCGGCGGCGTTGGCCATGGTGGGTCAGCAGAAGTGGACCGAAGCCTTGAGGCGACTATTCGCTGACCCGGTGTCAGGCGGCCAGCAGCGGCGTGAACAGCGGGTCTTGGCGGGTGCGCGGCCGGTAGCCGCCCACGCGCCGCGCGACCTCGGCAATGTGCTCGGGTGTTGTGCCGCAGCAGCCGCCGGCCAGGTTCAGAAAGCCCGCACGTGCAAAGTCTTCCAGCAGGCTGCCGGTGACCGCCGGTGTTTCGTCGAACCCTGTTTCGCTCATCGGGTTGGGCAGGCCGGCATTGGGGTAGCAGCTGATGAAAGTGTCACCGGCCACCTTGTGCAGTTCTTCGATGTAGGGCCGCATCATGGCTGCGCCCAGCGCGCAGTTCAGGCCCACGGCCAGTGGCCGGGCATGGCGCACGCTGTGCCAGAAAGCGGCCACGGTCTGGCCGCTGAGGATGCGCCCCGAAGCGTCGGTGACGGTGCCGGAGATGATGACGGGCAGCCTTTCGCCGGTGTCTTCCATCAGTTCGTCCAGCGCAAAGATGGCGGCCTTGGCGTTCAGGGTGTCGAAGATGGTCTCCACCAGAAACAGATCGCAGCCGCCCTCCAGCAAGCCTTCAGCCTGTTCACGGTAAGCAGCATGCAGTTCGTCAAAGCTGACATTGCGCGCGCCCGGATCGTTGACGTCCGGGCTGATGCTGGCTGTTCGCGGCGTCGGGCCCAGTGCGCCGGCTACAAAACGGGGGTGGTCTGTCGTGCTGAAGGCGTCGGCGGCCTGGCGGGCAATGCGTGCGGCGGCCAGGTTCATGTCGCGCGCGGCGTCGGCCAGGCCGTAGTCTTCTTGCGCAATGGTCGTGGCGCCAAAGGTGTTGGTCTCGATCACATCGGCGCCGGCTGCAAGGTACTGCTTGTGGATGTCCAGCACCACGTCGGGCCTGGTCAGCACCAAGAGGTCGTTGTTGCCCTTCAGGTCTTTGACGTGCGTGGCAAAGCGATCGCCGCGGAAATCGGCTTCCTGCAGTTTGTAGCGCTGCAGCATGGTACCCATGGCGCCATCGATGATGGCGATGCGGCGCTCAAGCAGTGCGGGCAGCGCCATGCCGCGGGTGTAAGCGACAGAGGTCATGGAGATTCATTGTAGGCAACGGCCTTGCGGGCTGCTGCCAGGTGCTCAGCTCGTGCCCTTGGCCGTTTCCCCGCTGATGGAATCGGTTGTCGAATTCATCGACAGGGTCGTGGCCTCGATGTCATCTTCCAGGATGTAGCCCAGGCGCCGTGGGCGCCGCCTGGCCTCGCGGCGCATCTGCCGGCGCTGTTGGCGACGGCGCCAGTTCAGGTCCAGCATCAGGATCAACAGACCAAGCGGTACCAGCACACCCAGCACCAGGCACAGGATGGAGGCCGGCACTTCGGTGCGGAACACGGAGCCCACCTGCGCGGGCAGGTTGGTGCCGGACAGCAGAATCTGCTGTCCCACCAAAAAGGCCATCCCCATCGCCAGTGCGCTGCCATTGCGTGCCATCAGCTTGCGTTGCCCTGGTTTGATGGCCTCGACCATGGCCCAGCCCAAAGCAACGGCCGTGATCAAGACCATAAACAGTCCCGCCATCGCCAGTGCGCTGGTACTGACCGTTACCCCGGGCCTGAAGCCGGCGGCTTCTATCCACCCCCACTGCACCAGCAGCGCCACGCTGCCGACGATCAATCCGGCCGCAGCCGATGCAAACCAGGCGCGCCGGTTGCCCAGCAAGGCCATGGCCGGCCAGCAGCCCAGGACGGCACCCAGCAGCAGCAAGGGCGCGTACGCCATACGGTAGCCCATGGGAAAGGGCAGTGCCTCGGCTGACATCGCCAGCACCACCGAAGAGCAGATGCCCAGGCCCAGCACCAGCGAAGCAATCGTGACCGCCCCCAAATTGTGGGCCAGGCCGCGTTTCAGCCGGGCCTGGCGAAGCCAGCCGTGGCAAACGCTGGCCGACATGAAAGCCACCAGCGCGGCCAGCGCCCACAAGAGCAGCGACGACTGGGCAACGTTGGCGGAACTGGCATTCATGCGTTCAATGAGTTTCTGGGCAAGACTCGAATGATCTCATTGACACCGGGGTACTGGCGCAAACACGCACCCTTTGGACTGGGGTTTCTGGTTGTGGCGTG
Organism: Betaproteobacteria bacterium; assembly: GCA_024641925.1. Classification (GTDB taxonomy): domain Bacteria; phylum Pseudomonadota; class Gammaproteobacteria; order Burkholderiales; family Burkholderiaceae_C; genus Rubrivivax. The sequence continues at coordinate 7,151 of JAHECB010000074.1, forward strand.
CATGAATCACGCAGTCGGGTACAAAAATCAGGCTGTTTCGAGGCGCCATGGCATTTTGCACTCTGAACCGCTGGAACTGTGAACAGTTGTTCAGCGTTGAAAGCCGATGCCCCTGCGCTGCCGCACCTCGGGCTTCACACGGTGTTCGCCCTCCAGTTGCGACAGAAATTCGTCCGCCTGCAAGGTTTCGGCCAGGATCTCGATCTGTCGCTGCACCGCGGCAAAGTCGCCGGGCACGAGTTGGTCCAGGGCCGCCAGCCGCGTGCGCTGCTCTTCAGTCAAGGCGCCACTCTGGCCATCCAGCGCTTCGGCCACGAACATGCGCACACGTTGCTCGGCAGTGAGGGGCTGGAACCGCACCTTGAAGGTGAAGCGCCGCAGCGCCGCCTCGTCCAGTTCGTCAAACAGGTTGGTGGTGCAGATGAAGACGCCGGCGAAGCGCTCCATGCCCTGCAACATCTCGTTGACTTCGGTGACTTCGTAGTTGCGCTCGGCCAGGCGGCGGCTGCGCAAGAAGCTGTCGGCCTCGTCCAGCAGCAGCACGGCGTTGTCGTTGGTGGCCTCTTCGAACATCTTGGCCATGTTCTGCTCGGTCTCGCCCACGTACTTGCTGGCGATGTCGCTGGTCTGGCGCACCATCAGTGGTTGGCCCAAAGCGCGGGCAATGTGTTCGGCCAGGGCGGTCTTGCCGGTGCCCGGTGCGCCGTGGAAACACAACGTGCCGTGGCCTCGACGAGCCAGCGCTTCGACGATGCGGGGTATTTCAAAGCGCGATTCGACATTCAGCAGCGAAAGGTCGTATTCAGTGACCACCGGCCGAGCGCCGCGTTCGCGGGTGCCGCCACTGCCCAGGGCCTTGTCGGCGTTGGCCAGTTGCCGTTCGATCAGGCGTTCGAAAGGCGTCGTGGAGCTCACGTCAGTGGCTGCCTTTTCGGTGGCGGAGCTGGCGAGCAGGGCCACGGTTTCAACTGCGGGCTGGGCCACCTCGGGCGCCGCTGTATCGGTCGCCGGTGCCAGCGCCAGCCGGGCAAAACGCACGGCGGTACGAATCTGCGCTGGCGTCAGGTCCTTGCGCTCGGCCAATTTGGCGGCAAAACCGGGGCTGACCGGTACGCCGGCCAGCGCGCGGGTCACCAGGCCTTCGCGAGCGCCCGGGGGTGGGCTCTTCAGCAGCAGGTGGTACTGGAATCGGCGGCGGAACGCCGGGTCGATCTGCTCGATGCGGTTGGTGACCCAGATCACCGGCACCGGATTGGTCTCCAGGATCTGGTTGACCCAGGCTTTGCCACTGACGCTGGAGCTGGGCGCGGCGTCGCTGCTGTCCATGCGGGCGATCAAGGTGGCGGCTTCGCTGCTGATGGGCGGGAACACGTCTTCCACCTCGTCGAACAGCAGCGCCACACTGGGGCTGCCCTTCAGAAACACCTGGCTGATCTGCAGGCTGCGGTAGCGGTCGCGGCCGGACAGGCTGTTGCCGTCGCGGTCGGCGTATTCCACCTCGTAAAGCTGCAAGCCCGCCGCCGCGGCGCACACTTTGGCCAGCTCGGTCTTGCCCGTGCCGGGCGGGCCGTACAGCAGCACATTGACCCCCGGCTCCTTGCGCGCATTGGCGTTTTTCAGCAGCGAGGTCAGCACGTCCACGTCATCCTGCACAAAACTGAAGTCGCTGCCTTGCAATTCGCTCTTGACCACCGGGCGGGTGAACACCGCCATCAGGTCGCCGGGTGCATGGTATTCACGCATCAAAACCGGCGGCAACTGCTCGCTGACCTTCATCAGGTCGGCCAGGTCGGTGATGTTCTGTTCGGAAATCAGGTTTTCGATCATGCCGATGCGTTCCAGCCGCGACCCCGCACGCAGTGCCTCGGCCACGTCCTTGGCCTCGACGCCGGCCACGGCCGCCAGCGCGGCATAGGCTTCTTGCGCGTTACTCACCTTGAATTCCACCAGCAGGCCGCGCAGGTCGCGCTGGTAGCGCGCCAGCGTGCCGTACAGCAGCAGGGCGCGTTCTGCCGGGTTCAGTTGCAGCAGGCCGGCCAGCGCGTCGATGTTCTTTTCAACCAGCGTGGATTCTTTTTTCAGCCGCCGGGTCAGCCATTCACTGGTCACGCCCAGCACCGCCAGCAGGTCTTTGGGCGAGTCCTTGATGTATTCGTCGATGTAGAAAAACAGCGTGGCCTCTTCGTACGGCCCGCGCCAGACGCCGAACTTGTCGATGAAGGCCTGGTCGGCCAGCTGGTCGTGCCCTTTCCACTGCGCATTACCCTTGCAGCGCGTGCGCAAGTAGCTGCGCACGCGGGTCAGCACGGGTACGGGCCACACCAGGTGGCGGCCCACCAGGGCCAGCAGGCTGTTCCAGTCGCGGCGCAGGTTGAAGCGGCCGGCCTGGCGCAGTGTCAGTGTCAACACGAAGTGTGAACACAGCACGTCCATCACCGGCGCTTCGGCCATGCCGGGCGACAGCAGATGGCGGCCGTCCAGGCTGGACTTGTTGGCAGTGGCGCGGGTCACGGAACCTGGCTTCATCGGGCTTCGCCTTGCAGTGAATGGGCTGAGGGTTTGGGCACTGTCTCAAAACATCTTCCCCCAGCCCGGTCATGCGGGCAATACCCGATAGGCTGGGGGCCCTGACCCGTTTCAAGGCCCCAGCGCGCGCGTCAATGCAGAAGCACGGGCTGTTGCGCCAGCACGGTGAACTGGGCGATGTAGCTGTCCAGGGCCTCGGCATCGGGGCCTTGTTCAACCAGGGCATCAACGCCCCGCTGAAAGGATTCGGCTACAAGGCCTTGCAAAAAGATCTCCTTGCGAGACAGTTTGTCGACGATTTCGTAGCCGTCCGAAGGCACCTTGAACGCTTCAATGGCTTCATTCGTTTCAGGGTCCGTTTGCGCAGCGCCAAAACGAAGCACCGCAAAATTTTCGGAGTTGTAGAGCAGTTCCATGGCAGATCCTCCTGTTTCATCAGGTGGGACTGGTTTGGCGCCTTTCAAGCGCAGCAGCTTCCGTGCGCCATCGGCTTCGGGCCTGCTCAGGGCGGGGTGTGCGGACTGCGTTCGAAGCTTTGGCGCCTGTCGCTGCCTTGTACCTCGAGCTGCCACTTCAGCGGCAGGTGGTGCTGGGTGGGGTCCAGCCAGACCTGCACCCGCAGGTCGTAGGGGCGTTGCGGCTCGCGGACCAGGTGCACGGCGTCCACCTGTACCGGGGCGGCCGCCTCGACCGCGGCGGTCGCGCCGCCGCCCCCTGGCAGCGGCTCCCGGTCGGCCACCCGGAACAGCCAGCGCTCCGGGGCCCCTCGGGTGCCGGCCACGGCCAGGGTCACCTCGGCGCCGGGCCGTGCCAGTTCCGGGTTGGCTTGCAACACGGCACCCAGCTGCAGCAGCCAGCTGCCCCGGTCCTGCAGCCCTGCCGTCAGCGCGTGCTGGTCGGTTTGGGCGCTGTAGCTGACCAGGCCGGCGTCGCGCTGGAAGTTGGTGGCCTGCACCACCCGCTGGCGGCGTTGTGCGGTGTAGCGATGCGGCGCCAGCCCGGCAGCGTCAAAGGTGCCGCTGCTGGCCCAGCCCGGGCCCGCCTGGTCGCCGGCATGGGTTTGCAGTGTCAGCTCGTAATGGCCATCCCCCGTGCTGTCGGGATTCCACCGCAGCGTGGCTTGCGCCGCGCGGGGCGCGCCGGTCATGACGTAGTGCAGCGTGGTTGCGGGAGCAGGTTGCGTGGCGTAGATGGGCGGTGGCGCCGCGTCGTCAAGTTGGGGGGCTTGCTCCGTCGGGGGCAAGGGTGCACCGGGTGCCTTGGCCGCGACAGCCACCGCTCGGGCTGCAGCGGCGGTGCCAGGGCGCACAGCGGGGCGCGCGGCAGGCTTTTGCGGTGGTGGATCTGGACGCTGTGCGGGCCGTTGCATAGCTTTGACCGTAGCTGCCGGGGCTTGTAGGGCCGGGGCTGACGGCGGAGCAGGCGGCTGGCGTTGCCGTGACACCACGGCCACCACCGCCGGCGCCGGGCGGGCCGAGGCCGGCAGGGGCGGGCCCGGTGGTTCGGGTTCGGTCCCCACGGCGACCTGGCTCAGGATGGCGCCGTGCAGGGCCAGCACAACAACGAGGCAGGCCAGGAAGCCAGCAGGCCGGTGCGGGCGCCCTGGTGGCCGCGGCCAACCGGATCGTGTGGGTGAAATGAAGGCCGGCGCGTGCATGGCCTGTGGATGCTGCCACCAAGTTGGCCTGTCCAGAAGCGGGGCGCGCAGATGGCCTGCCTGCGATCCCGATCGTGTCCCAGCGCCTGGCCGGCGGCTGAAATGCCGCTGACCGTCACAAAACCGGCGCCGTGCGACCCTTGCGCCGCGGGGCTGCAAAATAGCGGCTCATCCCCAATGCCCTGCCGTTCCGGCCGTCGCCCTGCCCCGCATCCCATGAAACTTGCTACCTTGAAAGACGGCTCGCGTGACGGCCTGCTGGCCGTGGTCTCGCGCGACCTGGGCACCGCCCATTTCGCCACCGGCATTGCCACCACCTTGCAGCAGGTGCTGGACGACTGGAACTTCTGTTCGCCGCCGCTGGAAGACCTGTACGCCACCCTCAATGGCGGCAAGGCGCGCCACGCGTTCAATTTCGACCCCCGGCAATGCATGGCGCCCTTGCCACGCGCCTTCCAGTGGGCCGACGGTTCGGCCTATCTGAACCATGTTGAACTGGTGCGCAGAGCGCGCAACGCCGACATGCCGGCCAGCTTTTACGAAGACCCGTTGATGTACCAAGGCGGCAGCGATGACTTCCAGGGCCCGCGCGACAAGGCGGTCTTTGCCAGCACCCGCTGGGGCATCGACTTCGAGGCCGAGGTGGCCGTGGTCACCGGCGACGTCAGCATGGGCGCCAGCCCCGACGAGGCGCTGGACAGCGTGCGCCTGTTGATGCTGGTCAACGACTGGAGCCTGCGCCAGCTGATCCCGGCCGAACTGGCCAAGGGCTTTGGCTTCCTGCAAGGCAAGCCGGCCACGGCCTTTGGTCCGGTGGCGGTGACGCCGGACGAACTGGGCACGGCCTGGCGCGGCGGGCGTGTACATCTGGAGATCGAAAACCAATGGAACGGACGCCGCGTGGGCTTGTGCGAGGCCGGGCCCGAGATGCTGTTCCACTTTGGCCAGCTGATCGCGCACGTGGCCAAGACCCGCAACGTGCGCGCGGGCAGCGTGGTGGGCAGTGGCACCATCAGCAACAAGGACTGGAAACGCGGCGTGTCGTGCATTGCCGAGACACGCGCCATCGAGACCATTGAACACGGCGCGCCGCGCACGCCGTTCATGGCGTTTGGCGACACCATCCGTATCGACATGAAGGGCCTGGACGGGCTGAGCCTCTTTGGCGCCATTGAGCAGCGCGTGGTGTCCTTGCACGACCAGACGCCTGAGGCGGACCCGCCTGCCGGCGAACCGGCTGAACCGGCGGACGTCGCAGATGCCGCGGCGTCTGCACCTGATCCGGCAGACCTGCCCAGCACCGATACACCGCCAGCGCAAGACTAGGCTCGGGAGACCTGATGAAGGACATTCCCGGCTGGCTGAAGCACAGCACGGTTTGGCTGCTGTTGGCCCTGGGCCTGTTCCTGGCCGTGCAGGCATGGCTGGCAAACCAGCGCGCCACGCGGTTTGTCATCAAGCCGGGCCTGCTGGAATTGCAGCGTTCCGGTGATGGGCACTACCACTGGCCGGGGCGCTTGACCGGACCCGATGGCTCCAAGGCGGTGGATTTCCTGGTCGACACCGGCGCCACGGGCACGGCCCTGCCGCTGTCACTCGCCCAGGCGCTGGGCCTGCCGGTGGTGGGCAGCGTGCAGTCCAGCACCGCAGGCGGTGTGGTCCAGGGTCAGGTGGTGCTGGCCGATCTGGTGCTGGACGGCGGTGTGCGTGCAGAACGCCTGCGGCTGACAGCCCTGCCCAACCTGAGTGCGCCGCTGCTGGGCATGGACGTGCTGGGCCGGCTGCGCTGGGAGCAGGGGCAGGGGGTGATGAAAATTCGGCTGCCCGAAGGCGCTGCACCATGACCGCTTTCCCGATAGACGGGCACAACGCAACCCAACATCATGGGCTTGCACAGAAGCGTCAGGCCCGCAGACATGCCGCGCCCAAGCCTTGGCGCAGCGCCTACAGTTCCCTTTGTCGACGCCCGCCGTTCCAGGCGGCGTCTGTTGTTTCCACAGTCTGTCGCTTCCACCGCAGGAGTTTTTCATGAGCAAGGCATTGAACGGGGTGCGCATCCTCGACTTCACCCATGTGCAGTCCGGACCCACCTGCACCCAGCTGCTGGCGTGGCTGGGTGCCGACGTCATCAAGGTCGAAAGGCCCGGCGAGGGTGACGCCACGCGCGGCCAGCTGCGTGACATTCCCGGCGCCGACAGCCTGTACTTCACGATGCTGAACCACAACAAGCGCTCGGTGACCATCAACACCAAGAAGCCCGAAGGCAAGGGCGTGCTGGACGACCTGATCCGCCACTGCGACGTGCTGGTTGAAAACTTCGCACCCGGCGCGCTGGACCGAATGGGCTACACCTGGGAGCACATCAACGAATTGAACCCGCGCATGATCGTGGCCTCGGTCAAGGGCTTCGGCCCCGGACCCTACGAAGACTGCAAGGTCTACGAAAACGTGGCGCAGTGCGCGGGCGGCTCGGCTTCCACCACCGGCTTCGACGATGGCCCGCCCATGGTCACGGGCGCGCAGATCGGTGACAGCGGCACCGGCCTGCACCTGGCCCTGGGCATCGTGGCTGCGCTGTTCCAGCGCACCAGCAGCGGTCGTGGCCAGAAGGTGCTGGCGCCCATGCAGGACGCCGTGCTGAACCTGTGCCGCGTGAAGCTTCGCGACCAGCAGCGCCTGGAGCGCACCCACACCATGCACGAGTACCCGCAGTACCCCGACGGCAAGTTTGGTGAAGCGGTGCCACGCGCCGGCAATGCCTCGGGCGGTGGCCAGCCGGGGGCCATCCTGAAGTGCAAGGGCTGGGAGACCGACCCCAACGCCTACATCTACTTCATCACCCAGGCCGCGGTGTGGCCGGCGGTCTGCAAGGTCATCGGCGAAGAGGGCTGGATCACCGACGATGCTTACGCCACGCCGCAGGCGCGGCTGCTGCACCTGAAGCCCATCTTCCGGCGCATTGAAGAATGGACCATGACCAAGACCAAGTTCGAGGCCATGGACATCCTGAACAAGTACGACATCCCCTGCGGGCCCATTCTGTCGATGAAGGAAATTGCCGAAGAGCCGGCCTTGCGGGCCACAGGCACCATCGTGGAAGTGGACCACCCGGTGCGCGGCAAATACCTGACGGTGGGCAACCCCATCAAGCTGTCCGACAGCGCAACCGAAGTGACCCGTTCACCGCTGCTGGGCGAACACACGGAAGACGTGCTGGGCCAGCTGGGGTATTCCAGCGAGGCCATTGCCAAACTGCGTGCCGCTGGCGCGGTGTAGTGCCAACCCAGGGCAGGGCAGCGCACAATGACGCCGTGAAAGTTGTCTTCCAACACGCAAGGTAGGAGAACTGCAATGGCCAACGCTGGCGATATGGCACGCATGGTGCCCGGGTTTGACTTCTTTCAGGGCCTGCTGAAGAACGCGGGTGCCGGTCTGCCGGCCATGGGCCAGTGGGTGGCGCCGACGCTGGACCCCGATGAACTGGAAAAGCGCATTCGTGACTTGAAAACCGTGCAGTTCTGGCTGGAGCAGAACGCGCGCTTGCTGGGCACCACGGTGCAGGCGCTGGAGGTCCAGCGCATGACGCTGTCCACCTTGAAAACCATGAACCTGCCATTGGCCGATCTGGGCCAGTCGTTGAAGATCAAGATGCCCGAACCAGAGGTTGAAGCCGTAGAGGAGGAGGCCGAAGCCGTTCCCGAGCCCCGCTCGGCAGCGCCGAAGGCAGCACCGCCGCCGGCCGCCGTGGACCCGATGCAATGGTGGGGCGCGCTGACCCAGCAATTCACTGAACTCGCCACCCAAGCCGTCAAGGACACCAGCGCCGAAGCCGGCAAGCATCTGGCGGGTGCCCTGGTCAAGCAGTCGATGGACACCGCGGGTGGGGTGTTCAAGAAGGCGGCCGATGTCTCGGCTAAGGCCATGGGCGTGGGCATGGCGGCGCCGCTTCAAGCCATGGCGCGGCAGATGTCGTCGGTGGCGGCACCTGCGGACAAACCCAAGGCAGCGGCCAAGAAACCCGCCGCCAAGAAACGGTCTGCCAAAAAAGGGGTGGCCGCCAAGTCGGGCGGCGGTGGCACCCGTTCGAGAGGATGAAGGTTTGGCCTGACGCCAGGGCGGCCCAAGCAGGCCGCCGGCGGCCTGCTTGGGCGCGCTGGTGCTGACATGAGCCGCGCCTCACCCGACATCGGCACCAGCCCCGGCTTTCTGGTGGGTCATGCCACCCATCCGGACTGGCGCGCTGCGCTGGCCTTGGCGGGGGCGCAGTTGAAAGCCGGGCTTGCGCAACGCCAGGCCGCGGCGCCGCAGGGTGGTGCACGGTGGCCCGCGCAGGCACCCATGACTTTGGGCTTTGTGTATTTCACCGACCACTACGCCCGTCATGGCCAGGCGCTGTTTGATGCGCTGCACGAGCAGTTTCCCGACCAGGCCTGGGTGGGCAGCGTGGGCGTGGGTGTGGCGGCGATGGGGGTCGAGTACATCGACGAGCCTGCGCTGGTGCTGATGCTGGCGCCCTTGCCCGCCGACAGCTTTGAGGTCTTTTCGGGGGCGCACAAACTGCAGCGCATCGGCGCCTTCAGCGCGCTGGTGCATGCCGATGGCAACACTCCTGACCTGTCCGAGCTGATCCAGGAGATGAGCGAGCGCACGGCTTCGGGCTACCTTTTCGGGGGGCTCGCGTCGTCACGCGGCGCGGTCCTGCAGGTGGCAGACGGAGTCTGGCAAGGCGGGATGTCGGGCGTGGCTTTTGCCCGCAGCGTGCCGATGCTGTCGCGGGTGACCCAGGGTTGCCAGCCCTTGGGGCCGACGCGGGTGGTCACCGAATGCAAGGACAACGTGGTGTCGCAGCTTGACGGACAGCCGGCGCTGGACTGTTTGCTGCAAGACCTGGGGGTGTCCGACCTGAGCCAACCCGACCAAGTGCTGCCGCGGCTGCGCAGCACGCTGGTGGGCCTGACCGATCACGACCCCGGCGACACGGCCGCCGACGCCGGTGCTGCAACGCCTTTCCGGCCGGCTTTTCGACCCTTTGGCAGCATCGCCCGCATGCGCCACCTCATCGGACTGGACCCGGCCCAGCAAGCCGTGGCTGTGGCCGACACCTTGACCGTGGGTACCCAGCTGTCGTTTTGCCAGCGCAATGTCGCTGCGGCCCGGCAGGACCTGGTGCGGGTCTGTAGCGAGATCCGGGAAGAGCTTGAAAGTGCTGCCGACGCTGCCGGCCAGGGTCCGGCGCGTCTGTTGGGTGCCCTCTACGTCAGCTGTGCGGCGCGGGGTGGCCCGCATTTCGGCGGGCCCAGCGCCGAGCTGAAGATCGTTCAGCACGCATTGGGCGCCGGTGCCGGCCAGGACCTGCCCTTGGTGGGGTTTTTTGCCGGCGGCGAGATCGCCGGCCATCATCTGTACGGATACACCGGTGTGCTCACGGTGTTCATCGATCGGCATCTGGCATGAAGGCAGAACCTCATCATCTTCTTCAGGACCGGGGCCGCCGTCGGGCTCTGACGCCCGTCTTGTCGCTGGGCAAGCGCTCTGCCATCAAAGACTTTCACGAACTTGTGCTCAGAGCCGATTGCGTGCCGTTGGGTATGCGGCGCGGGGAAATACAAGAAGAGGGCGCAGCATGAAGTCATTCGGTGCCCGTGCGTCGGGCCTGCGCCTGGAGCGCATGCAGGCCAGCCCGCAGTGGCAGGAAGGTAGCTTTCGCAACGTGGCCCCTGTCCGGCCCGGCCTTCGTGACCCCCAGGCGAAGATGCCGTCGCTGGCCGATTTCCTGTGCGGTGGTGTGCGGCGTGTGCCCACCGGCCCCTTGCCTGCGCTGAACCCGCAGGCCGATTGGCTGAAACCGCCCGATACCGGACTGCGGGCCACGTGGCTGGGCCACAGCACCGTGCTGGTGGAGATCGACGGTGTGCGGGTGCTGACCGATCCGGTCTGGGGGCAGCGTGCCTCACCGTCGCAGTTGGCCGGCCCCAAGCGTTTCCAGCCCATGCCGGTGGCCTTGAAGGACCTGCCACCCATCGACGCCGTGCTGATATCGCACGACCACTATGACCACCTGTGCCACCCCACCTTGCGGGTGCTGGCCAGGACGGCCGTGCCCTTCATCACCAGCCTGGGCGTGGGCGCGCACCTGCAGGCCTGGGGCGTGGCGCCAGAACGCATCACTGAACTGGACTGGTGGCAAAGTGTTCAACTGCCTGGCAGCGAGGTTGAAGTCACCGCCGCGCCTTCGCAGCATTTCAGCGGCCGTGGCCTGAAGGACCGCAACGCCACGCTGTGGTCGTCACTGGTCATCCGCGGTCCGCGCCACCGGGTGTTCTTCAGCGGGGACACGGGGCTGACCGATCAGTACACCACCATCCGTGAGCGCCTGGGTCCGTTTGACCTGGTGATGCTGGAAGTGGGTGCCTTTCACCCCGCCTGGGGCGACATCCATCTGGGCCCTGAAAACGCGCTGCAGGCGCTGCAACTGCTGGGGGGTGGTGCTTTCCTGCCGGTGCACTGGGGCACGTTCAGCCTGGCCATGCATGCCTGGGACGAGCCCGTCGAAACGCTGCTGCGGCTGGCGCCGTCACAGGGTGTGCGTCTGGTGATGCCCCAGTTGGGCCAGGCGGCGGAGCCGGTTCGGGTCGACAGCGTGACACCCTGGTGGCGCGGCGTAGACCAGGCTGCGGTGGCGACGCCGCTGCCCATGAGCTGGCCCAAGACGATGGGATGGCCGGCGGACTGAATCGCCGTCAGCACGCCGAGCAGGTCGTTCGGGGTCAGGCGCTGCCATAGGCGCGCTGCAATGCAGCGATGTTGAACTTGCCCATGCGCAGCATGGCTTGGGTGACACGCGCCACGCGTGTGCTGTCGGGGTCGCTCATCATGTCCATAAACGCCGTTGGCACGATCTGCCACGACAAACCGAAACGGTCGGTCAGCCAGCCACACTGGCCGGGGGCGCCGCCATTGGCTGTCAGGCCTTCCCACAGTCGGTCTATTTCAGCCTGGGTATCGCAGCCTACAAACAGTGAAGCCGCAGGGTTCAGCGTGACCTGGCGCCCGCCGTTGAAAGCGATCAGATGCTGCCCATGG
>JAHECB010000333.1 GCA_024641925.1 Betaproteobacteria bacterium
GGCCTGGCATGGCCGGCCATTTCGAGCAAGGCGCTGGAACCAGCGGCGTACTTTATGCGGGAAAAGCGGTCAGCCAAACCTTGTTTGCTGATGAATGATCGGCGGGTTGAAAAGGCAAGCGCACCACGACCGCACAGACCTGAATAGGCGCGCGGGTACCATGCCTCGACATACACATCAACCGGAGTTGCAGATGTCCATCGTCAAACTTTTTTCCCTGGCGGCCGTGACGCTGCTGGCTGCCTGCGGTCACGCCGGGCACATGATGTACAGCGGGCCCGGTGCACGCGCCGCGATGGAACCCACCAAGGGCAACACCGCAGCCGGCATGGTGGGGTTTCATGCGACAGAGGCCGGCGTGATGGTGCATGTGAGCTTGAGCGGGCTGAAAGCCAACGCCGAACACGGCTTTCACGTTCACGAAAAGGGCGACTGCTCCAGTGGCGATGGCCTGAGCACAGGCGGCCACTTCAACCCTGCGGGCAAACCGCATGGTCCGCAGGACGGCGACCACCACGCGGGCGACCTGCCGTCACTGAAGGCCGATGCAGCAGGCAAAGTGGATGTCCACCTGCAGGTCAACGGCATCAGCCTGGCGGCGGGGCCGACCAGTATCGTGGGCCGTGGGCTCATCGTGCATGCCATGCCGGACGACTACAAGACCCAGCCGACCGGCAACGCGGGTGGGCGCATCGCCTGTGGCGTGATCGCCGCCGCGCCCTGATCCCGGGGCGGCGCTGTCAGCGGGTCTTGTTCACCGGTTGGCGCGCCGGGCCTTCGCTCAAGGTCAGCGCGGCAACCACCCGGTCGGTCAGGATCAGGCGGTCGGACAGCGAGCGCAACAGGAATTCGTAAAAGGCACCGGCCAGTTCCGGCTGTTCCTGGCGCATGCGGTCGAATGCCGCACGCTGCAGGGTATAGACAGTGGCAGGTCCGTCGGCCGAGACCGTTGCGGCGCGCACCGTCCGCCGAAAGAACCCCATCTCGCCCACGACCGAGTGCGTGGTGATGCGTCGGGCCCGCAGCGGGTTTCCGGTATCAGCGATCATGTCCACCACCAGGCGACCGGCGGCTACCAGGTCGATGGTGTCGGCCGCGTCGCCCTGCCGGTACAGCACCGTGTCTGCGGCCAGTTGGTGTTGTTCCAGATAACCCAGGAAAGCCTGAACGGGCAGCTCGGGGCCCAGTTGCGTTTGCAGCCAGGTTTCGAACTCCGCCACGGCGCCAGCGCCGCCCCCGCTGATGCCTTCCAGCACCTGGTCCTCACACCAGCCCAAAGCCGCATTGACATCGGCAAAGGGCGGCTGTTGCTGCGGGGACGGCACCAGGCCGTCCCGCATCAAGGCCTGCGCGATCGTTGGCGACACCGACGAAAACATCAGCCGGGCGCCGTGCTGTTCACAGAAGTGACGCAGCTTGGTCAGGCTCTGCGTGGCCGAGGCGTCGGCACCGGTGACCGTGCCGAAATCCAGGATCACAAAACGAAACTGATGTGCCGCGTGCGCCAGAAGGTCACGTCGCACCCGTTCAAACACCCCTTCGGACGATCCAAAAAAAAGGTAGCCGCTCAGCCAGTACAGCTGGATCGCCTGGCCGTGCTCGCCCAGGTAGCGCAGTGCGGGTGCGGAACGGGTGACATTGCCTGTGAAGGCGGCACGTGTCAGGTGTTGGCGCACAACGCCGGCGCGTGCGTAGCTGGCAGCAAACAGCAGGCAGGCGGCGACGATGCCACTCAACACGCCCACCATGTAGCTGTAACGAACGCACAACACCATGATGACCACGGCCAGCAGCAGGTTCAGGCCGTCGCGCTGCCGCAGGGGGCGCGCCAGTGCATCCATCAGGAAGCCGTAGCCCAGGAAAAACACCAGCCCCGCGGCAATCGGCAACGGAATCAAGGCCGGCAGGTCAAAGTGCGCCAGGCCCACACACAAGAGCACCAGCGAAGAGGCCACACCACTGAGCCGGCTGGCGCCGCCGGTGCTTTCCAGCAGTCGGCTGCTGCCGAGCTGCATGCTGCCCAGAAAGCCGCCCAAAGGCGCCACCACCAGCGTGGCCAGACCGTGCGCGCGCAATTCCTGGTCCAGGTCGCCAAACGCCTTGCGCGAAATCTCCAGGCTCGAGACCTTGGTCACCATCGACACCAGCGCAACAAAGGCGACGGCCAACAGGTCGGGCAAAAAGCCCAGCGCGGTCTTGAGCGACAGGGGTGATGGGCTGAGCGCCGACAGCGGCGACCACGCCGTCAACGATCCCAGCGACGGCAGATACCAGCCTTGAGCGGGATCGGCCATCCCCAGCGTGTGCAAGCCCACCGCGCCGGCCACCGTCATCACCATCAGCCCCACTGGCATGGCCATGGCCGATTGGACCCAGCGGCGCAGCGCCAGCATCACCACAAACACGCCCACCGCACTGGCCAGCCTGGCGGTCCCCTGCATCGACCAGACGCCTGGCTCGATACTCAGCCCGTGACCTGTGGACATGCGAACGCCGCCGGCGATCAGCAACCAGCCCGTTGCGCCCATGAATCCGGCCACGACAAAGTAGGGCACAAAGCGCAGCATCGCACCACGTCGTGCACTGCCCAGTGCCAGCAGCAGCAGCCCCGTCAGCAGTGTTGCGGCGCTCAACATCAACAACGCCGCCTGCACCGCGCTGGGCTTGCTGCCACCGGCGGCCAGCACCGCGGCATGGGCCCCGGCCGCCAGCAGCACCAGCACCGCCCCGGTCGGTGAATCGATGCCCGTGGCCATGGGGGGTAGGGAGCTTTTCCACGCGATCCACAAACCCGACACTCCGCTGCCCACCAACATGGCCCAGATGGCGGTTGGCACGGCCACTGCCATCACGCCTTGAAACATCAGCGCCGCAAACGAGACGATATTGGCGATCAGCACAACCGCGGTCACCAGCCCAGCGACGGCGTCGCGCAGCAGCGCACGACCGTTGTAGGCCGACGGCAGGGCGGTGGTGCTATGCACCACGGCCGTGGAGGTCTGGCCGGGTAGCTTCCGGGCTTTGGCGCGCCAAGGGGTCAAGCTGCAGTTGCAGATCGCCTCGGTGCGGCCAGCCGCGTCGAAGCGGGGCCAGTGCGGCAGCGGGCGGCGCGTCGGGGGAGGGGCTCATGGCGGAATGGCAATCTGTGACGCTGGCGCGAAGGCCGTTGACGGCTGACGATGTTACGGGGGATTCAGACCCGGCCGTGACCTGGCATCAAACGTCAAGCGACGTCGGTGTCAACGGCGCCAAAGGGCTGCAGCACGATCCCTCACAAACCCGCCGTGAACTGCCCCGGTCAAGCGCCCCGATCAAGCGCCCCGATCAAGCGCCCCGATCATGCGCCCCGATCATGCGGCGTTGCCTGGCTCGGAAAGGATTCACGCAGGCTGGCCATCTCCGTCCGCAACTCTGCCATCTGCGCATGCACGTCGCGCAAGATCTCGCGTTCAATTTGCCGCTCTTCGGTTTGCACCCAGGTGGTGGCGATGGCGGCCGTCGCCAGCGACAAGACGCCGTAGCCCAGCATCACCACAAACACGGCGAAGATCTTGGACGCCGGCGTGGTGGGCACGAGGTCGCCATAACCCACCGTTGCAGCTGTGGTGAAGGCCAGCCACAAGCCGTCGGCAAAACTGGGGGCACTGGGCTCAAGCCACCAGAACCCCAGCCCACAGAGCACCAGCACACCCAGTGCCAGCAGCAGCAGGTAAGCCAGTCCGCCACGCGTCAGTCTGTGCAGCAGGGCTTGCACCACATAGGCCAGACCGATGAAGGCCGTGATCAACCGCCCGGTGAGCGCCCAACTGGACGCCGCGCTTGCAGGGGCCAAGGCGCCAAAGAGCAGGCCCGCCAGCAAGCAGACTGCGAGCCAGGCGCCGGGTTGCGGACGTTGCGTCAGCTTGATGTTGCGCCAGACGTGCCACTCGGCCATGCACAGCGACAGGGCCGCCAGCAGGTAAAGCCCGCGGAAGATCAAGCCACTGCGTGGTGCGTCCAGCGCCATGTAAAACGCTGGTGTGGTGCACAGCACCGCCACCACAGCCAAACTCTGCAGGCGTGAACGCGGTCGCCGACGGGATGGCGTGTGGATGGGGCCGGGCTGGGCGCCAGCCGATGCGCGTTGGATCATGCTGCAACGGTAACGCGGCCTGCAGTCTTCTTGGCTTGACGATGATCAAGCTTGCGATTACGGCCTGATTCGGCCTTGCCGCTGCAGCGCCCACCGCGCGGGCCGAGCGGCAGCAACTCCAGCCTGCCTTGCGCCCGCTGAACCGCCGCCATCACGCCAGTCTTTGGGCAATCGACGCGTAAACCGGAATGCCAACCAGGATGTTGAACGGGAAGGTCAGTCCCAGCGACATGCCGAAGTACAAGGACGGGTTGGCCTCGGGGATGGCCACCCGCACCACTGCGGGCACGGCGATGTACGAAGCGCTCGATGCCAGCACCATCAGCAGCGTGGCATTGCCTACCGACAAACCCGCGGCAGCGGCCAGCCCAAAGGCCATGGCCGCGTGCACCAGAGGCCCGACGATGGCGTAGGCCAGCAGCCAGGGTGACTGGCCCTTCAGCGCGCCGAAGTTGCGCGCCGCGATGAGCCCCATGTCGAGCAGAAAAAATGCCAGCATGCCCTTGAACAGATCGCCCGAAAAAGGCTGCATGGCCTTCTGGCCCGCTTCGCCGGTGACCAGCCCGACCACCATGGCGCCCAGCAGCAGCAGTTGTGCGCCGTCGGTGAACGATTCGTGCAGCACCTTGCCGATGCCGTTGGGCGTGG
>JAHECB010000334.1 GCA_024641925.1 Betaproteobacteria bacterium
TGGGAAATACAGATTGGGCGCATCCCGGTAGCGGACGACGCTGCCGCAACGTGCGGCCAGCGCTTTCAGATTGCAGATGGCCGCGAGTTCGGGGTCGTCGAAATAGGACAGGTCCACGCTGTAGCCTGTGCCCCACAGCAGCAGATCGGCCTCCACCGTTTGACCATCCGAGAAGCTGACCGTGCGGCCCACCACTGACACGACCGTGCCGGCATGGCGTTCGATGTCGGCATAACGGGCCAGCATGCCCGGCCGCCCCGGCATCAACTGATCGTGCAGCACGTCGAAATCATGCGTGGGCATGATCTCGCTGATGCCGAACTTCTGATACCGAGCCCGCATGTCGCTGCCGATGGCGGCACTTTGTTGCGCCGCGCTGTACCCACCGGCCTGCAGCCGCGCAAAGCCGCGCACGCTGCCCGCGATGTGCTTGGGCTTGCCGCTGGGCATGAACCAGTGCAAGCCGCGGTAGACCCAGATCACACGGCGCGCCGCTTGCTGGAAGCACAGCTCCAGCAGGTCCAGCGCCGACGCACTGCCGCCGACCACCACCACGTCCCGCCCTGCCAGCATGTGCGGGTCTCGCACGGTGCTGCTGTGGTGTTCGATCAGGGCGGGCTGGCTGCGCTGGATGGGCGGCACGATGGGCTTGTTGTGCGCGCCCGTTGCGGCAATCAGGTGGCGCGCCCGCACCGGGCCTTGCGGCGTTTGCAGTTCCCATGCGCTGCCGACCCATCGTGCATGTTGGACCGGCGCGCTCAGGCGGATGCCGTCGGCCAAGCCAAAATGCTGCACCCAGGCCTGGATGTTGGCCAGCACATGGGGCTGTGTGGTGCCTGTCAGCGGCAAGTCGCCCAAGGCCCAGTCCGCCGGACTGATCTGGATGTCCTGCCAGGCCGGCAGGTCGCGCCACAGGCCGCCCACGCTGGCCTGGGCTTCCAGCACCAGGGCGTTCAAGCCGGCGCGCCGTGCGTAGGTCAGGGCGATGACACCGGCCAGTCCGCCGCCAATGATGGCGACATCCAAAGGGCCGCTCGATGTCAAACCAGCAGGCTGCTCCATGTCGGCCACTGTAGCCCACCGTCGCCAGGGGCGGTCAGATCGGCATCAGGAAGGTCTTGGCGTACCAGACCAGGCCTTCAATGCTGAGCTCACCATTGCGGGTGGCGCCCGCCAGGATCTTGCCGCGGCCGGCCTGGCCGGCGTCGCGCCGGATCAGTGTGAAACCGTCCTTGAACACCGACGCCAGCGTCTGGCTCCCGAACACACGAAACCGCGTATGCAGGTTCCAGGCTTTCAGGGTGGCCACCGACACCATCTCGACCTGGTCGCCCTCGGCGCCGCCGCTGCCGCGAATGGACAGCAACAGCAGGCCGTCACCGTCCACACATTCGGCTACCCGGAAAAAGTAGGTGCCCAGCAGCAACGTGGACAGGCGCAGACTGACTTCGGTGCGGATGTGCACGTTGTCGCTGAAACCCAGCAGGTCGCGGAAGCTGAACACCACCTGTTCACCCGCATGCATGCGCCAGCGCACGCCGGTCAATCCGGGGCCCAGTGCAAACTTGATGGCGCCTTGGGTGGCATGGCTGCCGTGGTTCATCAGGAAGCGCAGGCGCGGCAGTCGGCTGAAAAAAGCCACCCAGGGTTTCCACAGGACCAACCGCCTGGTCTGGTTCAGGCCCAGTGCAAAGGTGTGCAGGCTGACAGGCAGGCCGGCCGGTACCGAGATCGACGTATCCAGCAGGTAGTCGCCTTCGGGCCCTGGCGGCACTGCAAAGCCCACATCGGCCGCGCCCGACTCGTGAAAGATCTTCAGCGCCACCACGTACAGGAAGCTCTTGAGGGCGGCGAATACCAGGAACACCGTCAGCACGGTGCTCACCAGCTCGAAGCCGCGCTGCAGGTCTTCGACGGCGCGCCGTGCCGCGGCGTGGCTGGCTTGCAGGTCGGCGTGCAGCGCGTCGCGCGCGGCGTCGATCTGCTCTTGTGCACTCATCACACCCAGCGTGGCGTTGCGTTGCACGCTGCGCTTGAACCTGTGCTCCAGGTCGGCGCGTGCGTCGCGGTAGGCCGACTCGGCCTGACCCTTGGCGACGTTCATGGCATGGCAGAAAGGGTTGATGCCGCAATGCCGGTCGCGTTTCAGGCCCAGGCTGCCGGGTGTGGTGCTGTACAGGGCTGACGCGCTGCGCTCGGTCTGGCGGCCTGCAGACAAAGCGGCCACATTGGCTTCTTGCAGGCCTTGTTCGATCTCGCGTTCGGCCCGGGCGGCCCAGGCGTCCAGGCTGAGCTTGACGCTGTCCACAAAGGGCAGGGCCTGTGCCGTGGCCCTCGGGGGGCCTGCCGGTCGCGCGGCAGCGTCCTGCGGGCAGGCGTCGATGCGGTCCAGCTCGGGCTGCTCATCGTCCAGCGTGTACAGGCAACGCCGCTGGTGCCATCCCGCCTGCACGGCCATGGCCGGGTCGGCGGCAAACACGGCGCTCCGGACCTGTGCGGCTTCTGCCTTGCTTGTGGCCAGGATGCGCAGCAGTTCAGCCCGCACCGTGGCCCGGATGGTGTTGGAACCCTTGACCGGTTTGCCCGACCAGGCGGCGGCCAGCCTGGCGCGCGCGGTCTTGTCTTCAACGTCCAGGTTCAGGCGAGCGGACAACTGGTCGTGCAAGGCGCGTTTCATGCGCACGGAAGGGTCGCCAGCCGCAAATTCCTGCGTCAACCGCAGGGTGCGGGCCGCGATGCGCCAGTTCACGTCGCCCAGCTCCCGGTCGCGGTCTTTCTGCTGCAGCGACCACTTCAGCAAGGCTGCCGCATGCGCCATGCCGCCAAAAAGCAGGGCAGGTGGTTGCGGTGGGCGCGACAGCTGTTGCAACTGGGCCTTGCGGTTGATCAGCCGCTGCAGTTCGGCGTCGTCGCGCACCAGGTTGGACAGGCTGTCGCTGGCCGACAGCACCACCGGCACCAAGGTCTGGCGCACCAGCGCCAGGTAGTGGTTCAGTGCTGCCGTCGATGTTGCAGGTGTGGCCCATTGCGTCGGTTCGGCCGTGGCCTGCAACAGGTGCTGGCTGGCCGACCAGACAGATTCGTCCAGGTTGTGTTCAACGGCCCGCGACAGCGACAGTTCGGCCACCTGCTGCGACGCGGCTGGCGGCTCAAACTGTTGGCAAGCTGCGGTCAGCGCACCATCGCCCTGGCCCTGCTGGCAGTAGGCCTGCACCGTGCCCGAGGCGTAGATGGCGTTGATCGATGCGCTGCTGAGCAGCGCACTCCAATAAAGGCCCATGCTGATCAACAGCAACGCCGGCGACCACAACCACAAGGTCTGACCCAGCAGGCCCGCCCAGCGCACCCGGGACGCGCGCAAGTCCGACAGCAGCGGCTTGTTCTGTCGCCAGACCTCGACCAGCACCGCTGCCGCGCTCAACATGGCCAACGCGGTGAGCACGTGCGCCATGCCCAGCGCGTCCCACCACAGGGACTGGCCAAGACCGAGCGCAGCCAACGCCAGGATCACATAGCGTTTGACGTCGCACCGCAGCACAAAGGCCAACCACAACACCACGCAGCACAGCAGGTACGCGGCGGCCACCACCACCTCGGCGCGCAGTGCCCCGTGGGCGGCCAAGGCGCCGGCCACCAGGCGCCACAGCGAGCCGTCCAGCCGCAGGCCGCCAAAGGTCCAGAACTGCACCAGGGCAGGCGCCGTCAGCAGCAGCGCCCCGGTCCACAGCAGCCCTGGCCACCACGCACGCCGTTGCACGCCTTTGGGCTGGTGTGCGGCGGAGGTCTGCACGGGCAGTGGCCTGGGGCTGCCGGTCAGGCCTTGCCGAACTTGGTTTCGAAAGCCACGCCGATGGATTTCAACAGCGGTGTGGGCAGTTCACCCCCGGCACAGACGATGACCTGCTGATTGGGCGGCGTTTCGGTCTGGCCGTCAGCCAAGGTCAGGGTCACGCCGATGTCCTGGATATGCTGGACCTTGGAGCCCATCAAGGTGCGCACGCGGCCGGCCTGCACCTGTTCGGCCAGCAGTTGCCGGTTCTTGTTCTTGACGCGGACAAAGGCGTCACCCCGGTACGACAGGCTCACCGTGCTGCCCGCTTGTTTCGCACTGTCCACTGCGGCTTCCAGGGCACTGTCACCGCCACCGACCACCAGCACTTGCATGCCGGCGTACTGCTCGGGGTCCACCAGTCGGTAGACCACCTTGGGCAGTTCTTCGCCGGGCACACCCAGCTTGGGGGGTGTGCCTCGCCGGCCCAGCGCCAGCAGCACCTTGCGGGCGTGGTAACGACCCTTGGCGGTCTTGACCTGAAAACTGCCATCGGGCAGGTGTTCCACGCCCCCGAAGCGCTCGTTGAAGTTCATCTGCAGCTGGGTCTTGGCCACGATCTTGCTCCAGAACGCCAGCAAGGGTTCCTTCTGGACTACGGTGCCCAGCAGAACTGGCGCGGCGGCGTTTGAGCTTGGAAGGGGCAACTTGTCCGACCGTGCGGGACTGAGCAACCGGCTGCCTGGCGACAGTGTTGATTCCGCCCGTGCCTGCGGCTGCGCAGGCACGGGCGGCGCCGCCTGCAGTGGTGCCGGCAGCTCCAATGCCGTTTCCTGGGGCCAGGTTGATGCTGGCGGGGCTGGCGCGACAGAAGGCACTGCGTCCGGCGCCGGCAGCCGTTCGACCAAAGCAGGTGCAGGTGCGGCGGGCCTTGGTGCACGACGGGCTGGCGACTCGTTCGGGGTTGGCCCAGCAACGATGGCCGGCGGCACTGGCGGCGCGGCCA
>JAHECB010000075.1:0-8852 GCA_024641925.1 Betaproteobacteria bacterium
CGGCCGGTATCCGCTGCGGCGATGCCGGGTGGTTTGATCAGGCGTCGGAGACCAGGCCTTCGTGTTGCGCCAGCACCCGGTTGGCGCACAGTTCGTCCACGGCGCGCTGGCCCAAGGACACGACGCCGCCGTCGGGGCTGCCCATCAGCTGCCACAGGCGCTGCATCAGGGGTGCGGTCTGCAGCCAGACTTGCAGGTCTTGCAGCGGCTGCTGACGCACTTCCATCAGGTGGTACTTCAGCAGCACCTTGGTGGCATGCCAGGCATGCCTTCGCGGGTCGGCGACAAAACCCGCCAGGCGTCGGCGGGCTCGCTGCAGGGCGCCAGCCACGTCGGTGAAAACGGCGCCGTGGCCTGGAATGACCACGTGCGGGTTCAGCTGCTCGATCAAATCCAGCACCTGCGCGGCATCGTCAAAGGCGTCTTGACCTTCGATTTCCGGAAAGATCAGGCCAAAGCCGTTTTCCCAGAGCGCGTCGGCGCTGATCAGCACGCTGTTGCCGGCGTCAAACAGCAGCACACTGTGCGGGTCGTGGCCGGGTGCGGCCAGCACGTCCCAGCGGCGGCCTGCGGCCTGCAGCGGTTCGCCGGGCTTCAGCAGGCCGTCGGGGGCAAATCGGGCGCACTGCTGGCCGGTGGCCACATAGGTCAGGCTGTCCTGATCCCAGTTCAGCGCCGCTTCAAAATGCCCTGGGGGTATGCGGATACTGCAGCCAAAAGCCTGCTGAACCGCAGCGTTGCCGCCGCAGTGGTCGGAATGCAGGTGGGTATTGACCACCTCTTTCAACGGCTGGTCGGCCAGCGTCTGACGCAGCAAGGCCACCGTTTGTTGGGCATGCAGGCTGTGCGAGCTGTCCACCAGCACGGCGCCGGTCTCGCCCGCGGCGGCGTGCATCAGCACGTTGTTGCTGGACAACCAGCCGCGCTCGAGCACGGTCATGCCGTGCAGCGCGGCACCCGGGGCAAACAAGTCGCTGGCTGACATGGTGATGGACAGTGTGGTCGTTGGGTTGAAACCAGCCCGTGTGCTGGCCCTTGATTCTGCGGGATGGCGTGCCGCGCTCAAGCCGCGCCAGCCGGTTTGCCACAATCGACGCTTGTTGAGCCCCTGGCCATAGACCCAGCCCACCACGATGAACAAGGCCTTCGTCAAGGACAGTGACGACAGCGATGACGACGACGCGCCCGCGGGCCTGCCGCCGCTGCCGCCGGGCGCGCGCAACTACCTGACGCCGGCTGGCTACAAGCGCCTGCGCGAGGAGTTGATGACGCTGCTGGATTCGGAGCGGCCCAAGATCGTGGAAATCGTGTCGTGGGCCGCCAAGAATGGCGACCGCAGCGAAAACGGCGACTACCTGTACGGCAAAAAACGCTTGCGCGAAATCGACCGGCGCATCCGCTTCCTGACCAAGCGCCTGGACATTGCCGAGGTGGCCGACCCCACCGTGCACCATGGCAAGGACCAGGTGTTTTTTGGCGCCACGGTGACCTATGCCAATGCGGCGGGTGAGGAGCGCACCATCACCATCAAGGGCATTGACGAAGCCGACAGCCTGGCCGGCGAGGTGAGCTGGGTGTCGCCCATTGCCCGGGCGCTGCTGAAGGCCCGGGAAGGTGACGAGGTGGTGTTGATCACCCCTTCAGGTCCTGAACGCATCGAGGTGGTGCAGGTCGGCTATCCCGCACCGTGATCGGCCTTGCGGCGTCGCTTCAGTTGCGTTTGTACCGCGAGACCTTCTGCACCACGGGTGAGCGGCGCAAGGTGCGGAACACGGCGGCCAGGTGCACCCGGTCGCGCACGCTGATCTGCAAACGTATTTCGATGGTTTCTTCAGCCCGGCCGGGGTCCATGTCGATGTGCGCGATGTCTGCCTCGGCCGTGGCAATGGCCAAGGCCACCTGGGCCAGTGCGCCCTTGCCGTTCCTGACCAGCACAAACACGTGGGTTTCGAACGGGCGCTTCAGTTCTTCTGCCCATTCCACCTGCATCCAGCGTTCGCTGTCGCGCTCGAAGAGGCGCTTGCCGGTGGGGCATTCTGCGTTGTGCACCAGCAAGCCCTCGCCGCGTCCCAGGTAACCGACGATGTCGTCACCGGGTATGGGCTTGCAGCAGGGCGCGAACTGGATCGACGCGCCTTGCCCGCCGTCCACAAACACCAGCCCCTGGCTGACGCCGTCTTCCTCGTTGCTGTACAGGCCCTGGGTCAGCAGCAGCGGGTCGGGCTTGATGCCGGCCTCGACCATGTAGCTGGTCAGGCGCTTGGCCACGATGCTGGCCACCTTGCGGCCCAGGCCGATGTCCATCATCAGCTCACCGCGGTTGCGGGTGCCACTCCAGCGGGTGAGTTGATGCCACAACGCGGCGCCCTCGGCATCTTCCGGGTTGTCAACGGGCACCTGCATGCCTTCGGACAGCAGTGCACGCGCAAACATCTTTTCGCCCAGCGCCTGCGACTCGTCGTTTTCGACCGTCTTCAGGTAGTGGCGGATCTTGGAGCGGGCGCGCCCGGTGCGCACGATGTTCAGCCAGGCCGGATTGGGGCGGGCCGTGGTCGAGGTGATGATCTCCACCACGTCACCACTTTTCAACGCCGACTTCAGCGCCGCGGGTTCGCCATTGATGCGGGCGGCCACGGTGTGCTGGCCCACGTCGCTGTGGATGGCGTAGGCAAAGTCGACCGCGGTAGCCCCTCGCGGCAGTGCCAGGATCTTGTTTCGAGGGGTGAAGACGTAGACCGCATCGGGGTAGAGGTCGAACTTGACGTGTTCCAGGAATTCCGTGGGGTCGTGGGTTTCGTCTTCAATGTCGACCAGGCTTTGCAGCCACAGCGCCGACAGGCGTTGGGCTTCCGCCGCACTCCGGTCGCGCTCCTTGCCCTTGGGCGCGCGTTTTTCCAGCGACTTGTCGTTGACCTTGTACAGCCAGTGGGCCGCCACACCGGCCTCGGCCACGGCGTGCATGGCCTCGGTGCGCACCTGCACCTCGACGGCTGTGCCCAGCGGGCTTTGCAGCGTGGTGTGCAGGCTCTGGTAGCCATTGGCCTTGGGGATGGCGATGTAGTCCTTGAAGCGGCCCGGCACCGGCTGGTACAGCTGGTGCAGCACACCCAAGGCCAGATAGCAGTCCAGCGGAGCGGTGACCACCAGGCGGAAACCAAAAATGTCATTGACCTGCGCAAAGCCGGCATGCTTTTCGCGCATCTTGCGGTAAATGGAGTACAGGTTCTTTTCGCGCCCGCTGACCTGCACCTTGATCTTGTGCTGCGCAAAAGCCTTCAGGATTTCGCCTTGGCTGCGCTCGACGATGTCACGCCGGTTGCCGCGGGCTCGATGAACGGCCTTGGTCAGCGCCTTGTGGCGCCAGGGATGCAGCATCTCGAAGCACAGGTCCTGCAGCTCGCGGTAGGTCTGGTTCAGGCCCAGCCGGTGGGCGATGGGCGCGTAGATGTCCAGCGTTTCGCGCGCAATGCGTTGACGGCGGTTGGGTGCCACGGCCTGCATGGTGCGCATGTTGTGCAGGCGATCGGCCAGCTTGATGAGGATGACGCGCACATCGCGCGACATGGCCAGCAGCATCTTGCGAAAGCTCTCGGCCTGGTTTTCTTCGCGGGTGCTGAAACGCAGCTTGTCCAGCTTGGTCAGGCCGTCTACCAGTTCGGCCGTGGGGGCGCCGAACTTTTCGATCAGTTCGGTCTTGGTGACACCCTGATCCTCGATGGTGTCGTGCATCAGCGCGGCCATGATGGACTGGGCGTCCAGCTTCCAGTCGGCACACAGGCCGGCCACGGCAATGGGGTGGGTGATGTAGGGCTGCCCACTGTCGCGAAACTGGCCCAGGTGGGCGCTGTCGGCGAACCGGTAGGCTTCGCGGATCTGGCGCAGGTCAGGCTTGGACAAATAGCCCAGCTTCTCCGTCAGTGCGTCAAAACTGGTGGCTTCGACAACCGGTTCGGCCGAGGTGGGCACAAAAAATCCACGCTGCAGGTTTTGCAGCGCTGCAGGCAACAATTCGGCGGCAAAAGAACGCAGACTCATGGCCTGAATTTAGCGCGGATTGCGCCCTGACCTGACATGCCCTTGTGCAGGCCCGATCTGGCCAGGGTCTGACGCCTTGCCTGAACAGATCGCACCCGTGGTGCGGCCCCACGCCCGATGCCCAGGCAAAACAAAGCGCCCCAGACCTTTCGGCGGGGCGCTGGACAGCTGAACGGACGAAAGGTTCAGCTCAGACGGGTACCTTGCGCAGCATTTCAATGCCGACTTCGCCGGCGGCAATTTCGCGCAGGGCCGTCACGCCGGGCTTGTTGCGGGTTTCGATCTTGGGTGCGTGCCCCTGGCTGAGCATGCGCGCCCGGTAGGTCGCAGCCAGCACCAGTTGGAACCGGTTGGGAATCTTTTCAAGGCAATCTTCAACGGTGATGCGGGCCATGGGAATGCACTTTCCAGGTGAACAGCAAATGTGCTGGGGGTTCAGGGTGGGCGCTGCCTGCCGCGGCAGCGGCCCAAAATCAGACCAGACCCAGCGCCGCAAAGACCTGCGAGCGGTTGCGCAACTGGGCGGCGTACTTCAGGCGCTGTGAATGAACAACCGCTTTCAGGTCGAACAGCGCCGTATCGAACAAGCTGTTGATGATAACAAAATCGAACGATCGCGCCTGCGCCACCTCGATGCGCGCATTGGCCATGCGGGTCGCCATGACTGCGGCCGTGTCTTCGCCGCGCCGCTGCAGCCGTTGTGCCAGCTCTTCCCAGCTGGGCGGCAAGATGAAGATCAACACCGCGTGGCTGAAGAGTTGCTTGATCTGCAGTGCGCCCTGCCAGTCGATTTCCAGCACCACATCTTCACCGCGCGCCAGGCGGTCGGTGATGGCGGTTCGGCTGGTGCCGTACAGCTTGCCGTGAACCTGGGCCCATTCAAAAAACTCACCCCGGTCAACCATGGCCTGAAAGTCCGCTTCACTGGTGAACCAGTATTCGCGGCCGTGGCTTTCTTGCCCACGGGGTGCTCGTGTGGTGTGCGACACCGAAACGGCCAGCCGCGAATCCAGTTCCAGCAGCGCCTTGACCAGGCTGGACTTGCCAGCGCCGCTGGGCGCGGCCACGCAAAACAGGTTGCCAGGGGTTTCCATGCCGGGATTGTCCAACAGGTTGCGTGGCGGCTTTGCCGGCGAGGTGACCGGGCATGGCCGCGTCTGGTCGCAGTTGGTTTCCAAGCGACGGGCCTATGGGGCGATCGGCCACTTGTTCGAGGGGGCGTCAAACGCGGCGGCTCGCATCGGTGACTTCAAGATTCATGCGTTTGGCCAGTCCTGCACGGTGCCGGCACGTACGGAGATCATTCCGGGTTTTTGGACCAACGCCTGCGAATTGCCGGTGACCGCTGCCGACGCCGCCGTCCAGGCCGTCGCGACGGCTTGTGGCCAGGCGTTTTTTGTCCCCGAGCAGGTGATTCAGATTCCCGAGCAGGTGTTTATCGACGGCGGCACGGGCAGTTCGATCGCCAGTAAGCAACGTGTCTGAAAGCAACCTGGCGGGCTTGGCGCGGCCGCTGCGCTCTCAAGGCTGAGCGGCCAGGCGGCCCTCCAGCCGCTGCGCCGTCATGCCCAGCACGACGCCGATCAGGGCCGACGGCAGGGTGACCATCAGTGCACTGCGCCACTGCCCGCTGGCCGCCACGATGGCGGCGATGGCGGGCGTGCCCACAAATTGACCCAATTGCGCGCCTTGCATGTACAGGCCCTGCAAGGTGCCCACTTGTTGCGGCGTGCGCGCCAGCACGGTTGATGACGCCATGACAGCGGCCGGAATCACGCCGCCCACCAGCGACACGGTCACGCAGGCCAGGTAACGCAAGCCGTCGGGCAGGCTTTCGCTGCTGTACACCAGCGCGCCCAGTCCGGTCGCCGTTTGCGCCAGGGCCAGCAGCAGGCCCCGAGGCAGCCCGCGCTGCACCAGCATGCCGCCCAGCACATTGCCCGGAACACAAGCCACCAGCATCAGGCTGGTCAGCAGCGCAGCGTTGGTGGTGCTGGTGTGGCGCTGTTCGATCAAATAGGTGGGCAGCCACACGATGAGTGCAAAGTGCTGGATGGCCCAGACACCAAAGGACAGCGCGAGCATCCAGGGCAGGGGGTGCGACAGCGCTTGCCGCACAGGGCCGAAAAAGCTGACGTGCTGCGCCAACGGGGTAGCCACAGCGGCGGCAAAGTGCTGGCGCTGCTGCCACAGCGCTGCGGCTGCCAACAGCAAGGCCAGCGATGTCAGCAGCCACAGGCCACGCCAGCCCAGCGTGGGCAGCAGGCCGGGCGCCACGGCCATGGCCAGCCCAGCACCGGCGGGCATGTAGCTGCTCCACAGCCCCAGGGCAAAACGGCGCTGCAGCGGCGTGGTGGCCGCAGTCACCAGTGCCGGGCAAGACACGGCCACGATCATGAAGCCCATGCCCTCGAACAGGCGGCAGACGATCAAGGTCGCAAAGCCGTGGCTGAAGCTCGCCGCCAGCAGTGACGAGCCGGCACACAACACCAGCCCGCCCAAGACCATGCGCAAGGCGCCCAAACGGCCCACCCACATGCCCACCATGGCCGCGCTGAACACCGCCACCGTGGTCAGCATGGACGACACCCAGCCGGCCTGGACGAGGGACAAACCCAGTTCGGCGCGCAGCGCCGGCAGCGCCACGGGCACTTTGCCCACATTCAGCGCAATGGCCAGGCCTGCACCGAGCACCGCGAAGACGGCCAGCCAGTGGCCGGGCCTGGTTTCAGTGATGGTGTGCATCAGGCGGGCAAAGCAGCTGGGCAGGCGATACGAATGACGGTTTAAAGGGCAGAAAAACGGCCGGAAAGACAGCCTCGCCAAAGCGCGGGGCCGGCGCCTTCAGTGCCATCGCAGCGTGCCGTGCCTGCCGTTGTGAATCAGCGACTGCAGCGGCGGCCGTCAGGCCGGCGCGTGATAAGCCGTGACACGCTCGACCTCGTTGCGCGACCCCAGCAGCACACTGACCCGCTGGTGCAGCTTGGTGGGCACGATGTCCAGGATGCGCTGGCTGCCGTCGGTGGCGATGCCGCCCGCCTGCTCGACGATGAAGGCCATGGGGTTGGCTTCGTACATCAGCCGCAGCTTGCCGGGTTTTTCGGGCTCGCGCTGGTCCCAGGGGTACATGAAGATGCCGCCACGGCTGAGGATGCGATGCACGTCGGCCACCATGCTGGCCACCCAGCGCATGTTGAAGTCCTTGCCACGCACACCGTCCTTGCCGGCCAGGCATTCGTCGATGTAGCGCCGAACGGGTGGCGCCCAGTGGCGCAGGTTGCTCATGTTGATGGCAAATTCCTGCGTGTCGGGGCTGATCTGCACACCCTTCTGGGTCAGCAGCCAGGAGCCGGTCTCGCGGTCCAGCGTGAACATGGCCACACCATTGCCCAGTGTCAGCACCAGCGTGGTCTGCGGGCCGTAGACGCAGTAGCCGGCAGCGGCCTGGTGGCGCCCGGGTTGCAGGAAGTCAGCTTCGCTGACACCCGGCGAATGCCCCACTTTGCGCAGCACGCTGAAGATGGTGCCGATGGAGACATTGACGTCGATGTTGCTGCTGCCGTCCAGCGGGTCGAACAGCAGCAGGTATTCACCCTGGGGGTAGCGGTTGGGCACCACGTGGATGCTGTCCATTTCTTCGCTGGCCATGGCCGCCAGGTGGCCGCCCCACTCGTTGGCCTCGATCAGCACCTCGTTGCTGATGACGTCCAGCTTCTTCTGCACCTCACCTTGCACGTTGTCGGTGCCGGCGCTGCCCAGCACGTCGCCCAGGGCGCCCTTGTTGACCGAGATGGCAATGCGTTTGCAGGCGCGTGCCACGACCTCGATCAGCAGCCGCAGCTGTGCCGGGATGCGGCCATGTTCGCGTTGCTGCTCGACCAGGTATTGGGTCAGGCTGACATTCTTGCTCATCAGGACTGCTCCAGGGCGCGGGTGACGATCTCGCGCACGTCGTTGCTCAGATCGGGTTTGGCCGCCACGCGGGCTATGCATTCACGCGCCGCACTGCGGTAGGGCTCGGCCAGCGAAGCCCAGCGGTCCATGGCCCGCGCCAGGCGGCCGGCCGCCTGCGGGTTCAAGGCGTCCAGTTCCATCAACTTGTCGGCCCACAGCACATAGCCCGCCGCGTCGGCGCGGTGGAAGGCTGCCGGATTGCTGTTGCACAAGCGCCCCAGCAGGCTGCGCATGCGGTTCGGGTTTTTCATGCTGAAGTCGGCGTGTTTCAGCAGTGCCTTGGCGCGGCTGAAGGCGTGGCCGGGCACCTGCCCGGATGCGCCGCCATCGGCAGCGGACAAGGGTTCGCTGGCCGTGGCCTGCAGCTCAAACCACTTGTCCAACACCAGCGCATTGCCGTGTGCACTGGCGTGGAAAAGCTGCAAGGCGGGGTCGGCCAGGTTGGCGTGGGCGTTGACCAGGGCCGACAGGGCGGACACACGGTCGGTCATGTTGGCGCTGTCCTTGACCCGCTGGTAGGCGCGGCCCGGCCAGACCTGGTCACCCGTGCGAACGGCCTCCCGACACAGCATGCTCAAGGCGTGGTTGGCCAGGGCGCGCTGGCCCGGCTGCCGGCCGCTGGCGCTGTAGCCCTCGGTCACCTGGTGCTGTTCAAAGGCCCATTGCCAGTCGGCGTGCAGGCGCTCTGCCAACTGCGCCAGCCACTGTTCACGCACGGTGTGCACCCGTTGCGGGTCCACCACCTGCAACTGTTCGGCGATGAATCGCTCGCCGGGCGTGGTCAGCGCGGTGTCCTTGAAGGCCGGGTCGAGCGCCGTGTGGCGCAGCAAGCTGCGCAGGGCGACTTCGAAGGCGGGGTCCAG
>JAHECB010000075.1:8862-18237 GCA_024641925.1 Betaproteobacteria bacterium
TACCGGCGCGTGGTTGGCATGGATGGCGGCCAGCAGCCGCGACATCACCATGCGCTGGCAGGCTTCATAGCGGTTGAAGGGGTCGGTGTCGTGCGTCAGCAGCACCATCAATTCGGTGTCGCCCAGGCCGTCATCCAGCACCACGGGTGCGGAGAAGCCGCGCAGCAGCGACGGTGTAGGGAACTGGGTGATGCCTTCAAACACCCACTGCTGCTGCGCGCTGTCCAGCACCAGCAGTCGTTCGGGCAACAACACACGGCCGTCCGCACCCAGCAGCGCTGTGGCCACCGGAATGACGAAGGGCTCCTTGTGATCCTGGCCCGGCGACGGTGTGCTGCCCTGGCTCAGGGTCAGGGTGTACCGCTGCGCCTGGTCGTCAAACTGGCCCCTGGCCGTCAACCGCGGTGTGCCCGCCTGCGAATACCAGCGCTTGAACAGGTCCAGTCGGGTGGACAGGGCACTGCCTTCATTGGCGTCTGCAATGGCCTGGGCAAAGTCGTCGCAGGTGACGGCCTGGCCGTCGTGTCGCTGGAAGTACAGCGTCATGCCGCGTGCAAATCCTTCACGGCCCACCAGGGTGTGCATCATGCGCACCACCTCGGCACCTTTTTCGTACACCGTGGCGGTGTAGAAATTGGTGATCTCCAGGTAGGCGTCGGGTCGCACCGGATGTGCCATAGGGCCCGCGTCTTCGGGAAACTGGAAGTCGCGCAGCCGGCGCACGTCTTCGATGCGGCATACGGCGCGCGCCGACGGCGAAGCCGCCATGTCCATGCTGAATTCCTGGTCGCGGAAGACCGTGAGGCCTTCTTTCAGCGACAGCTGGAACCAGTCGCGGCAGGTGATGCGGTTGCCGGTCCAGTTGTGGAAGTACTCGTGCGCGATGACACTTTCGATGGCGTTGTAGTCGCCGTCAGTTGCCGTGGCCGGGCTGGCCAGCACATAGGCGGTGTTGAACAGGTTCAGGCCCTTGTTCTCCATCGCGCCGCTGTTGTAGTCCTCGACGGCCACGATCATGTAGCGGTCCAGGTCCAGGCTCAGGCCGAAGCGTGCTTCGTCCCACGCCACCGAGGCCAGCAGCGAATTCATCGCATGTTCGGTTTTTTCCAGATCACCGGCGCGCACAAAAACCTGCAGCAGGTGTTCGCGGCCCGAGCGCGCGCGGATGCGCTGCTCCCGTGCCACCAACTGGCCGGCCACCAGCGCAAACAGGTAGCTGGGTTTGGGAAAGGGGTCGTCCCAGCTGGCAAAGTGGCGGCCGCCATCCAGATCGCCGCTGTCGACCAGGTTGCCGTTGCTCAGCAACACGGGATAGCGCGCCTTGTCCGCGCGCAAGGTGACGCGGTAGGTGGCCATGACATCGGGCCGGTCCAGGAAATAGGTGATGCGTCGAAAGCCCTCAGCTTCGCACTGGGTGAAGAAGCCGCCGCTGCTGGTGTACAGGCCCGACAGTGCGGTGTTTTTGTCGGGGGCGCAGGTGTTGCGGATTTCCAGCACAAAGCGCTGTGCCTCAGGCGGATTGTCGATGACCAGTTCGTCGCCTTCGTGCCGAAACGACAGGCTCTGGCCGTCGGCCATCACACGCAGCAGATTCAGACCTTCACCGTTCAGGCGCAGGGCCTGAGGTGGCATGGCACTGTTGCGCTCCAGATGCAGCTTGCTGCTGACCATGGTTTTGGCCGGGTCCAGGTCGAACGTCAGTTCAACTTCGCGGATGAAAAAAGCCGGCGGCTGGTAGTCCAGGCGCTGGATGGTCTGGCTGGTGGCTTCACGCATGGGGCGCGGTCTCCATCAAGGCGCGCATCGGATGCGGGCCGCGGTTGGGGGTGAATGGCGCCGCAGGCTGCGGCGTGCGTTCTAAAGGCCTTGTTTCAAGCTGGCCGTGATGAAACCGTCCAGGTCGCCATCCAGCACCTTTTGGGTGTTGCTGACCTCGACGTTGGTGCGCAAGTCCTTGATGCGGCTCTGGTCCAGCACGTAGCTGCGGATCTGGTGACCCCAGCCGACGTCGGTTTTGGTGTCTTCCAGTTTCTGCTGCTCTTCCATGCGCTTGCGCATTTCAAAGTCGAACAGCCGCGAACGCAGGCGCTTCCAGGCCACGTCGCGGTTGCTGTGCTGGCTGCGACCATCCTGGCACTGCACCACGATGCCGGTGGGCAAGTGCGTCAGTCGCACGGCCGAATCGGTCTTGTTGATGTGCTGGCCACCGGCGCCGCTGGCCCGGAACGTGTCCACACGCACATCAGCCGGGTTGATGTCGATCTCGATGCTGTCGTCCACCTCGGGGTAGACAAACAGCGACGCAAAGCTGGTGTGTCGGCCGCCAGCGGAATCAAACGGGCTTTTGCGAACCAGGCGGTGCACGCCGGTTTCGGTCCGCAGATGGCCAAACGCGTAGTCGCCTTCCACCTTCAGCGTGGCGCCCTTGATGCCGGCCACGTCGCCCGCGGTCTCGTCTTCCACGGTGGCCTTGAAGCCCTTGCGCTCGCAGTACTTCAGGTACTGGCGCATCAGCATGGCAGCCCAGTCGCAGGCTTCGGTACCGCCGGCACCGGCCTGGATGTCGATGAAACAGTTGCCCGGATCGGCCGGGTTGCTGAACATGCGCCGGAATTCAAGCTCTTCAACCGCGGCCTGCAGTGCATGACCTTCGGCTTCGATGGCCTTCAGGCCGTCAACATCGCCCTCGGCCTTGCTCATGTCATAGAGCTCGGTGTTGTCGGACAGGTTGCTGACCAGGTGGTCGATGGTTTCGACCACGGTCTCCAGCGTCTTTTTCTCGCGGCCCAGCTCCTGGGCTCTCTTCGGGTCGTTCCAGACGCTGGGATTTTCCAGCGCGGCATTGACTTCGTTCAACCGCAGGGCTTTGCGGTCGTAGTCAAAGATACCCCCGGAGCTGCTCGGTGCGGGCACTCAGGTCGGCGAGCAGCGTGCCGATCGAGTTGATGTGTTCAGTGTCCATGATGCGGTTGTTCTCGGCAAAAGGTCCGCAGCGTGTGCCTGGAGCCCCGGACAGGCGGGGCTGGTTCAGGGTGCCGGGCAGACCGGGCAAAAGAGGCGGATTGTCGCATCCCGGCATGGCCGCAGCCATGGCCGTGCCGGGCGCACATCGCCCAATGTTTCAAGGCTGGGGGTTCAGCCCAAAAATGTGCTCAGGTGTCGGGCCAGAACCTCGGGTTGGTCATGGTGCAGCATGTGCCCGCATTCGGCCAGCAGCACACTGCGCACATCCGGCACCACGGCCAGCCGGGTCTGGAATTCGGCCATCGAATAGCGCTGACCCCACCAGCGGTGTGGGTCGGTCTCGGCGCCCTGTACCCACAGCACCGGGGCCGTGATGGCGCGCCACGCGGCCAGCACTTCTTCGACGTTGTACAAGACTGGATTCACGTGCTTGTGGGCTGGATGACCTTGAACCACCCAGCGGCCGGTGGGCCCGGGTGCGGCCCAGTGCGGTGCCAGCCACTGCGCCTTGTCGGCGCTGAGCCGGGGGTTGTTTTTCTGAAGCCGGGCCGCCACGGCAGCCAGGCTGTCGTAGTCGCGCAGGCTGCCAGGGGTCTTCAACTCGTCCAGCCATTGCAGCATGCGTGCCGGCGCCTGGTCGGGCTGGGTGCGGGGCAGGCCAAAACCTTCCAGGTTGACCAGGCGGCGGATGCGTTCGGGGCGCACCCCGGCGTAGCTCATGACCACGTTGCCACCCATGCTGTGGCCGACCAGATCAATCTGCGGGTAGCCGGTGGTGGGCAGCAGCCGGTCCAGCAGCGTGTCCAGGTCGGCCAGGTAGTCGGGAAACCAGTAGGTGTCGGCACAGGGGGTGGCGGTCAGGCCAAAACCGCGCCAGTCGGGCGCCAGCACCCAGCGATGAAAGCCCTCGGCCTGCGCCAGCGCATCCACCAGAAACTGGAAGGACGCGCCCACGTCCATCCAGCCGTGCACCAGCACCAGCGGACCGCGCGTGGGCGTGACCAGATCGGCGCTGCCCCACTGGTGCACGTGGTAGTTGAGGCCCCGGACGTCCACAAAGGTCGAGCGGGCAGGGCGGATGGCGTTGTAGAGGGGCACGGTGGGTTCAGACTGCATGGCCGCGACTGTAGGGCAGGGCTGACCGGGCGCTTGTCGGCAAGGTGACGGCCGGGCGGCACAATGGCGCCATGGAAAAGACCTTTGCACTGCGACCGGCAACGCCGGATGACCTCAGCGCCATCGTGGGCCTGATCCGCGAGTTGGCCGATTTCGAAAAACTCGGTCATCTGGTGGAGGTCACGCCCGAGTCGCTGCGCCCCCATTTGTTTGGCGAGCGCCCGGCTGCAGAAGCCATCGTCGTCGACTTGGGGTCGTCGGTGGTCGGCTTTGCCTTGTTTTTCCAGAACTTCTCGACCTTTCTGGGCCGGCCCGGCCTGTACCTGGAAGACCTGTATGTGCAGCCTGCACACCGCGGCGCTGGCATCGGCAAGGCGATTTTGCGCCATCTGGCTGCGGTGGCGCTGGCGCGGGGCTGTGGGCGGTTTGAGTGGAGCGTGCTGGACTGGAACAGCCATGCCATCGCGTTTTACGAACGCATGGGCGCGGCCGTGATGGCTGAATGGCGCATCTGCCGCGTCAGCGGTTCGGCGCTGAACGACCTGGCCGCAGACGGCGAAGCGGCGTCACCGCAGGCCTGAGGCGTTTCAGTCGGCTGCAACCATTTTTAACATTCGGTTGCAGTTTGCACTTCGGGCCCTGAGTGCTTCTGCCAAGTCTTCAGCAGCCTAGGCCATAAGCCGATGCAGGGTTTGAAGGTCGTGAACCCGTCACGACCTGGACCTGAATAGCGGCAGCCTGCCTAGTAAAAACCCCCGTTTGGCTGCCGAATCGAACCCGGGACGGGTTGATTCCGACCCTGCTTTGCGACCCGCCTGACCATGTCGATACTTTTGCTTACGTGTCCGCTCGCCTGCGAATCGGGGATTCCCAGGAGGGGGGCCTGCTCGAAACAATCATGGTTGAGGCGTATCCGTTGGAACGCCATGAAATCCTTGATCGAGCATGGGCGTTCAGCGTGGAAACTACCGAGGTACTGTTGGGCCGACGGATCAGGCCAGTGAGGCGCACCACGATGTCCGGGGGCACACGACTTGACGGGATCTACACGCTGGTCAACCGCCTGGGTGCCTTGTTGGCCATTGTGTTGCTGTCGCCCTTGCTGGGCTATATCGCCTTTCGCATCTGGCGTGCTGACGGTGCGCCGCTGACCTTTGCGCATTACCGGGTGGGCCTGGGTGGGCAACTGTTCCAGTGCTACAAGTTCCGCACCATGGTGCGCGACTCGGCTGCGGTGCTGGAAAAGCTGCTGAGCACTGACGAAGCGGCGCGGGCTGAATGGGCGCGCGACCAGAAGCTGCGTGTTGACCCCCGCATCATTCCGGTGGGGCATTTCTTGCGCAAGACCAGCCTCGATGAGTTGCCGCAGTTGTTCAACATCCTGCGCGGCGAAATGCACTTTGTCGGGCCACGCCCGGTGACCGTGCCCGAGTTGAAACGTTACGCCGGCAGCAAGCGTCATTACATGTCGGTGAAGCCGGGCTTGACCGGTCTGTGGCAAGTCAGCGGTCGCAACAACACCACCTATGAGCAGCGGGTTGAGTTCGATACGGACTATGTGGAACGGAGAAGTCCCTGGTTCGACTCGTGGATTCTGGTGCGCACCTTGAAGGTGGTGATCACGCGCGAAGGCGCCAACTGATCGCATGACGAACCTGGCGGAAGCAAGGCGGCGCCCCCGTGTGGTCTTCAATGGCCGTTTTCTGGGCCAGATGCATACCGGCGTGCAGCGGTATGCGCTGGAGACGCTGCGTGCATTCGACCGCCTGCTGGAGTCGGCGCCGGCTTTGTGCGAGCGGTGCGACTTTGAACTGGCCCTGCCACAAGGCGCTCCAGCACCTGCACTGAAGTACGTGCGGGCCGTGGTGGTGGGTCGGGGCGCCGGCCATCTCTGGGAGCAGGGCGCGCTGCTGTACCACAGCCGGGGCGCCTACCTGGTGAACTTCAACTACAGCGGGCCTGTGTTGAAGCGCCACCAGCTGATCACCGTGCACGACGCCACCGTCAAGGCCATGCCGCAGGCCTTCAACCGCACCTACCGCTGGGTGCACAACAGCCTGGTGGCGGTGCTGGGGCGGACGGCGCAGGACCTGATGACGGTGTCGCGGTTTTCAAGTGACGAACTGCGGCGCTGGTTTGGCCTGCGGCGTGAACACATCATCGTCGGCCGCGAAGGTGGCGAACACGCGGTGCACGATGCGGGGGACGACGCTGCCGTGCTGGCCCGGCATGGCTTGCAGCCCGGGTGCTACTTCTTGGGTGTGGGCAGCCTCAAGCCCAACAAGAACTTTCGTTTGCTGGCGCAGGCCCTGGCGCTGATGGACGGCGGTCACCCCTGGCCCGTGGCCATTGCGGGCGCCAAGGACTTGAGCATCTTCAGCGACGTTACGGCTTTGCCCGGCAGCTTTCGACTGCTGGGCTTTGTGGATGATCACCAACTCAGTGCGCTGTACCGCAATGCAGCCTGGTTTGTCTTTCCTTCGCTGTACGAAGGTTTTGGTCTGCCGGCTGTGGAAGCCATGGCCCATGGCTGCCCGGTGCTGGCGGCCCGCGCTGCCTCCATTCCCGAGGTCTGCGACGATGCCGCGCTGTATTTCGACCCGGAGTCGCCGCAGCAGCTGGCTGCGTTGATGAAGCGCGTCCACCAGGAGCCGGCGCTGCGGGAACCGGTGGTGGCTGCCGGTTTGTTGCGCCTGAGGCTTTACAACTGGCAGGCCAATGCCGAAATACTGATGGATCACCTGAAACGCCGCCTGCGGCCTCGGGACCGGGCTGGTGCCCGGCCGAACGCCAGCCCCTCGGCAAAGCCCGTGGCATCTGAAATCGAGCCTGCTCCTTGAATCACGACCCCAAACGAACACGAATTGTTCACGCCACGGAATGCCTGGCCGCGGGAACCTTGGGTTTTCTGTTGCAGGCGACCCGTGAGCTGGCGCGTGCCGGCGTACAGCAGGTGGTGGTCTTTTCCAGGCGCCCCGACACGCCGGCGCAGGTCGAGATGCTGTTCGATCCCCGCGTCAAGCTGGTCGAGATTGCGCCGCCGGGCTTGAATTACCTGCGCTACTACCGCGACCTGCGCGCGGCCTTGCTGAGGCAGTTGTCGGGCATCGCCAACATCCGCGTACACCTGCATTCATCAAAGGCCGGTTTTGTCGGACGGTTGGCATTGGTCGGGCTGCGCACGCGGCCACTGGTGTTTTACTCTCCCCACGGCCTTTCTTACCTGAACCAGCAGACGGCTGTTTCCAGCAAGGTGTTCAACGCGCTGGAATGGGTGGCCGCACACACCAATTGCACCTTGGTGGGTTGCAGCCGCAGCGAGGCACTGCTGCTGGACCGGCTGGGTGGGCAGCCCGCCGTGGTGCTGGAGAACGCCGTCGAAGACAGCTTCTTCCGCATCGAACCCACCGCAGGCGACGTGCCGCTGGTGGTCAGCATGGGGCGGGTCTGCTACCAGAAAGCGCCTGAGCTTTTTGCGGCCATGGCCACGCAGTTTCAAATTGCCGAGTTGCCCGCGCGTTTTGTCTGGATCGGTGCGGGTGATGCCGACGGCGAAGCCCGATTGCGCGCCGCCGGTGTTGAGGTGACCGGCTGGCTGGACCGCCCCGCGGTTCAGAAGCTGCTGTGTGAAGCGGCGGTTTATGTGCAGACCTCGCGCTGGGAAGGCATGCCCTTGTCGGTGTTGCAGGCACTGGCCGCCGGTGTTCCCTGCGTCGTG
This sequence comes from Betaproteobacteria bacterium, assembly GCA_024641925.1. Lineage (GTDB taxonomy): Bacteria > Pseudomonadota > Gammaproteobacteria > Burkholderiales > Burkholderiaceae_C > Rubrivivax. Next base: position 16,661 of record JAHECB010000075.1, read on the forward strand.
ACCAACGCGGTGGGCAACCGTGATGCGGTTCGCCAGGGCATCACGGGCTTTGTGGTCAACCACATGGACGAAGCGCTGGTCTGCCTGCGGCGTCTGCTGGAGGACACGGGTCTGCATCAGCGTTTCAGCGATGCCGCCCGGCTGGACGCACAACGCCGATTCAGCCCCAGCAGTTTTCGCGCCCGCCTGCTGAGACTGTATCGGCTGGAGGCTCCGGCGGCCGAGGCCACGGCGCCCCCGGCTGCGTGGCCGAAACGGGCGCCATTTCTCCAGACCGAGCCGCTTGGCGACACGACGGTTCGCGAATTGCATCCGCGACGGCCGCGAAAGTCAGCCAACGGCTGAAGATCGAATGGGCCGCAATGGCCGAATCAGGCGTCGCGCACGTCGCCCACCGGGTTCTTTCCAAAGTCAGCGCGGTTCATGTAGGCCAGCAGTTTGGCCGCCGCCTCGGCCGGGCTGTCCAGACCGCCAGCCTGTTGTATGGCCTGGAAGCGCTCACGTTCCGGAAACAAGGTGGCGTCAGCGCCGCGCAGCTGCACCTGCATGTCGGTATCGATGATGCCCGGTGCCACCGATGAGACGCGTGCGCCGTTCGGCGCTGAGGCCTCTTCAAGCGCCACCGCGCGGGCCAGGTTGTCCAGCCCGGCCTTGACCGCGCAGTACGACGCGCTGCCGGCCATGCCCCTGCGGCCCAGGCCGGACGACACCAGCACCACCTTGCGCACGCACGGCCAGTCGCGGGTGGCGCGCAGAAATCCTGCGGTCAGCACCATGGGCGCTTCCAGTCCGACCCGGCAAGCGTTGACGAGATCCTCGCTCTGCAGGAAGGACATCGGTGCCAGCGGCTGCAGCGCAGCTGCGTTGTTGACCAGGCTTGCCGATGACCAGGCCACCTGGGCTTGGCTGTTGAGCCATTGCTCCAGCTGCAGTGCGACGGGTGCGGCAAGCGCGAGGTCAGCGCGCCAGGTGGTCAGCTTGGCGCCCTGAGGTACGTTGAACTCACCGGCCTGGCGCGCGATGGACAACACATGGTGCCCGAGGTCCAGGCATTGCTGCGCCAGGGCGTGGCCCAGGCCGCGCGATGCGCCGGTGATGATGGTCAGGTGCATGGCAACTCCTGTTGGCTGAGGCCGGTCTTCTGGGGCGGCGGTTGGTGTTTGGTGGTGGTCAACGCCGTGCCCGTTTCCAGGTCGGCCCCTGCTGTCGAAGGATATCCAGCGCCACCAGCACCAGCCCCAACGCCAACGGCACAAAACGTGTCTCTCCAATATAGCCGTAGCGCAGCGACTCCATCAGGTGCAGGACCAACACGCCATACAGCAGCAGCCCGAAGGTTTTACCGCGCTGAAAGGCGCGGTAGGCGCGCCCGATCAGATAACCGAGTCCCACGTAGTAGGCCGCCGAGCCCAGGTAGCCCAGATCCAGAACGGTGCGGAAGTAGGCGGTGGGGCTGTTGAATGCGGGGTCGCCGAAGGTGTTCAGCCAATGCGGCTCGATGGCGCGGTCGTGACCAAAAGCGCTGTCCAGCAACGGGCCCAGGCCTGGCGAGAGCCACAGTGACTCAAAGATGAAGC
>JAHECB010000335.1 GCA_024641925.1 Betaproteobacteria bacterium
GGTGGTTTTCCCGGGCGAATACGTGGCACCAGAGCGTGTGGTGTTGGGTGTGCCACCCGGGGGCACCAAAAGCGCAGCCCGCCCGCTGTTCATCCTGATGGACGGCACCTGGGCCGAGGCCCGCAAGATGCTGCGCCACAGCCCTTGTCTGGACCCGCTGCCGGTGCTGAGCCTGCAGCCTGATCAGGCATCCCAGTACCGGCTGCGCCGCTCGCGCCGCAACGACCACTTCTGCACCAGTGAGGTGGCTGCGCTGTGCCTGCACCTGGCGGGCGAACCCCGCGCCGCCCAGGCGCTGGACGCCTACCTGGACGTGTTCAGCCACCACTATCTGCAGGCCAGGGACCAGCGACCGGTGCAGTGGGACAGCGCGGCGCACCAGGCACTGTGGCCTTACTGTGCGCCCCTTTTGAAATATCGCAACGGCCGCTTGGACGGGTCGGTAGAAGGCTGAAGCCTTGCGACGCCGGCCAGTCACGGTGCCTACAGCAAATCGGCTACCGCAAAAACCCTTCTGGTGGCCGCCCCTGCCGCGCTGGACTACAGCCCCATGTCCCGCACTTTGACCACGGCCATGGCGCGGCCTTCAGCGCCCAGCTTGGTGTACAGCAGCGACAGCATGATGCGCACGGTCTTGTCGGCCAGACCCAGGCGGACGGCAATTTGGAGGTTGTCCAGGCCTTGCCCGACCAAGCCGGCCAGTTCGTGTTCGCGTGGCGTCAGCATCGGCGCCAAAGGCTTGTGCGCGACCAACTCGGTGATGAGTTCACACAGCCGGTCAAACGCGGCCTCTTGCACCGCGGGAAGGTGGTTGCGAGAACGCAGGATCTCGAAGCGGGCACCCGGAATGCTGGCAGCCAACTCGCGCCCCAAGGCCAGCGGTACGGACACGTCGCCTTCGCAGTGCATCACCAGCGTGGACACGTTCAAGGCCCCAAGGAACTGGCGAACGTCCACCGCGGCCCGCGCGCGAACGATGGCTGCGGCGCGCAGGCCGTCACAACTCAGGCGCTGGTGCTCGTTGAACGAAGCGATTTGCTCCGCAGTTCCTTCAGGCATGAAGCGGCTGGTGAACATCTGCTGAACACCCGGGCCTGCGCGGCCCCAGCCCAGTTCGATCAGCCTCAACTGCGCTTCGTGGAAGGCCAGCGCTTCGGGCGAAGGCTTGCGGTGCAAAAAGCCGTGCGTGCTGCCGGCCAACAGCACCAGGTGCGAGACCCGTTCGGGGTGTCTCGCCGCAAAGGCCACCGCCGCGCCCGCCCCACCTGAAATGCCCAACAAGGCAAAGCTGCGGGCGCCATGGGCTTGCGTCACCGCTTCGAGTTCTTCAACCGAAGCGTCCAGGCACAGCGGCACGTCATCGGCGGTCGACAAGCCACAGCCTCGTTCGTCGTAGCGCACCAGTTCCAGTTGGCGGCCCAGTCGCTCGACCAGTGGCTGCCACAGCGGAGAACGCAGGTCGTAGTCGACAAGGGTCATCCAGTGCGCCGCACGCAACAGCACCGGTGCGGCCGCTGCGCGCCCAGGCAATGCGCGCCCCCGATGACACGGGTACAAATTGCAGTTCGTGGACAAGCGGGCGATGCGGCGCAGACATGCAGCGATGGTAGACCGCAGCATGCGGCCCCAGGTCAGTGACTTCAGGCAAGCAGCGGTCAAGCACCGACCAAGCCGCACAAATATCCTGTTTACACTGAATGCCCGCAGTTCAGGACACGCCCCATGCAAAGTTACCAAGTCACGGAATTTGGCAAACCCCTGTCGCAGGTGCTGCGCGAAACGCCAGTACCCACCGGCACTGAAGTGCTGGTGAAAGTGGGCCACTGCGGCGTCTGCCACAGCGACATCCACCTGGGTGAAGGTTTTTTCGACCTGGGCAACGGCAACAAGATCGACCTCAGCCGGTCGATGGCGCTGCCGCGCACCATGGGGCACGAAATCGAGGGCACGGTGGTGGCGTTGGGCCCTGACGTCACCGACGTGAAGCTGGGCGACCGCCGCATCGTCTACCCCTGGATCGGCTGTCGTGAATGCTCAAGCTGCCGACGCGGCCATGAAGAGCTGTGCTCTGCCGCGCGCGGCCTGGGCATCCAGCGCGAAGGCGGTTTTGCCGACCACGTGATGGTGCCGCACGCGCGTTATCTGTTCGACTACGGCACGCTGGCACCGGAACAGGCCTGCACTTATGGCTGCTCGGTGGTCACCGCCTATGGCGCGCTGAAAAAGGTGGCGCCACTGGACCCGAGCGACACGCTGGTGATCATCGGCGCCGGGGGTGTCGGCCTGTCGGGCATCCGGTTGGCGCGGCATCTGTCTCCGCAAACACCGATCGTGGTGGTGGAACTGGACGCCGCCAAGTGGCCGCTGGCGCTTGATGCCGGCGCCATCGAGTGCATGGACCCGACGGCGGACGGTGCGCTCAAGGCCCTGCTCAAGGCCACGGGCGGTGCGGCAGCGGCCATCGACTTTGTCGGGGCCAGCGCCACTTTCAACTTCGGCATGGGCTGCCTGCGCAAAGGCGGACAGCTGGTGTGTGTCGGACTGTTTGGTGGGGCCGTAACGGTGTCGCCCGCGATGCTGACGATGAAGGCCGTGTCGGTGACCGGCTCTTATGTCGGCAGCCTGCAGGAGATGGCCGAACTGATGGACATTGCCCGCGGTGGCAGCCTGCCGGCACCGGTGGTGAGCACCGCGCCCTTGTCCGAGGTCAACACCGTACTGGGGGCCTTGCGCGCCGGCCGGGTCATGGGCCGTACGATTCTGGTGCCCTGACGGTCAGGACGGCGCTGGCCGGCGCGGCAAGCCCAAGCGACCCGCGCCATGCATGCCTTTGCACCCGCGGGCCCGGTTTCAGGATGTCCGGCCAGTTGCCGTCAAACGGCGCCGCTGCAGGCCCACGATGCACAGGGCACCCACCGCCATCATGGCCCAGGTGCCGGGCTCAGGGACGGCGGCCAAGGGCTTGTACAGGAACACGTCACCGGCATTGGGGTCGATCACACCGACGAAGGCATGGGCGTCTTCCAGGTACTGCCACTTGCCATAGACACCGGTGTAAATGCCGGGTATCTGCGGCCCTTGCCCGGCCACTTCGACACGTTCAAGTGTCCAGCCCAGGCCATTGTCGGCCAGGCCGTCGCCATTGGTGTCCAGTTCCTCGGGCGGGCGAAGGTGCCAGATGAAACTGCTGCCATCCCAGAGCGTGTAAAGACCGAGCACAGGGTCGAATTCGACGCCGAAGTTGGTGAAATCAGGGACATCAACGATGCCATTCAGGACCGTGGGCGAGACCAGGACCGCGCGGTTCTTGTCTACGGTCAAGGTGCTGCCCAGATCCCAGAAGGCGAAGGTATTGCCAATGGGCACATTCGATCCGGTCTCGGTTCTGAGGTACAGGTTGCGCAAGGTGTCGATCGCCGCTGAACCGCCCGCGCCGTCGTATCCGGTCATCGACCGACGGCCGATCTGCTCCCAGGTGTCATTGGCCGGGTCGAGGTCATTGACCGTATAGCGCCAGAGATTGTCGTAACCATCGGTCAGGTAAACCACATCCTTGCCATTGACCGTCATGGAGTCGCTGGTGCCCTGGGCGAAATTGCCGATGGGCCCGCCTTGCGTGATGTTGTTTCGGTTCTGCCACATCTGACCGCCTGTGACCGAAGGAAATGATGCCGGGTCGACCTGTGAGCCGGTCGTTCCACCCACCTGGTTCGGGTTGGCCTTGGCGGGATCCCAGAAATAGGGGCCAGTGGCACTCCCGGTGGTCGGGTTCACCCAGTGGTCACCGTTACGTGTCACACCCAGGACCGCAAGGCGTTCGACACCCTTCAGGTACACCATGTTGTCGAAGGTCTCGCCCGCGGTCGGTGCATTCATGATGCCGTCAATTGCGGTGGTGACGTTGTACGCTGATCGTCCGGGCCGTGGGTCGGTGCTCAGGACAACCTGGCTGGGCAAAGAGCCCAGGCCCCAAAGGCCGGTCGTGCCGTTCCAGACGTATACCTCGTTGCCCTCGTAACCCCCAAAGTCCTTGCCATACAGGTAAAGGTTGCCCAGGTTGCCGTCCCACGCGGCGCCGCTCCACGCATAAATTGCGGACGTGGACGGGTTGTTGGTGTTGATGGGCAATTGCGCCTGCGCCGGCACGATGCTGGAAAAAGCATTCAGGCTGACCTTCTGCCAACTGTTGGGCGCCATTGCACTCAGCGCGTCCGCAATCAGGCTGGGGACGGCAGAAGCAGACATAGGCGCCACGGCCATGCTGCAGACGGCGACCAGGCCGGCTAATGTTTTTTGTTGAGACATGGATTCATCCGGTTAGACACAACACAGACACGACAGCCGTGGCGGTGTCGCAGAAAGTTTCCCGAGTGGGCAGTACTTGGCGCATAAGTCGGGGAGTTGGCATGATCAAACATCCCTGTCGAGATGTCACGGAGGCTACCCAAGACCAGCGTGGGACGACACCCCGCAGATGAGCACATGATTGCGTGGGGAACCAATGTCGCGCAGAAATTCACAGTTCTGGAGTCTGTCGGGAGGCGCGCCAGCCATTTATCTGCTCAACAAATTGCGCGAGCCATGGGTTCAAACCAAGTTCGCTGCGTTTGCGCATCGGACACTTGAAAATGGGTTTTGCCTCACACGCCCTTTGGGCCACGCGGCTCAGGGACACCGTGTTGGTGCCCCTGAATCGACCCGTGACAAGACCCCGCCGGGCCACGT
>JAHECB010000336.1 GCA_024641925.1 Betaproteobacteria bacterium
CGCCACTGCTGCGGTAACCCACCACAAACTGCCGGGTTGCCACAACGCCAAGGCGATGAACACCGCATTCGGCAGGTGCATGGCCAGCATCAGCGGCCACATCACCGCCTTCAGGCCCCGGCGCGAGACGATCCAGCCACCCAGCAAACCACCCACGGTCAATGCCAGCACACCGGCTGTGCCGTAGGCCACGCCCACGTCCTGCGTTTTCAGGCCCAGCCCGCCTGCTGCGCGCGGGTCCAGCAAAAACGGGGTGGCCAGCTTCAGCAACTGGGCCTCGGCAAAGCGGTACAGCAGCAGAAAGCCCAGGATGCGTGCGATGTCGGGCTTGCGGAAAAAGGCCGTCAGCACATTCACAAAGTCGGCGCCAAAGGTGGCGCTTCGGGGCGCTGACTGGTCGGACACCGGACGAGGCAAGGCCCACAGGTGGTACAGCCCCATCAGCGCAAAACCGCCGCACAACAACCAGAACACCTGCGACCAGGCTTGCACAAAGTTGCCGCTGCGGTCGCGCAGCCAGCCGGCCAGCACCACCAGGCCGCCCTGGCCACCCAGCATGGACAGCCTGTAGAAGGTGCTGCGCACGCCCACAAAAGCGGCCTGCGACTTCTGGTTCAGCGCCAGCATGTAAAAGCCGTCGGCGGCGATGTCGTGCGTGGCCGAGGCAAAGGCCATCAGCCAGAACATGGCCAGGCTCAGCTGCAGAAAACGCGGCCCGGGCAAGGTCAGCGCTACACACGCAAAGGCTGCGCCCACCCCAAACTGCAGCGCCACCACCCAGCGCCGCTTGCTGCCCAGCAGGTCCACCAGCGGGCTCCACAGAGGCTTGATCACCCAGGGCAGGTACAGCCAGCTGGTGTACAGCGCAATCTCGGTGTTGCCCACACCCAGGTTCTTGTACATCACCACCGACAGCGTCATCACCACCACATAGGGCAGGCCCTGGCTGAAATACAGCGTGGGAATCCAGCGCCAGGGGTTGACGGTTTGCATGGTGGTCATCAAGCAGGCAAAAAGCGGAACAACCCATAAAAAAAACGGCGCCGCAGCGCCGTTTCAGGGTGTCAGGGCAGCCAGCCCGAGCCGGCTGCCGATGATGACACCATCAGTTCGGGCTGACGCCCAGGGCCTTCACCGTTTCCAGGTTGATGTACGGGTCAACCGGCAGCTTCTTCGCCGTCTGGTAGGCATTGATGGCCGACATGGTGCGCGTGCTGATCACACCGTCGATCGGGCCGGGATCAAAGCCTTCCTTTTTCAGCGCCGTCTGCAGTTCTTTCAGGCGCGCGGGCGTGGCGTTGGTCTCGCACAGGATGGAGCGCATTTCTTGCGAGGCTTCGGCCACCTTGACCTGCTTGCTCTGTGTGCTGTACTGCGCAGGCAATTCGTCGTATTCGGTCTTGGCAGGTTCCAGCACCTTGGTGACCTTGACCGTCTTGTACTCGGCCGGCACGTCAATCTCGCGCACCGTGGCAGGCTTGTCGACCACCTGGCGGGTGAGGGTCTGCATCACTGCAGGAACCTCGATTTCGCGAGTGGTGGCTTCTTTGTCAACCACGCGCTTCTTGACCATGGCGAACTGCTCGGGAACCGCCACTTCACGCTGGCTGGCCGGTGTGTCCACCACACGGCGGCTGACCATTTCAAACACCGCCGGCACGTCGATTTCACGCGTGCTGGCCGGCTTGTCAACCACCTTGCGGGTGATGGTGCGCATCACGGCCGGCACATCCACTTCGTTGGTGGCGGCCGGCGTGGCCACCACACGGCGCGCCACAGACTTGGTCACCGCGGCGATGTCGATTTCCTTGGTGCTTTCAGGCTTGTCGATCACACGCTTGGTGACGGTCTGGAATTCAGCCGGCACGCCGACTTCCCGCATGTAGCCCACGATGTTGGAGCCTTCGGCACCGGCATCGGCCACGCGCGTGGCACCTTCGGCGTGTGTGCCCACCTTGCCCAGGTCGGCAGCGGCGATGGACTTGTCGTACACCGGGGTCAGCTTTTCATCACCCTTGCCCGACAGCGTGTTGCCGTCGGCCGAGAGCTTGTAGCCGCGTGCCAGCAGCGACTTCATGTCGACCACCTTGCGCGTCAGGGTGGTGCTTTGGCCGGGCACTTCCACTTCACGCGTGCTGGCCGCCTGGTCGATGACCTCTTTCTTGACCACGGTGTATTGCGCCGGGATCTCGATTTCCTTGGTCGTGGCGGGTGTCTTCAGCACACGCTTGGTGATGGTCTTGTACTGGGCGGGCACGTCGACCAGGCACATCACGTCGTCGCCGGCACGCGCAAAGGTCACGTCGGCCACGGCCTTGTCAACGCCGGTGGGCGTCTTGCCGGCGGCCAGATCCTTGCTGTAGTCGGCCCAGGAGGTGACCTTCTTGGCCTGCGACAGGTAGGCACTGCCACGCTTCCACTGCGTTGAAGCCTCGGTGATGACGATCTTTTCGGTCACGTCTTCGTACACCGCGGGCACCACTTCCAGGCGCTTGCTGGCGGCCACGGTTTCGATCTTCTCTTCGACCGTCTTGTATTTGGCCGGCACGATCTCCATGCGCTTGCTCGGGGCCACGCTCTGGATCTTCATGCTCACCAGCTTCAGCGGCACGTCCACGGCCACCAGGCGGGTCGAGGCCGGGCGAACTTCAATCTTTTCGGTCACGTTCTTGTAGGTGGCCGGGATGATCTGGATCTTCTTCGAAGCCGGGGTGATGACCACGGTTTCGGTTTCGGTCTTGTAGACCGCGGGCACCGCCACCAAACGTTTGCTGGCCGGCTTGATCTCGACCTGCTCGGTCACCATCTTGTAGGTCCCAGGCACCACTTCCAGGCGCTTGCTGGCCGGCTTGGTCTCGACCTTTTCGGTCACGGTCTTGAACGTGGCGGCCAGGGTTTCGATGCGCGAGCTGGCGGGGCGGGAGATGACTTTCTCCTCGACCATCTTGTAGGTGGCGGGCACCACCTCGACACGCTTGTAGGCGGGCTTGACCTCAACCTGCTCGGCCACCGTCTTGTAGGTGGCGGGCACGGTTTCGGTGCGCTTGTAGGCGTCGCGCACCAACACTTTCTCTTCGACCATGCCGATCTTGGCGGGAATGACCCGAGGCTGCTTGACAGCGGGGCGCAGCAGAACCTTGTCTTCCTTGGTCTCGTACTTGGGTGGCGTGTAGACGCGGGCATAACATTCGCCGGCCTTGGCACCCGAAAAGGCGCTGGCTGCGGGACTCTGTGCCGTGACGTTGCCAAACGCGGCAACCCCCAGGGCCAGGGCGGTAAAGGCAAAACGTTTCCTCATGGCATTTCTCTCTAGGTATGGTGATTGCTGCGTTGGCTGCAACCCGGCAGTTTGTGCGCCGCAGGCGTGCAACCGGGTCCATCGACGACCTTAACCGGCGCCAAGCGCCAGCAGGCCCGACTACAGGATGGTGCCCATCCGTCGAAAGCAGCCAGGTCCGCAGACCGCACCCACGCCCGCCCCGTACCGCGGGGTATTGGGTTGTACGGGTGGCTCGAACTGTGTTCTGAGGACAACACCTTGGCAAAACAAGTCGTGCAGCCAGCCCCAACCCCAGCGGGGTGCGGAGAGTAGAAACGGTTAACCCATTGGTTAACCCGAATGGGCGCTGCGGCGACGCAACGCAAAACTCGGGCCTAGTCGATCTACTTTTGTATTGAAGGAGCTGGTGATGAGATTGAAAGTTCTGGTTGGAAGTCTGGCCTTGCTGGGGTTTGCCACGCATGCCATGGCGCAAACGGCCGAGCCGCAGCGCATCACCATCACCGGCTCCAGCATCAAGCGCATCCAGAGCGAAGGCGCATTGCCGGTGCAGGTGATCACGCGTGCACAACTGGACCAGGAAGGCATCACCAGCGCCGAGCAGCTGATCATGACGCTGTCGACCAACGGCAACGGCCTGGACAACCTGGCCAGCAATGCCGACGTGGTGGACGGTGCGGCCCGCGGCAACAACGGCACCAGCAGTGCCAACCTGCGCGGCCAGGGCTCGAACGCCACACTGATCCTGCTGAATGGTCGGCGGGTGGCTGCTCACGGCCTGAACGGCGGCTCGGTCGACCTGAACCAGATTCCCATGGCTGCGGTTGAACGCATCGAAGTCCTGAAAGACGGCGCCTCGGCCATCTACGGCACCGACGCCATCGGCGGCGTCATCAACTTCATCCTGCGCACCAGCATGAAGGGCCTGATTGCCCAGGCGGTGATCGACAAGCCTCAGTCCAGCGGTGGCGACATCTACCGGGGCTCCATCGTGGGCGGCTGGGGCAACCTGGACACTGACGGCTTCAATCTGCTGGGTACGGTGACGGTGCGCGAGAACAAGAAGCTGCGCGGCGACCAGCGCGACTTCGTCAACACCTTCCAGCCCGACCGTGGCGTTTCGGTGGACACGCGCGGCACGCCGTTCGCGACCATCCTGCCGTTTGCCAACACCATCATGCCGAACAATGCGTCGGCGCCCTTCCTGCCCGGCAGCACCACCACGCGCGCTTCGGGCGGCATCAACGTGCTCAACCTGCCCGGCGGCGCCGGCTGCAATGCCGTCGACGGCATGGGGCCGTACGACTACCAGCTCTGGGACTTCGCCGAGGCCCGCTACGCCTGCGCCTGGGACACCGGGCGCGCGGCGGTGCTGCAGCAGCCCATCTCCACCACCACCTTCGTGCTGCGCGGCGCCTTGAAGCTGGGCCAGCACCTGG
>JAHECB010000076.1:0-5974 GCA_024641925.1 Betaproteobacteria bacterium
TCAGGACATGCGCAAGGCGGCGGCGGTACGCAAGAACGTGCCCATCCTGCGTTATGAACCAGGCGACGCCGAGGCCGGCCGCGAAAGGCCTGAACTGGCCGCGCTGGGCGCTGAACTGTTCGAGAAGTACGGCATCGTGCAGATCGACAACGCCTTCCCGGTCGCGTTGATCGAGCAACTGCAAAAGGCCTTCTTCGAACGTTATTCGGCCTACTTCCAGACCGAAAATCACCCTGACACGTTGCACGTGGGCGACATGCGCTACATGCTGACGGTGGACATGGAAAACGGCTTTGACGCCACACCCTTGCTGGGCTCGTCCACCGTGCTGCCCATCATCAAGCGGGTGCTGGGCGACGACTGCGTGCTGGGGGCCTACACCGCCGTCATCTCGCTGCCCGGCGCACGTGACCAGCGCATCCACAAGGACCACCCGGCGCTGTTTCCGGAAACGCCGTTTCACTACACGGTGCCACCGTTTACAGCGCAGATCATCATCCCGCTGGTGCCGCTGAACGAGATGACCGGGACCACGCGCTTTTACAAGGGTTCACACAAGGTCCGGACCACCCAGTCCGAGGCCCTGGGCCATCAAGACCCGATGGCTGGCCTGGGCTCGTGCCTGCTCAACGACTACCGCTGCGCACACCGCGGCATGGGCAACCGATCAGACCTGGTGCGCCCGATCCTGACGATGATCTTCAACCGACCCTGGTTCCGCGACTACGCCAACTACGGCAACCAGCCGCCGCTGCGCCTGCCGCAGGCCAGTTACGACCAGATGCCCGAAAAAGTGCGCGACCTGGTGTCTTGGTGGAAGGAAGAACAAACGGTGGTGAAGATGGAGCAGCAGGCGCTGCGCTGAGCAGCAGGCGCTGCGCTGAGCAGCGTCGCAGCGCTTGCAGGGCCAGCGGCAAAGAAAAAAGCCGCTGTCGGTGCAGACAGCGGCTTTTTTCGCTTGGACGCTGCACCGCGCAGCGTCGGCTGCTGGGTGCAGGGTGCAGGGCTCAGGCCAGCTTGCCCAGCGTGCCCGACTCTTCTGCCAGCAGGTAGTAGAAGGTCACGCGGCTCTTCTGCTTTTCGGCCTTCATCTTGGCCACCACCTTGGCGATGGCGGCATCGGCAGCGTCGGCGCCCAGGCCCAGCTTCTTGGCGGCAAAACCGTCACGCACGGTGGCCAGTTCGGTGGGGTCGGAACCGGACACCAAGGACGAGTCCTTGTTGCGCAGCGCAATGCCACAGTACTTGACGATGGACGCCACAGCGGCCTCACTGGCGTTGGGGGCGTATTTGCGGACGTTGTCGATGTATTCAGCCATGAACGGGCTCCTGTAGATGCTGTTGGGTGGGTAACGACCAGCCAGCGCAACGCCAGCCTAGGTACATGCTAGGCATGCGGCCCCATCATAGAACCAACCTGTAGTCTGGTTTGTGCGCACTTTGCATCCAGATGCACCCGCCGGTCACGGCGTGACGCGAGCCACCTGCTCGGCTATGGCCCGGCCCACATCGGCCGTGCCGGCGCGGCCGCCCAGGTCGGCGGTACGGGGCGCGGCCGGGTCGTCCAGCAGGGTTTCGATGGCCTTGACGATGGCGTCGTGCGCGTCGGTGTGGCCCAGAAAGTCCAGCATCAGTGCTGCCGACCAGATCTGGCCGATGGGGTTGGCCAGGCCCTTGCCGGCGATGTCGGGTGCCGAGCCGTGCACGGGTTCAAACAGGCTGGGCCATTTGCGTGTCGGGTTCAGGCTGGCAGAGGGCGCGATGCCGATGGTGCCGGTGCAGGCCGGACCCAGGTCGGACAGGATGTCGCCAAACAGGTTGCTGGCCACCACCACGTCGAAGTGCTGGGGCCGCTGCACAAAATGCGCGGTCAGGATGTCGATGTGGAACTGGTCCACCGCCACGCCCGGGAATTGTTTGGCCATCTCGGCCACACGCTCGTCCCAATAGGGCATGGTGATGGCGATGCCGTTGCTCTTGGTGGCCGAGGTCAGCTTCTTGCGCGGCCGGCGCATCGCTTGTTCGAACGCATAGCGCAGCACGCGGTCCACGCCGTAGCGCGACATCACGGTCTCCTGCACCACCACCTCGCGGTCGGTGCCGGCAAACATGCGGCCGCCGATGGCCGAATATTCACCCTCGGTGTTTTCGCGCACGATCAGCATGTCGATGTCGCCAGGCTTCAGTGGCTGGCCCTGGCGGTCCACCAGCGGGCTGCGGATGCCGGGCATCAAACGCGCCGGGCGCAGGTTGATGTACTGGTCAAAGTCGCGCCGGAACTTGATCAGGCTGCCCCACAGCGACACATGGTCGGGCACGGTGGCGGGCCAGCCCACGGCGCCAAAAAAGATGGCGTCGTGCCCACCGATCTGGTCTTTCCAGTCGGCCGGCATCATGTCGCCATGCTGGGCCAGGTAGTCACAGCTGGCGAAATCAAACGGATCAATCTGCAGCGAAATGCCAAACCGTCGCGCGGCGACGTCCAGAACACGCAGGCCTTCAGGCATGACTTCTTTGCCGATGCCATCACCGGGAATGGCTGCGATGCGGTGGGTTTTGCTCATGGTGTGTCAGGAAGTTGTTGGGGGGCTGCGCTGCGAACAGGCGGCGCATGCACAGGCATTTCCGGGCACCAACAGGGTGCCTGGCTGCGCATCATTGTGACCAAGTTGCGCAGCCGCGGGTCGGCGATTCAACCGTGAACAATGTCTCAGCCTACAACGGAAACGCCACCCACGCGATCGGCCACCCCTGCTCGGGGCCCCGACAACGAAGTGGTGCGCCCGGCCGAACCGGTGGTCCTGCCCCGCCCCCAGGCCCTGTCGCGCAGCGGCCTGACGCTGCGCCTGCAGGCGCGTGCGCTGGAACACGAACGCTTTGGCGCTGCCGCCACGGCCGTGGTGACCGAAATGGCCCGGCTGCTGGCTTGCGACCGGGTCAGCGTGGGCTTTCACCACAACGGCCGCATCCGCGTCACCGCCATGTCCCATGGCGGCGACATCCAGCAGCAGCAGAACCTGGTGCGTTGCCTGGCGGCGGCCATGGACGAGTCGCTGGACCAGCACCGCCTGATCGTGCACCCGTTGCCGCGCGACAGCGCGCCCGGACTGACCCTGGCCCATGCCGAACTGGCCCGCTGCAACGGCCGCAGCGCCATCTGCACCGTGCCCATCAGCAGCCACGGCCGCCTGTATGGCGCGTTTTTGCTGGAGCGCAAGGAGGGCCTGGACCCGCCCATCGTCGAAGCCGCCAAGGACGCCGCCAGTTTTGTCGGCCCGCTGCTGGAACTGAAACACCGCCTGAACAAACCGGTGGGCGGCCGACTGGCCGACTCGGTGGCACCGCCGGGCCGCAGTACCGCACCGCGCGCCTTGCGCAAGCCCGCCGTGGTGGCAGGCGCCGTCGTGGTGGCGGTGCTGCTGCTGGCGCTGTGGCCCACCACAGCCCGCGTGGTGGCGCCGGCTCGGATTGAAGGCGCCGGGCAACGTGTGGTGGCTGCCCCTGTTGACGGCTTTGTCAAGAGCGTGGCCGTGCGGCCCGGCGAAAAGGTCAAGGCGGGTCAGTTGCTGCTGGCCCTGGAAGACCGCGACCTGGCCCTGGACCGCGACAAGTCGGCGGCCGAGGTGTCACAACTCGACAAGCTGTACCGCGAGGCGCTGGCGCAGGACGAAGCCGCCGCGATGGTGCTGGCCCGTTCCAAGCTCGAACAGGCACAGGCCCAGCTGGCCCTGTTGACGCGGCAGATCGAGCGGGCCCGTGTGGTGGCGCCGCTGGACGGCGTGGTGCTGTCGGGCGACCTGAGCCAGGCTGTGGGCAGCCCGGTCAAGCGCGGCCAGGAACTGATGACCGTGGCCCCCGACCAGCGCTTTCGCGTGGTGGTGGAGGTCGACGAGCAAGACGTGGCCCGGGTGCAGCTGGGCCAGAACACGCAGGTCATGCTGGGTGCGTTTGCCGGCGATGCCCTGAACATGACACTGACACGCATCGCGCCCGTGGCCACGGCCATGGAAAACGGCAACGTGTTTGAGGTTGAAGGCCAGGTGTCGGGCGCGATGGCGGAATCGCTGCGGCCCGGCTTGCGCGGGGTGGCGCGCATCGACATCGAACCCAGCACCGTTGGACTGGTCTGGTGGCAGCGCGTCAGCCAGTGGTGGCAGCGCCTGGTCTGGCGCATGCTGGGCTGAAGCGCGCTGCGAGACCTGCCCATGAGCCTCGACGCACCGCCGCCGCTGCTGTCGCCCGACTGGTACCGCATCGCGCACGTCAAACCGCGCCTGCGTGCGGGCGTGCGCGTGTCGCGCCACCAGATGCGCGGCGAGACCTGGTTCATGCTGACCGACCCGGTATCGGGCCGGCACCACCGCTTCAACGACCTGGCCTACGGCCTGATCGGCGCCTGCGACGGCCAGACCAGCATCGACGCCATCTGGTCCACCCGCGTGGCCGCGCAGGGTGATGACGCCCCCACGCAGAGCGAGGCCATCCACATCTTTGCCCAGGCCTTTGCCGCCAACCTGTTTGCCGGCGACGTGACACCGGACGTGGCGGCCATCGCACGCGCCTACAGCCGCACCCGCACGAAGCGTCGAGAAAGCAGCATCAACCCGCTGTCCTTCCGCGTACCGCTGTGGGACCCCGACCGTTTCCTGGCCCGCCACGTGCACCGTGTGCAGGGCCTGTTCAGCACGCCGGCGTTGTGGGCGATGGGCCTGCTGCTGCTGGTCGGCGGCATCACGCTGGTGCTGAATCTGGACGCCGTGATGCGCCACGCGCGCAACGAGCTGTCCAGCGGCCGCATGCTGCTGCTGCTGTGGCTGGTGTACCCGGCCTTGAAGGCCTTGCACGAAATGGCCCATGCCTTTGCCGTCAAGCACTACGGCGGCGACGTGCACGCCATGGGCGTGACCCTGATGTTCATGACGCCGGTGCCCTTTGTCGACGCATCGGCGTCGGTGGCCTTCACCAGCAAACACCGGCGCATGGGCGTGGCGGCCGCCGGTATCCTGGTCGAAGCCCTGTTGGCCAGCCTGGCCTTGCCGTTGTTTCTGGTTGCCGAACCCGGGTTGTTGAAGGATCTGGGTTTTGCCGTCGTCTTCATTGGTGCACTGTCGACCCTGGCGGTCAACGGCAACCCGCTGATGCGTTTTGACGGGTACCACGTGCTGTGCGACGCCGCGGAGCTGCCCAACCTGGCGCCACGCAGCACCCGGTGGTGGTGGAACCAGGCCAAGCGCAGGCTGCTGCGTTTGCCGCAGGTGCACTTCGGCGCCCTGTCGCGCGGCGAACAGCCCTGGCTGTGGGCCTACGCCCCGCTGGCGCTGGGCTATCGGCTGATGCTGTCGGTCTTCATGGTGCTGATGGCTGCAGGCTGGCATGCCTGGGCCGGCTGGGCCGTCCTGGCCCTGGTGGTCTGGCAACTGGTGGTGCAACCCACGCGGGCCGTGCACCGGTGGCTGCTGCGTTCGCAAGAACTGCGTGGGCTGCGGCAGCGCACCTCGGCGCGCATGGCGGGGGGCGCGCTGGCGCTGGTGCTGGCGGCCGTGCTGGTGCCGCTGCCGCATCGAAGCCATGCGCCCGGCCTCGTGTGGCTGCCTGACGATGCGCTGGCCCGTGCCAGCAGCGAAGGTTTTGTGGAAGAAGTGCTGGTGCACGACGGCGACACGGTGCGGGCCGGCACGCCGCTGCTGCGCTTGCGCAACGAGCCGCTGGAACTGGAGCTGGCCCAGGCCGATGCCGAATGGGCCAGAGCCCAGGTCGAACGCGCTTCGCAGTTTGGCGGCAACGCCCGGCGCAGCACCGACGCCGAAGACGAACTGGTGCGCCTGCAGACCCTGCGCTCGCGATTGGACCAGCGTGTGCAGGCGCTGACCGTGAAAGCCGGCATGCCCGGCCGTGTGGTCCTGGACAGCCACCGCCTGCGGCTGGGCCAGATGGTGCCCCAGGGCGATGTCGTGGCCCAGGTCTTGCCCGACGA
>JAHECB010000076.1:5989-18020 GCA_024641925.1 Betaproteobacteria bacterium
CTGGTGCACAACCAGGACATTGCCCTGGTCCGCGAGCACCGCGGCACCATCGAGGTCAGTCTGCCCCAGGGTGGCGCTGCGCAGCCCGCGCAGCTGCAAACCCAGACGCCGCAAGCCAGCACGGCACTGCCCACGCGTGCCTTGGGCGAAGCCGCGGGCGGCGCCATTGCGCTGGACAGCAGCGACAGCAGCGGCCTCACAGCCAAGGAGGCCCTGTTTCAGCTGGACCTGCGCCTGCCGCAGGGTGCCGTCGCCCCCATCGGCGCGCGCGTGCTGGTCACCTTCGACCACGGCTACGCCAGTGCGGCAGACATGGCGTGGCGCTTCACCCGGCAATCTTTCCTGCGGTACTTCGACAAGTGACCGCTTACCGAACCCACCCCCTGCTGCCGCAGCACAGCGCAACCGCGACACCCCCTCGCCGTCGCCACCGTTGCGACCGTCAGGAAAGGGCCGGCAACCCATGATCCTGGCGCTGACCAAGTGGCCCTGGCATCAGCCAGGCAGGCGCCTGCCCACGCCGGGGCTGGCGTTTGGCACCTACCCGCAACGCGACGGCCGACCGACAGCCTGGTCCCAGTCGCCCTGGCTGCGCGCACTGGCCAGCCATTGCAGCCGGCCCACATCGGCACAGTTGCCCGAGGCCCTGTCACGCGCCTACCAGACCGCCAGCCATGGGCTGGCCGCGGCGGCGGACCTGACCTCGGCCACCGTGCAGGTGCGCACCCGCCTGCGGCGCGGCGCCCTGACCGCCAGCCATGCGGGGCAGGCGCTGGCGCTGGCCGCAGCGGCGCTGCAGCGCACCCATGGCCTGACGGCCTACGACACCCAGGTCCTGGCCGCCTGGCTGATGCTGAACGGCCACCTGGTGGAAATGGCCACCGGCGAAGGCAAAACCGTGGCCGCAGCGCTGGCCGCCGGCGTGGCCGGCATGGCCGGCACCCCCGTGCATGTACTGACCGCCAACGAATACCTGGTGCAGCGCGACCGCGCCTGGCTGGCCCCGTTCTACGCCGCGCTGGGCCTCACCAGCGCCAGCATCACCACCAACGTGGTGGGCAGCGAACGCCACGCTGCCTGGCGCGCCGACGTGGTCTACAGCACGGCCAGCCAGCTGGCTTTTGACTACCTGCGTGACTACCTGAACCTGCACGGCGAGCGCGACCCCCGCATCCTGCGGGCGATGGCCATGGGCCTTGGCGAGGTCGACGGCGCGTCGGCGCCGGCGCCCGCAGAGCCCATGCTGCCGGGGCTGTGCCTGTGCCTGGTCGACGAAGCCGACAGCATCCTGCTGGACGAAGCCGTGGTGCCGCTGCGCCTGGCCGGCCCCGCCGGACAGCTGGACCAGGCCGGGTACCGCCGCGCCTTTGAACTGTCCCGCCAACTGCAGCGCCAGCGCGACTACACCCTGGTGGCGCAACCGCGTCGTGCCGCGCTTACCGCCGCAGGCCGAGCCCGCGTCGGCGAGGCCGTGGCCGGCGCGAAGGGTGACCTGCACCCCGCCCGCCGCGCCTGCGAAATGGTCGAGGCCGCGCTGCTGGCCCGCCTGCTTTACCGCAAGGACCGCGACTACGCGGTGGTGGACGGCGAACTGCAGCTGATCGACGAGCTGACCGGCCGCGTGGCCACGGGCCGCCAGTGGCAGGGCGCGCTGCACCCCATGGTGCAGCTCAAAGAAGGGCTGGAGCCCAGCCCGCCCACCAGCACGCTGGCGCAGATCACCTACCAGCGCTTTTTCCCGCGCTACCTCTTGCTGGCTGGCATGAGCGGCACCGTGCTGGAAGCGCGCCACGAACTGCGCACGCTGTACGGCAGCCCCGTGCACCGCATCCCGCTGGCCCGGCCCGCCCGCCGGCGCTGGCTGGGCCAGCGCTGCTGCGTCGATGCCCGCCACAAGTGGCAGACCGTGGTCCAGGCCGTTCAGCAACATGCAGGCGGGGGCCGCCCCGTGCTGGTGGGCACCGACAGCGTGGCCGATTCAGCCCATCTGTCGGCCCTGCTGCGGGCCGCCGGCATCGACCATCAACTGCTCAACGCCACGCAGGACCAGACCGAAGCGGCGCAGATCGCCCGCGCCGGCCAGGCCGGGCAGGTCACGGTGGCCACCAACATGGCCGGTCGCGGCACCGACATCGGCCTGGACGAGGCCGCACGCGCCGCGGGTGGCCTGCATGTCATCGTGACCATGAAAAACCGGTCGCGCCGCATCGACCGCCAGCTCTTCGGGCGCGCGGCCCGCCATGGCGACCCGGGCTCCGCCGAAGCGGTGCTGGCGCTGGACGATGCGCTGCTGAAAAACCACCTGCCCGCGCCGCTGTTGCGCCTGGCACAAAAACTGTGCAGCAAACCCGGCCCACAGCGTCCCGCGCGCCCCGACGGCACCGTGCACCCATGGCTGGCCCGGTCGCTGTTCGGAACAGCGCAATGGCGGGCTGAAGCGCTCGACCGTGAGAACCGGCGAGAACTACGGCACACCGACGACGCGGCAGAAGACCTGTATGGCTTCAGCGGCGGGCGGGAATGACGATACGGCTGCTTACAAGCTCATGAATACGCGACTCCTGACATCAGCCACCACGCTGCTGTGCCTGGCACTGCCGGCGCAGGGTGCGCCTTTGTCAGGCCTGGCCGCACTGGACTGCATGATCCAGCCCAACCAGGTGGTGCAGGTGGGCAGCCCGGCGGCGGGGGTCATCGAATCCTTGCTGGTCGAGCGCGGCGACGTCGTGCAGCTGGGCCAACCGGTGGTGCAGCTCAACGCCACCGTCGAACGTGCCGCCCTGGCCGTGGCGCGGGAACGGGCTCTGCAAAATGGTGACAGCGTGGTGGCCACCAGCTCCAGCGAGCTGGCCCGCCGCGAACTGATGCGCGGCGAAGAACTGCACGCGCGGCAGTTTGTCAGCAAGACCTACCTGGACAAGCTGCGTGCCGAAGCGGGTGTTGCCGAAGGCCGCAACGACCAGGCGCGCGAAAAAAAGACCCTGGCTTCGCGCGAAGCCGACCTGGCCGCCGCGCAACTGGCGCAGCGCACCGTGCGCGCGCCCATCAGCGGCGTGGTGCTGGAGCGCCTGATGTCGCCCGGTGAATTTGTCGACCAGAAACCCATGCTGCGCCTGGCCGCGATCGACCCGCTGCGCGTGGACGTGCTGGTGCCGGCATCGGCCTTTGGCACGGTGGACGTGGGCATGGTCGCCGCGGTGGTGCCCGAGCTGCTGAACCGCAAGGCGCACACCGCCACCGTGAAAACCGTGGACCGGGTCATCGACGCGGCCAGCAACACCTTTCGCGTGCGGCTGGAACTGCCCAACCCGGGCAACGCGCTGCCGGCTGGCCTGCGCTGCAAGGTCGACCTGGCCCGGCTGACCGCCCCGCAGCCCCCGGGTGCGCCGCCTGCACCTGGCGAGGCCCTGCAGCGGGCAGCGACAGCCTCGCCTGCCCAGCCCCTGCGCGACGAAAAGGCGGCCACAAGGCGCAACACCGCAAACGCTGCGACCCCTGGACGCCCTGTGGGTGCGGTGGTGACCAACGGCCGCCCATGAGTTTGCTGCAGCGCCTGCGTCAATGGCGCCGCCAGTCGGCGCCATCAGCCGTTTTGGGACCACCCCAGACACGGCGCGTGGCCACCGTTGAAGAGTGTGAACCCCGCATCCTGTATGCCGCCGACTTGAACCCCGCGCTGTGGGCTGCGCCCCTGGCGGCCGGGCAGGCTTCAGCGATGGTGGCACCGCTGGATGCCGTCACCCCATCGGCCGTCAACCTGGCCGAAGCGCAGGCCGCTGTCAGCGACACCGCACAACCGGCGCCGCCGCGACACGAAATCATCTTCATCGACACCGGTGTAGCCGACGGGCAGGCGCTGCTCGACGGCCTGCTGGCCAGCCGCGCACCGGGCAGCGTGGTGGAAGTGGTGCAGATCGACAGCCACAGCGACGGCCTGCGCCAGATCAGTGACGTGCTGGCCCATGAGCAGGGGCTGGACGCCGTGCACATCGTCTCGCACGGCGCGGCAGGGCAGTTGCAGCTGGGCAGCGGCACGGTGGACCAGACCGCCCTGCTGAAACAGGCGCAGGGCTTCAACGCCTGGCGCCAGGCCCTGAATGCCGACGCCGACCTGCTGTTGTGGGGTTGCGACGTGGGCGCGGGCGCCGCTGGCCAGGCCTTTGTGCAACAGCTGGCCGAGCTGAGCGGCGCCGACGTCGCGGCCAGTGAAAACCTGACGGGCAGTGAAGCCCGGGGTGGCGACTGGCTGCTGGAAGTGCAGACGGGTGCCATCGAGACGCCGCTGCAAGATCTTGCGGCCACTCAACAAGCCTGGGACGGCGTGCTGGCCATCACCACCAGTGGCACCACCACCACGGCATTTACCAACGGCGCCTCCAGCCTGTCGTGGTCGCACACCGTCACGGCCGGCAGCAACCAGGCGCTGTTTGTCACCTTTTCGCGCGACGCACTCGGGGCACAGGCCCTCTCCGTCAAATGGGGGGCCACCGACCTCGTCTTCGTGGGAAAGACCACCGGCAACCATGCCGTTGAAATCTGGGCATTGACGGCGCCGGCTGCCGGCACCAATAACATCGCCATCACGTTCAACGCGTCCACGGCCGCGTCCGCCGGCGCCTTCGTCTACAACGGCGTCAATCAAAACAATCCCACCGGCACCTACGTCGGCGCCTCGGGCACCAGCACCACAGCCACGGTCGACGCCAGCAGCGCGGTGGGCGACCTGGTGTTGGAGGTCACCAGCTGGAACGGCGCCGCCGCGGGCTATGCGGTTGGCGCCGGGCAGACCGTGAAGTGGTCCCAGGCCAATACGCTCGCTGTCGGCAAGACCAGTACCGAGGCCGGCGCCGCCACGGTGACCATGAGCAGCACCGTCTCGTCCAGCGCGCAATGGGAAATCGGCGCCGTGTCGATCCAGGCGGGCCCCAACACCGCACCGGTGCTGGCTGACACCGTGCTGAGCCACACCGTGGCCGAAGATGCGGGCGCGCCCGTCGGCGCGGTCGGTTCGCTGATCAGCGCCTTCACCGGCGGCATCACCGACGCCGACGGCGGCGCCACCGGCATCGCCATCACGGCCACCAACACTGCCAACGGCACCTGGTACTACAGCACCAACAGCGGCACCAACTGGACGTCGGTGGGCGCCGTGAGCACGGCATCGGCGCTGCAACTGGCCGACAACGCCAGCACGCGGCTGTATTTCGCGCCTGCGGCCGACTACAACGGCACCACCCCCACGGGCCTGACGCTGGTGGCCTGGGACCAGACCACCGGCACCAACGGCACCAAGGCCGCCATTCCCAGCGCCGTTGACACGGTGGCTGACGCGTTCACGGCGGCGGCCTACAGCAACAACAACGGCACCCAGAACTGGACCGGTGACTGGGTGGAAAACGACACGGCGGGTGGCGGCGCCGGCGGCGGCAACATCGACACAACATCGGGCTACCTGCGCATCAAGCCGAACACGGTTGGCGACTGGTTCTACCGCGAGGCCAACCTGACCGGCGCCACCAGCGCCACGTTTTCATTCGATCTGATAGTCAACAGTCTTGCCGGTGGCGGCCAGATCGATGTGCAGGTCTCGAACAACGGCGGCTCCAGCTACACCACGCTGAGCAGCATCACCAGCGCCACCGGGCTGAGCACCCTGTCTTACGACATCTCGGCCTACACCGCCGCCAACACCCGCATCCGCTACTACGCGGCCGGGAGCAGCGCCACGGGCATCCGTCTGGACAACATCCAGATCCAGTATTCGCGACAGGGCGGGGGGGCTTCGGCCTTTTCCACGGCCAACGACACCGTGGCCTTGACGGTCACCGCCGTTAACGACGCGCCGGTGCTGGCCGACACCGCCTTGACGCTGACCGTGGCCGAAGACGGGGGTGCACCCAGCGGCGCGGTGGGTTCACTGCTGTCAGCCTTCACCGGCGGCATCAGCGATGTGGACAGCACGCCGGTCAAGGGCATCGCCATCGTGGCCACCAATGAGACCAACGGTGTCTGGTACTACAGCACCAACAGCGGCACCAACTGGACGGCCGTGGGCGCGGTCAGCCCGTCGTCGTCGCTGCTGCTGGCCGACAACGCCAGCACGCGCCTGTACTTTGCGCCCGTGGCCGATTACAACGGCAGTTCCTTGTCGGCCCTGACGCTGCGCGCCTGGGACCAGACCAGCGGCAGCGCCGGCACCCTGGTCAGCACGGCCAGCAATGGCGGCATCACGGCGTTTTCTGCCGCCACCGACGTCATCGACGTGACCGTCACCGCCGTGAACGACGCCCCGGTGGTCACCACCACGGCCACTTCCAAGAGTTATCCCATCGGCTCCGGGGCGGTGGCCATCGATTCGGCCCTGACGGTGGTCGACATCGACAGCGGCACGCTGAACAGCGCCACCGTGTCGGTCACTGCCGGTTATGTCAGCGGGCAGGACGTGCTGGCTTTTGTCAACCAGAGCGGCATCACCGGCAGCTGGAACGCCGGCAGCGGCGTCATGACCCTGAGCGGCAGCGCCACGCTGGCGCAGTACCAGACCGCGCTGCGCAGCGTCACCTTCCAGACCAGCGCCACCACGTCGGCGACCCGCGTCGTGAGCTTTGTCGCCAGTGACGGCGCGCTGCCCAGCGCGGCGGCCATGCGCGCGCTGGTGGTCGGGCAGGAAAAACCGGCGCTGTGGCTCTCGACCACCGGCAATGGCACCACCTCGGCCGGCACCGGCAGCTTGGCCATCAGCGACGGCCTGATCGCCCGCCTGACCAACCCCAACCTGGCACTGGGTTCGGGCACCAGCAACGGCGCGTTCTCCAGCGTGTTCGACATCGACAACTTCGCGGCCGACGGCAACGCCGACATTGCAGGCCTGCACCATGTGAATTCCACCGTGACGGTGGGCACCACCAACCCGGTCACGCTGTTGAAGGGCGACATCCTGTTGTCCACGGCAGGCAACGAGACACTGGGCGGCGTGGCGGTGACGCCCAAAAACGTCGTGCTGTTCCGGCCCACTACAGCCGGCGACTACTCGGCCGGCAGCTTCTCGGTGCTGTTGAAGGACCCCGGCAGCATCGGCGCCAACATCCGCGAATTTGCGCTGGTCGAAACGCCCATGACGGTCGGCGGCACAGCTTTGCTCGCCGGCGACTTCTTGATCGTGTTGTCCGGCGGCAGCTACGACAAGGATGTCTCGCTGTTCCGACCCACCACCATGGCGACGAGCCCGACGGGCGGCACGCTGTCGGTCTTTGTGGATGGCAACGGCTCGGCCGGCATCGGCATCAGCAACCAGATCTATGGTCTGGAGCTGGTGCAGAGCAACACCACGCTGGGTGGCGTCAGCCTGAGCCAAGGGCAGTTGCTGCTGGCAGTCAACGGCTCCGGCACCATCGGCACCAACAGCCAAGCATTCACGCCCTACGACCTCGTTGTGCTGACGGTCAGCGCCACCGGCAACGGCACCTCGTCGGGCACAGCCAGCATGCTGATGCGCGGCGCCGATGTGGGGCTGTCCGCCGGCGGCGAGAACCTCGACGCGGTGGCGCTGGTGGCGGCGTACAACAGCGCGCCCACGCTGGACAGTGCCAAGAGCCCCGCTTTCGCCGCGCTGACCGAAGACGCCGGCGCGCCCTCGGGTGCCGTCGGCACGCTGGTGTCCAGCCTGGTGGACTTTGCCGTGCCGGCCGGCCAGGTGGACAACGTTGCCGACCCGGACGACTCGGCGCTGCTCGGCATCGCCGTCACCGCCGCCGACGCCAGCAACGGCAGCTGGTGGTATTCCACCGACAGCGGCAGCAACTGGTACGCGCTGTCGGCCGTCACCAACAGCAGCGCCCGCCTGCTGGCTGCCGATGCCGGCACGCGCCTGTACTTCCAGCCCAATGCCAACTGGAACGGCAGCTTGGCCAGCGCCATCACCTTGCGCGCCTGGGACCGCACCACCGGCAGCAACGGCGCGCTGGCCGACACGTCCAGCAACGGCGGCTTCACGGCGTTTTCCAGCGCCACCGACACGGTGTCGCTCACGGTCAATGCCGTCAACGACGCCCCCGTGCTGGACAACAGCGGCACCATGACGCTGCCCAACATCGCCCAGGACAACCCCAACCCGGCCGGCATGACGGTGGCGGCGCTGATTGCCAGCGCCGGCGGCGACCGCATCACCGACGTCGATGCCGGCGCGGTCGAAGGCATTGCCATCACCGCGCGCGACAACGCCAACGGCACCTGGCAGTACAGCATCAACGGCGGGGCCAGCTGGGTGGCGGTGGGCAACGTCAACAACGCGCAGGCGCTGGTGCTGTCGACCACGGCCAACGACATGCTGCGCTTTGTGCCGGGTGCCGGGTTCAGCGGCAATGCCACCATCAGCTTCCGCGCCTGGGACCGCAGCGATGCGCTGGGCAGCGGCACGGCCAGCGTCAACACCAGCAGCAACGGCGGCAGCACCCCGTTCAGCACCGCCACGCAGGTCGCCAGCATCTATGTCGAGCCCTTGCAGGTGCTGATGTGGATGACCACCAGCGGCGACGTCAGCGGCAGCGGCGTGCCCGGCCTGTCCAGCTGGACACAATCCACCGTGCTGGCCCTGGGCGACCCCGGCCTGGCGCTGGGCGCCGGCACCACCGGCGGCCGCATGGCCACGGTGACCAACTTCGACACCATCGCGGCCGACAGCAACGTCGCCCTGACCGGCCTGCACTACATCAGCCAGGCCGTGACCTTGAGCGGCGCCGGCATCGTCAGCGGGCCACTGAACCTGCTCAAGGGCGACATGCTCTTCGTCACCGCCGCCAACGAAACGCTGACCACCGCCGCCGGTTCACCGCCAGGCGGCTGGGCCAACAACATCGCCACCACGGCGGGCGACGTGTATGTTTTCCGCCCCGCAGTGAGCGGCAGCTACGACAGCGGCTACTTCCGCAAGGTGATGAACGGGCCCGGCACCAACACCACCCGCGACATCGCGGTCGTCGAAACGGCCACCACGGTGGGCGGCACCGCGCTGGCGGCCGGCGACATCCTGTTCACGCAAAGCGGCAACATCCAGCAGAACAACCTCTACTGGTACAAGACGGGCACCAATTCGACCAGCCTGCTGATCGACGGCGCTGACATCGGCATCCCCGGCGGCGGCCAGGGGGCGGCCATCGACAGCCTGGACCTGGTGCAGACCAACTTCACCATCGGCGGCATGACGTTCCAGGCCGGCGACGTGCTGGCCGGCTTCAACAAGACCGTCAGTGCGGTGGGCTCGGGCGGCAGCACGGTGACGGCCTATGCGCAAGACGTGGTGCGCCTGCGCTTCACCGCCACCACCTTTGGCGCCGGCACCGCCGTGGCCTCGGCGGCCACCATGATCGACGGTGCCAAGATCAAGCTCGACACCGCCAACGAGAACGTGGCCGCCCTGGCGCTGCTGGTGCTGGGCACCAGCCCCAACGTGGCGCCCAACGTCAGCCTGCCCGGCGCGGCGCTGTCCTACACCGAAGGCGCCGGCGCCGTTGTGGTCGACGCCATCGCCACCGTCAGCGACCTGGATTCGCCCGAATTCAACACCGGCGTGCTGCGCGTGGACCTCACCGTCAACGGCACGCCCAACGACCGCCTGGCCATCCGCAACCAGGGCACCGCCAACGGGCAGATCGGCGTCAGCGGCGCCAACGTCAGCTACAACTTTGGCGCGGGCGCAGTGACCATCGGCAGCTGGGCCGGCGGCACCACCGGCGATGAGCCGCTGCTGGTGTCGCTGAACGCCGCCGCCACGCCGGCGGCGGTGCAGGCGCTGCTGCGCAACCTCACCTTCGAAAACGTGTCGAACAACCCGTCGACACTGCCGCGCACGCTGCGCGTGCTGCTCAACGACGGCGACGGCGCCACCAGCACCGGCGCGGGCAAGACCCTCAACGTCATCAACGTCAACTCGGCGCCCGTGGCCACCAACGACGCCTACGCGGTGAACGAGGACACGACGCTGGTGGTCGAGCCCGTGACCACCAACCTGGCCAACTGGTGGAAGCTGAACGAGGGCAGCGGCCAGACCGTCGTCGACGCCGGCGCGTTGGCGAACAACGGCGTGCTGGGCACCACCGGCGGCGCCGAGAGCACCGACCCCACCTGGACCGCCGGCCACGTCGGCAGCAATGCGCTGAATTTTGACGGCAGCAACGACGTCGTCACGACCACCAGCACGGTGGCCCAGACCGCCGCCAACTTCACGCTGTCGACCTGGTTCCAGGCCAACACCACCACCGGCGCCAAACACCTCATCTGGCAAGGCTATGCCGGCGGCAACGGCTTCGGCGACCCGGCGGGCACGACGGCCGAATCAGAGATGAACCTGTCGGTGGGCTCGTACAACCAGAACAACAAGATCGTCTTTTTCATGGGCTACGACGTGCCGGCCAACGGCGCCGACCCGATCTACATCGTGTCGGCATCGGATTTCACCGACACCAGCCAGTGGCACCATGTGGCGGTGGCGGTCACCGACCTGGGCGGCGGCGTGATGGGCGCGTCGCTGTATGTGGACGGCGTGCTCGAGGGCAGCGACACCGGGGTGCAGAACGACCGCTCGGCCTGGGGGCCGTTGCTGATCGGCGGCAGCGCCGGCGGCCGCAACTTCAACGGCAAGATCGATGAGGTGCGGGTGTACGACGCCGCGCTGGCGGGCGCGTCGGTGCTGGCCATCACCAACACGGGTGTGCTGGCCAACGACAGCGACGCCGACAACATCCGCTTGAAGGTGAACACCGCTGTGGTCACCGGGCCGGCCAACGGCAGCTTGAGCATCAGCGCCGACGGCTCATTCAGCTACACGCCCAACGCCAACTTCAACGGCGTCGACAGCTTCACCTACAAGGCCAACGACGGCGTGGCCGACTCGAACGTGGCCACGGTGACGATCACGGTCAACGCGGTCAACGATGCGCCCACGGTCTCGAATGGCGCCAGCGTGGCGCTGACGGCCACCACCGAGAACACCCCCTCGTCGGCCACCACCGTCAACACCATCCTGACGTCCGCCAGCTGGGGCGACGTCGACAGCGGCGCGCTCAAGGGCATCGCCGTCACCGGCAGCACCGGCAACGGAACCTGGCAGTACTCGACCGACGGCGCAACCTGGGCGAACTTCGGCACGGTGTCGGCCAGCAGCGCGCTGCTGCTGACATCGACCTCGCAGGTGCGCTACGTGCCCGACACGCTGAACGGCGAGACGGCGACCTTCAGCTTCCGGGCCTGGGACCAGACCAGCGGCACGGCGTCGACCAACGGCGCGCCCAGCACCGCCAACCCGGGTGCGGGCGGCGGCGCCACGGCCTATTCGTCGCAGAGCGCCGGCACCGCGATGACGGTGACGCCAGTCAACGACGCCCCGGTGCTGACCGACACGGCCTTGACGCTGACCGTGGCTGAAGACGCCGGTGTACCAATCGGCGCGGTGGGTTCGCTGGTCAGTGCCTTCACCGGCGGCATCAGTGACGTGGACTCAGGTGCGGTCAAGGGCATTGCGGTGGTGGCCACCGTCGAGACCAACGGCACCTGGTACTACAGCACCAACAGCGGTACCAACTGGACGGCGGTGGGCGTGGTCAGCGGTGCGTCATCGCTGCTGCTGGCCGACAACGCCAGCACCCGGCTGGCTTTTGCGCCGGCGGCCCACTTCAACGGCCCTTCGGCCGCCGCGCTGACGCTGCGGGCCTGGGACCAGACCAGCGGCAGCGCCGGCACCAAGGTCAGCACCGCCAGCACCGGCGGCACCACGGCGTTTTCCGTGGCCACGGACGTCATCGACGTCACCGTCACCGCCGTCAACGACGCGCCGGTGGCCAGTGGCAGCGCCACGTTGGCGGCCGTCCTTGAGGACACGGCATCACCGCCCGGCGCCACCGTCGCGTCGCTGTTCAGCGCCAACTTCTCGGATGCCAGCGACCAGGTCAGCGGCGGCTCCAGCGCCAACACCTTCGCCGGCATCGCCATCAGCAGCTACACGGTGGACGCGGCCAAGGGCCAGTGGCAGTACTCCACC
>JAHECB010000337.1 GCA_024641925.1 Betaproteobacteria bacterium
GGCCGCCGCCCAGCCGCCCAACGCCGAACGCGCTCAGGCCATCGGCGACAAGTCCAGCTTGCTGTTTGCCAGCGACAGCAAACCCACGCTGATGAAAGCCAAGCTGGGGCTGATCAACGACCTGGCGCATTCGCGCGTGGGTGGTGTGCTGACCCCCACCGAAGCCCGTGTTGTCGACCGCCCGGCACCGCGCTGGACCTTCCCCACCGACCCGCTAATCGGCATCCGCGGCGCTGCCCGCAGCCTGCGCCATGGCGGCGATGGCCGTGCTTCGGCCGACAACAAACTCAGCTGCCGCTGGCCCACGCATGTGATCCAGGAATTGCCGGGCCTGATCGCCAAGGACCGTTTCATCACCACGCTGGGCCATGGCGGCATTCCCGAAGAGGCCCTGCGTCTGGCGCGCGAAGCGGTGTTGCACGACCCGTACCACGACGACTGGGTCGCGGGGGCGGTGGCGCCGCCGGGCCAGGACGTCAAGATCACCTTGAACCGCCTGCGTGCTGAAACGCTGCTGCGTTATGGCGTGGACGGCACCTATGACGGCGGTACGTCGGCTTTCGACCCCAGGATGCCCCGCAATGCCGCGGCGCGTCGCAGCATGGCCCCCCGACGCCTGCAACCTGGCGTGCAGGAGCAGCAGCGCCTGATCGCCGACGAAACGCGCAAGTTTTCGCTGTATGCCGGTGCCGACCCCGACCCTGTGGGTGTCACCACCTGGGCGCAGCCCTGGGTGCCGATGTGGCTGGAATGGCAGGTGCAGCTGGAAGGCCTGGATCCGCCGACCCTGCAGGCCTGGAAGCTGGATGCCATCGACCTGGAGGCGGTGCAGACCAGCTTCACCGGCAGCACCGCCGTGTTCAGCGGTCGTTCACCGGTCAGCACCGGCGCGGCCACCACCTTGAGCGCGGCCATCAACGACTGGCTGAAAGCCGAAGATGCCCTCGACGCCGTCGATGCCGGCCTGGTCGACGAAGGCACTGAAGACGCCTACCGCGAACTGGACGCTGCCGTCAAACAGATCGACCTGGTCAGCGCGGCGCTGGACGGGCTGCGTGCACAGCTGCTGGGGTTTGCCGCTGCTGAGGGCCTTCGCCGGCCATCTGACGGTGCCGGCGGCACCTTGAACCCCGCACCAGTGTCGCCACCGCGCGCAGTGGTGGCGGGGGCGATGACACTGGTGCGGGCGCGCCTGATCGACGCTTTTGGCCGTGTACTGGAAGTGCCCGAAGCAGCCTTGAAAGACCCCTGCACGCCGTCGCGCACAGCCCTCGACTTCCGCCCACAGTCCCTGGGCCATGCACCGCGGTTGCTGCGGCCTGCCCGCTGGCTGATGCGATGGGTGGAGGCCAGCACGCCGGTGGGCGCCGAGGGCGTGGAAGCGCGTGTGGACCAGGTGGAACTGCCGCTGATGGTCAACCCCGTGGCGGGCTTCCTGCTGCCCGACCACCTGGACGAGAGCCTAGAGATCTTTGCCATCGACGGCAGCCCCGTGGGCGAGTTGTTGCACGAAGCCATCAGCGGCGGCGTGGCCTGGGAAATCGCCGCCGGCCGCGACGGCCCGGCCGATGCCGGCCCGCACCACGGTCTCGAACCCGCGCAGGCGGCGTTGGCCAACATCGCAGCCGGCTTGATTGCCGCTGACGTCCAAGCCCGCGCCGGCCAACCACTGGACCAGGCACAGCCCGCCGAAAGTGCGCTGACCGCGCTGCTGCGTGCCATCGACACCACCTTGTGGACCGTGGACACCTTTGCGGCGCTGGGTGCTGAACACGTGGCCGGGCTGGTCGGCCGACCGGTGGCGGTGGTGCGTGCGCAGTTGCGCCTGGAGCTGATGCCGCCCACCGATGTGGACCTGTCCGACCCCAATCAGGCGGCAGCCTGGGCGCAGGCCGAAGACGACGCCAAGCGCCATGCCTTTGAAGTGCGCATCGGTGAGCTGACCCGCAGCGACGACGGTGTGCTGGGCTTTTTTGTCAACGACGACTACAACCACTTCCGGCTGGTCGACAAGGTCATCGCCGCCACCAGCGCCGACGCCGGCCGCAGCCGCGGCAAGCTGCAGCTGCTGGGTGGCAACACCGGCAAGCCGCAGAACAGCGCGATCAGCCACCCCTACATCGCCGGCCGTGACGAAGACGACACGCTGTCGCTGCACATTGGCCAAACCGTGACCTTGACCATCCTGATGCATCCGGGCGGCAAGTGCTGCCTGAGCAGTGGCATCCTGCCGCGCAAGGCGCTGGCCTTGGCGCGCGACTGGGTGGGCCCGGGCTTGGCGCGCATTGCCCCTTCACTGCGCACCGGGCCGGTGATGGTGGAAACCGATCTCGACCCGGTGGGCCAAGTTCGCCTGCCCAAGGTCAGCGTGTTTGGCAAGAACCAGAATTTCCTGTGGCGCGACACACCCGCCACCTGGCGCACCGACGCCATCCTGGCGGCCACGCAGACGGCGCTGCTGCCCGACGCGCCGGCCGAACTGCGCGAAGGCTGGATCCGCGTGGCACCGGACACCCCAGATGGCGGCGACACACCGGGGGGCACACCATGAGCGCAGGCCGCTACGACTGGCCCACCACCGGCGGCACCGCCGAAGCCAAGGACGACGCGGGTGGTCGCGCCGGCTACAACGCACGGCGCCGTTCGGGTGCCGCCGATGCGCTGGCGCGTTCGCTGTTGCGCGAGCAGGCCGACGCGGCGCGCGCGGCCGCCGAAGCCGAAGCGGCGGCTGCAGCGGCCAGCGGAGTCCGTGCCCGTCCCCGTGCCGTGGCCACCTCCGACACGCTGCTGTGGCAACCGATGGGCCCCAGTGTGCTGCTGGGCGGCCAGGCCGAAGGGGCACCACGCGTGACGGGCCGTGTCAATGCGCTGTGTGTGCACCCCGACGGACAGCGCGCTTATGCGGCATCGGCCAACGGCGGGGTCTGGGCCACCACCGACGGCGGGCAGCGCTGGCAGTCGGTCGCCGGCCTGGCCAGCACCAACATCGCCGACATCAAACGCCCCGCCCACCGCAACGTCTGCGCGGCGCTGCACGTGCTGTGGCGCGACCCGCCCGCCGGCAACGAACGGGTCTTCATGGGCACCGGCGAGCCGCATGTGGTGCGCGAAGGCCGCCCCGGCCATGGCGAAGACGGCCTGGGCATTTTTGTGGCCGACCAGCCCCTGTCCAGCGCCGCAGACGACCCCTGGCAGCGCGAGGCGCGCCACCTGGTCAACGACATCGTCTACGGCTTTGCCAGCAGCCCCGACGGCAGCACCGTGGTGGCTGCGACCCGCAGTGGCCTGTACCAGCGGCCGCCCGAACCGGTGGCCGCAGACGCGCCCTGGACGGCCGTGCCCGGCATGCCTTTGCCCGCCAATGGGCAGGTCTGCACGTCGGTGTTGTGGACGGCGGGCGACCCGACCAGCGTGACGCCCGCCAACCAGCGCAGGCCCGAGCGCCTGTGGGTCTGGATTGAAGGCGGCGCCAACAACGGCCTGTGGGTGCGTGATGCCACCAACCTGGCGGCGGGCTTTGCGCGCGTCAACGTCGATCTCGTCAATTCCGCTTTTGGCTACACGGTGGATCGGGCCGTGCTGGCTGCCGCCGTGCCCTTGCCGGGTTTTGTCTGGCTGCTGCAGGACCTAGGGGGCGGCGCCAGCGGCCTGTTCCGCATCGTCAACACCAAGGCCGTCAACGGTGCCCCGCAGGCGCTGGCGGTGGAAGGCGTGCCCGACATCTTTCACGGCAGCGGCTGGTACAACG
Organism: Betaproteobacteria bacterium; assembly: GCA_024641925.1. Taxonomy (GTDB): domain Bacteria; phylum Pseudomonadota; class Gammaproteobacteria; order Burkholderiales; family Burkholderiaceae_C; genus Rubrivivax. The sequence continues at coordinate 3,749 of JAHECB010000337.1, forward strand.
TGGCGCTGGCGGTGGACCCCAGCAACGAGCAGCGCGTTGCGGTAGCGGGCAACTTCTTCGGTACCCCCGGCAGCCCGGCCGCCAACAGCGACCCCACCCAGAACGCTGACGCGGACATCTTGAACACCGTCGACGGCGCGGTGCGCAGCTACGACGCGGCTATCCTGCTGGATACGGTCGTGGCCAAGCCCACCAACGCTGCGCAGTTGGTGTACGGCATCCATCCGCGCGCCGCCAAGATGATCGGGGTGGGCGTGCACCCCGACGTGCACGCCCTGGCCTTCAGCAACAGCGGCGCCAGCCTGTGGACGGGCTGCGACGGCGGCCTGTACCGCAACGATCGACCGGGCGCCAGCGTGGCGGGCTTTTACGCCATCAACCAGGGCCTGTCGATCAGCGAGACCAACTTCCTGGGTGCCAGTGCCGTGCACGAAGGCGACCTGATGGTGGGCCTGCAGGACAACGGTGTCGGCGCCCGCGCGGCCGGCAGTGTGTGGCGCGTGGTCATCATGGCCGACGGCGGCGGTGTGGTGCGCAATCTTCAAAGCCCGGAAAACTGGATGGCGCAGTACATCAAAGGCACCTGGGGTTCGCCGGCAGGGCACGCCCAGGGCGGACCGCTGGCCTGGGCCCCGACCGTGGCCGCAGACCGCCAATACACCACGGAAAGAGATGCGTCGGCGTTCTACACCCAGCCCGCGGCCATCGGTCACACCCGCGCGGGTGCACCCCTGTCGCAGTTCCTGGTGGGCACCTACCGCCCCTGGTACACCGACGATAACGGGGCCACCTGGTGCACCCTGCCCACCGGCACCGATGCACGGCAGTTTGTGGGTGGTGTGGCGGCATGGAATGATCCACAAGACAGCCTGGGCACTGTCATTTACGCCTGCCGCTGGCAAGACCCCGACAACGCCTGGGTGCTGACCGGCAACGCCGTCTACCAGTTGTCGCG
>JAHECB010000338.1 GCA_024641925.1 Betaproteobacteria bacterium
ACCCATTCCGCCTTCCAGCGTCGGTGCGCAGCATCAAGGCCCTGCACGGGTGCAGCACCCGGATCCGAACCCGGCCCCACACCCTGCCAGTGAATTACCTGGCAGGTTGGCCAGTCTGGACTGGACCGGTGTGGGTTTGAATCGACCGGAGTGTGTACTCACAACCGCTGCAGGTAGCATCTACACCGCAGACTGGCGAGGCGGCGTCGCCCACATCTTGCCCGATGGCCGCCAGAAGCTTTATGCCGGCCGCCTGCCGGGCGGCGCCGAACTTCGCCCCAATGGCATTGCATTGCTGGACGACGGCAGCTTCCTGCTGGCCCACCTGGGTGCTGACACCGGCGGCATCTGGCGGCTGACGCGCGACGGCGATGTCGAGCCCTGGCTCACCACCGTGGCCGGCCAGCTCCTGCCACCCACCAACTTTGTACTGCCCGACGCCCACGGCCGCACCTGGGTGACCGTCAGTACCCGGCGCCAGCCCCGCTCGCTGGGCTACCGGCCTGACGGCGGCGACGGTTTCATCGTCTGTGTGGTCGGTGGCCAGGCCCGCATCGTGGCCGACGGGCTGGGCTACACCAACGAGGTGGCGCTGCACCCCGGCGGACGCTGGCTGTACGTCAACGAAACCTTTGCGCGGCGGCTGACGCGGTTGGCCGTTGCCGCCGACGGCAGCCTGGGCCCGCCGGAACTGGTCACCCGCTTCGGGCCCGGCACCTACCCTGACGGCCTGGCCTTTGACGAAGAAGGCTGTGCCTGGGTGGTCAGCATCGTCAGCAACCGCCTGATCCGCGTCGCGCCCGACGGCGAACAGACCGTGTGGCTGGAAGACGTGAGCGCCGACCATCTGGCCTGGACGGAGGCGGCGTACAAGGCCGGCGCGATGGACCGCCCGCATCTGGACCAGGCCGGCGGCCAGGTGCTGAAAAACATTTCCAGCATCGCCTTTGCCGGCCCCGACCGGCGCGCTGCGGTTCTGGGCTGCCTCTTGGGCGACCGCCTGGCCACCCTGCCCGCCATGCCGGCGCCGGGCGTGGCGCCCGTGCACTGGAAGCAGCCGTGACCGCCGCTGCCCCATCGCAGCTGCCTTTGGCTGACCAGGCCTACGCCCAGGTGCGCCGGCGCATCCTGGACAACGTCTGGCCGCCAGGCCAACGCATGCTGGAACAAGCGGTGGCGCTGGCGCTGGGCATGAGCCGCACGCCGGTGCGCGAGGCCCTCGTCCGCCTGCACGCCGAAGGGCTGATTGAGTTGGTGCCGCGCCACGGCATGCGGGTGCTGCCGGTGTCGCCCGACGACATGCGCGAGATCTACGAAGTGCTGATGGCGCTGGAGGGCCTGGCCGCCGAAACGCTGGCCAGCGCCCGGCCCGACGCCGCGACCCTGCAGCCGCTGCAAGAGGCCACCGACAACATGGACCGCGCCCTGGCCATGGACGACCTGGACGCCTGGGCCCGCGCCGACGAACAGTTCCATCTGCAATTGCTGACCCTGGCCGGCAACAAGCACCTGCTGGCCACGGTGATGAACCACTGGGACCGCGCCCACCGCGCGCGCCTGTTCAGCCTGCGCCTGCGCCCCAAACCCGTGGACAGCACAAGCGAACACCGGCAACTGCTGGCGCACCTGCTGGCTGGTGATGCCGAAGGCGCCCTGCAGACCAACCGCGCCCACCGAGAACGCGCCAGCCGCGAACTGCTGGCCATCTTCGAGCGCTACCAGCTCAACCAACTGTGAACGGCCGCCCATGACCCTGCCCCGCAAGACCTACAACATCGCCGTGCTGCCCGGTGACGGCATCGGCGTCGAAGTCACCCACGCCGCCCTGGAACTGCTGCAGGCCCTGGGCCCGCGGCTGAATTGCAGCTTCCACTGCACCCCCTACCCGGCCGGCGCGCAACATTACCTGGACAGCGGACAGGCCTTGCCCGACACCACGCTGGACGCCTGCCGAAAAGCCGACGCCATCCTGTTTGGCGCCATGGGTCTGCCGCATGTGCGGGGCGCTGACGGCACCGAGATCATTCCGCAGCTGGACATCCGCTTTGCGTTGGACCTGTACGCCGGCGTGCGGCCCATCCGCACCTGGCCGGGGCTGCCCACGCCCCTGTCCGACCCCCGGGCGCAGCACATCGACCTGGTCCTGGTGCGCGAAAGCACCGAGGGCCTGTTCTACGCCCGCGGCCGCGGCCGACTCGAAGGCCAGGGCGCCGAAGCCTGCGTTTACGACACCCAGAAGATCAGCCATGCCGGCACGGCGCGGGTCTGCAACTTTGCCTTTGAGCTGGCGCGTCAGCGCAAGGCCAGTGGGCGGCGCGGCCACGTCACCAATGTCGACAAGGCCAACGTCTTCATGTCCATGGCCTTCTGGCGCCAGGTGTTTGAGGAGCGCGCCAAGCATTACCCAGACATCAGCACCGACAACGCCTACGTCGACGCCATGGCGCTGAACCTCGTGATGCGTCCCTGGCAGTGCGACGTGCTGGTCACGGAAAACATGTTTGGCGACATCCTGTCCGACCTGATCGCCGCGCTGGTGGGTGGCATGGGCATGGCGCCGTCGGCCGACATCGGCGACCACCACGCCGTGTTCCAGCCGGCCCACGGCACCGCGCCCGACATCGCCGGCCGGGGCATCGCCAACCCCAGCGCCATGCTGCTGTCCACCGCCATGATGCTGGACTGGCTGGCTGTGCGCCACGCCGACCCCGCGCTGGCCGATGGCGCGCGCGCCATCGAGGCGGCGCTGGCCGGCGCGTTTTTGCAAGGTGGCGTGCGGCCTTATGACTTTGGCGGCACCAGCAACACCGCCGACATCACGCGCGCGGTGCTGGAGCGCCTGTGACAACGGCGTCGGTGACGCGACCGCGCATCGGCGTGGTCGGCGCGGGCTACTTTGCCGCCTTTCACCTGGAAGGCTGGCAGGCCTGCGGTGCCGAGGTGGTGGCTTTGTGTGATGTGGACACCGGTCGAGCCACCGCTTTGGCTGCGCGCTTCGGGGTCCCGAGAACCCACACCAGCGTGGCCAGCCTGCTGGCTGCTGAAGACCTGCAACTGCTGGACGTGGTCCTGCCCCCGGCCGCTCAGCATGACGTGGTGGCGGCAGCCCTGCAGCGCGGTCTGCCCACCATCTGCCAGAAACCCTTTGGCCGCGACCTGGCCGACGCGCGTGCCATGGCGGCGCTGGCCACACAACACCACACGCCCCTGGTGGTGCACGAAAACTTCCGTTTCATGCCCTGGTTTCGCGAGTGCCGGCGCCAGATCGACGCCGGCACCCTGGGCCGCCTGCATGGCGTGAGCTTCCGCCTGCGGCCGGGCGACGGCCAAGGCCCCAGGGCCTACCTGGACCGCCAGCCCTACTTTCAGCAGATGCCGCAACTGCTGGTGCGCGAAACGGCGGTGCACTTCATCGACTGTTTTCGTTACCTGCTGGGCGAGGTGCACGCCGTCACGGCGCGTTTGCGGCGGCTGAACCCGGTGATTGCGGGTGAAGACGCCGGCATCATCATCCTTGAATTCGACGATGACCGCACCGGCCTGTTCGACGGCAATCGCCTGAACGATCACAGCGCCCGGAACACACGCCGCACCATGGGCGACATGTGGCTCGAAGGCTCAGCGGGCGTGCTGCGGCTGGACGGTGACGCAGGCCTGTGGTTCAAGCCCCACGGCGGCGCCGAGCAGGCGCACGACTACGACCGTGGAACCCCGGCCGCCTTCAACGGGGCGTGCACCGCGCTGCAGGCCCATGTCTTGGCGCATGTCTTGGCGCCGCCGGCCCCTGCAGCGCCCAGCGTGCCGCTGGAAAACACCGCTCAAGACTACTTGCGAAACCTTGAAGTTCAGGCGGCCGTGTACACGTCGCACGCCAGCGGTCGCCGCGTGGTGATGGCCGACCATCTTGAAGCGCGGAACGCGCAGGAAAGGGGTGCCTGATGCAGGCCTTGGTTGTGGAATTCCGGATTCAGCCGGCTTTTGTGGCGGCCTTTGAAGCCGCCATCGTCGACAACGCACGCGCTTCACGCAACACCGAGGCGGACTGCCACCGTTTTGACGTCTGCCGCGACCCCACAGACGCGACGCTGTTCTACTTGTACGAGCTGTACACCGATGAAGCCGCCCTTCAGGCGCACCTGCAAACGCCGCACTTCCAGCAGATGGACGCCGCGACTGCGGCATGGGTTGTCAGCAAGACGGTCCGCCGGCTGGTCTGCATGGCGCCTTGACGGCAATAACCGCACGCGGCCGCGGGGGATGCCTGCGGGTCATTCCCAAGCGGGCTGCGCCCGTAAAATTTGTATGATGACCATACAACCTCACCAGCCCTGAAGGGGCTCGATGAGGGCTTGGCGACCCGCCACGAACCTATACAGGAGCCCACCCCATGCAAGCCTCATCCCGTCGCGACTTCATCATCAAGGCCGCGTCAGCCGGCGCCGCCGCCCTGGCCGCACCCACTGTTTTTGCCCAGGCCTGGCCCAACAAGGTCATCCGCCTGGTGGTGCCTTTTCCGCCCGGTGGCCTGATCGACAACATGGCCCGCCTGATGGCGCCCATGCTGACCAAGGAACTGGGCCAGACCATCGTCATCGACAACAAGCCCGGCGCGGGCGGCAACCTGGGTGCCGCCGAAGTGGCGCGCGCCGCCGCGGACGATGGTCTGGCCCAGTTCCTTGGTCAG
>JAHECB010000077.1 GCA_024641925.1 Betaproteobacteria bacterium
GTGGGCGGCGTGGTTCGCGCCCGCGCGCTGGCCAAGCAACTGGACTGCGATCTGGCCATCATCGACAAGCGCCGGCCGGCAGCCAACGTGTCCGAAGTGATGCACGTCATCGGCGACATCGACGGCCGTACCTGCGTGATCATGGACGACATGATCGACACCGCTGGTACGCTGGTCAAGGCTGCCGAGGTGCTGAAAGCCCGCGGCGCGCGCCGTGTGGTGGCCTACTGCACCCATGCGGTGTTCTCGGGGCCGGCGATGGACCGCATCAAGGAGTCGGAGCTGGACGAGGTGGTCATCACCAACACCATTCCCTTGTCGTCGGCGTCCAAGGCCTGCGGCAAGATCCGGGCGCTGTCGGTGGCCTTCCTGTTTGCCGAGACCATCCGCCGCATCAGCGACGGTGAATCGGTGACTTCGCTGTTTGCGGAGCAGAACAACAACTTCTAGCGTCTTGCGGGCCACTGCGCCAGCCAGCCGCTGAAACCGGGCCTTCGAGCCCACAACCCCAAGGTGCCTGGTCGCGGGCACCTTTATCAACCTGGAGTATTTCCATGAAATTCACCGCTTTTGAGCGTACGCAGCAGGGGACCGGAGCGAGCCGCCGCCTGCGCCACGCCGCCAAGGTGCCGGGCATCGTTTACGGTGCAGGCACACCCGCCATGATTGAACTCGATCACAACGCACTTTTCTTCGCACTGAAGAAAGAGGCCTTCCACTCGTCGATTCTCGAGATGGACCTGGCCGGCAAGACACAGAAAGTCCTGCTGCGCGACTTCCAGATGCACGCCTACAAGCCCATGGTGATGCACGTGGACTTCCAGCGTGTGGACGAAACCACCCGCGTTCGCAAGCGGGTGCCGCTGCACTTCGAAGGCGAAGAAACCTCGGTAGCCGTCAAGACCGACAAGTGCCTGGTCAGCCACGTCAGCACCGATCTGGAGATCGAATGCCTGGCTTCGAACCTGCCCGAATTTGTCAAGATCGACCTGTCGGAGCTGACCAAGAACCAGAGCCTGCATGCCAGCGACCTGAAACTGCCGCCCGGCATCAAGGCCGTGCGCCATGGCACACAAGACCCGGTCATCGTCACCGTCACCACACCCAAGATTGAAGAAGAAGTCGCCGAGACCGCCGTGGTGGCCGCTGCCGACGCCGGCAAGGGCAAGGCCAAGAAGAGCGAGAAGCAGAACAAGAAGTGATGACGGGCAAGCACTGCGGGCTTCGAAGCCGGCAGCACACCCCCATCAGCGGGCCCCACTCCGGTGGGGCTTTTTTTTGCCCATGACCCGGATAATGACGACCCATGATCAAGCTGTTTGTCGGCCTGGGGAACCCGGGCACTGAATACGAAGACACGCGCCATAACGCGGGGTTCTGGTGGATTGACGCGCTGGCTGCATCGTGGCGCGCGACCTTGCAGCCCGAACGCAGTTACCAGGCCCTGGTGGCCCGGGTGAACAGCGTGCCGGGCGCTGACGGCCCCGTGTGGCTGCTGCAACCCATGACCTTCATGAACCGTTCGGGTGTGTCGGTGGCCGGCCTGGCGCGGTTTTTCAAGATCGCACCCGAGCAAGTCATGGTGGTGCACGACGAGCTCGACCTGATGCCCGGCCAGGCCAAGCTGAAGTTTGGCGGCAGCGCGGCGGGCCACAACGGGCTCAAAGACATCAACCAGATGCTGGGCACGCAGGACTACTGGCGGCTGCGCCTGGGCATCGGACACCCAGGTGTGAAGTCCGAGGTGGTGAACTACGTGCTGAAAAAGCCGTCGCCCGACCACCGGGCAGCCATCAAAGCCGCCATGGCACAGTCATTGCAGGCGGTGCCGGCCATGCTGGCCGGCGACATGCCCGGCGCCTTGGCGAAGGTGCACGCACAACCGCCTCGGCCCAAGCCGCCGCGTCGCCCACCCGCAGTCACGCAGGTTTCGCCGCCTGCGGGTTTACCGACTGACACCGCTGTGCAGGCGCCCTTGGACGCACCGGCTTGCGCGGCATCTGCAGCATCGCCATGCCCGGCGGCAACGCCGCCCGACAAACCATCAAACTGAACCGGAGCCCCCCATGCGCGCAACCGTTTTTGCCTTGATCTTGCTGACCGCGGCAATACCCGCATGGGCGGCCAACACCACCATCTGGCGCTGCGGTGAAAGCGGCAAGATCTACGCCGACAGCCCCTGCCCCGGCGGGCGGGCGGTAGCAGTCGCCGACCCGCGGAGCAGCGCGGACGAACAAGCCGCAAGGGACCGGGTTCAGCGCCTGCAAACGCTGGGGCAACAGATGCGTGATCAGCGACTGGAAGACGAACGGCAGGCGCTGCGGCGCAATGCAGGACCGGCCAATCTGGGCCCGTCAAAACCGGCAGCACCAGAAAAAAAGGTCAGCTCGAAACCACGTCACAAGCCGGCGGCGGCAAAACGCCACCATCGGCTTGAAGACGACGGTACTTGGTCAGCAACTGGTCCGGTGTCTCGACGTGCAAGGGATTGACCGGGATGCAACTGACCGGGCATAGCTGAACGCACTGCGGTTCGTCGAAGTGCCCCACACATTCGGTGCAACGGCCCGGGTCGATCTGGTAAATCTCGGGGCCCATGCTGATGGCGTCATTGGGGCACTCTGGCTCGCAGACATCGCAGTTGATGCATTCGTCAGTGATCCACAGCGCCACGGTTCAGCCCCTCAATCCTTGGTCTGCGCCACACGTTCCTTCAGCCGACGCAAGACCGAAGGGGCCACAAACTTGGACACGTCACCGCCCAGGCTGGCAATTTCGCGCACGAAGGTGCCGCTGACAAACTGGAACTGGTCTGACGGTGTCATGAACACCGTTTCCACATCGGGCATCAGATGGCGGTTCATGCCCGCCATCTGGAATTCGTATTCAAAGTCGGTGACGGCACGCAGACCGCGCACCACCACCTTGCCGCCGTTGTCGACTACAAAATCGCGCAGCAAGCCGCGGAACGGCAACACCGTCACGTTGCCGTAGGCATCGGCCGCCTCTTGGGCGATTTCCAGCCGCTCGGCAATGGTGAACATGGTGCGTTTGTGGTGGCCGGCAGCGACGCCCAGGATCAGCCGGTCGTACAGGGTTGCGGCGCGGCGCATCAGGTCTTCATGCCCCAGCGTCATGGGGTCGAAGGTGCCCGGGTAAACGGCGATGATGGATTTCGTGCTGGTCACGGTTTGCTCCCCATGTTGGGGTCTGCACGCCCGGAAAAATCGACGTGAAACCCAGTGTAGCCGCTGGCGGGGGCGCAGCGCCGATTGCACCGCGCTGCGGCGAAAGCCCTGACAAGGTCCAGACGGCCACGGCGAGCCGCCTGTCGTTCAGCGCTTCGGTGCAGCCGTGCCCGCTGGCGCAGGGTCTATGCCGAAGGTGCCGGACAGGCGCCCAGCCAGCACCAGCATGCGCAAGCGCAGCCGATCCAGGCGGTTGTTCTGCTCTGCCAGACGCTGAATGACGTTGATGCGCCCGTCCTCCAGCTGAATCAATTGCTGCAGGCTGCGCCGGCCCGCGTCAAACTGAACCCGACCGGCGCGCAGCAAGGTGTTGTATTGCTCGGCCTGACTTTGCAGTTGAACGATGGCCTGCTCCGCGCTGGCAATGCGCGGGGACATCGACGCCAGTTCGGAGCGCAGCCCTTGCTCCAGGCGCGCAATTTCAGCCTGCGCGCCTTCTGCACGTGCAACGGCCTCGCGGCGGCGCGAGAATGTTTCGCCACCCAAGGGCATCTCCCAGCGCATGCCCACACTCCAGCTGTCTCTTTGCGAAGTCGTTGCGCGCGGCGTGGTGTTGTCGCTGAGTCGCTTGCGCGCATCCAGGTCCACGCGGAGCGCTGCCAGCGTCGCCACGTTCAGCACGCGGCTCTTGGCAGCTTGTGCGCGCAGCTGCGCCACGCGTATGCCTGCAGGCACCATCGTTTGGGCTTCTTCGGCCGACAAGCGCGGCAGCGTCTGGGGCGCCACCGCCGATACCGGTTCGCCGACGTAGACCTGCAGCGAGGCCAAGGCGCCCACCCATTCGGACACCAGCACCTGGTGAGAGAGCTGGGCGTCGACCAAAGAGTATTCAGCCTGCTGCACATCGGCATCGGACAGGCGGCCCGCGCGCAACTGCACACGCGCCTGTTCGACCCAGCGTTCGATGGTTTGCAAGCGGTTCATGGACGGCTCGATCAACGACTGCCAACGCCAGGCGTCCAGATAGGCCATGCCGATACGCTCGCACACCAGGTCCATGGCCTGCGACAGGTCGGCCGTGGCAGCGGCCCATTCACGCTCGGTCGCGCTGATTTCAGCGGCGTCGGCGCCGCCGTTGTACAGGTTCCAGCGCAACAGCAATTCACTGCGTTCGATGCGGCGCTTGACGGGCAAACCAAAATCGGCATCGTTGCTTTCGCCCGCATTCACGCTCAGTCCCAGCGTCGGCCATAACCGCGACTTGGACTGGGCCAGGCGCTCCTGCGCAACGGCCTGTGTGGCAGCCGACGTGCGCACCTGGGGGTCCCAGGGCACCGAACGCGCAAGCAGGTCACGCAGGCTTGCCGGCTGGGCCGACGCGGCCGGCGGTCGTGTGTCGGCCGCAGCAACCACCGGCGTGGGCGGCACCGCAAGGGGGCGTTGTGCGCAAACAGCCCCCACGGCCAGGGCCGCCGCCAAAGCCACCAGGCCACGCTGCGCAGGGTAAAACAGGGCGCTGTTCATGGGAGCCATGCCTTCAACGTTCCTGAAGCGCCGAACGCAACCCGCGCACCACCGGCTTCAGCATGTACTCGAGCACGGTGCGCTTGCCCGTCAGAATGCCAACATCCACGGGCAGGCCGGGCGTTACCGGCAACGGCTTGCCGTTTTGCGCCAACTGCCCTTGCGGGCTGGACAGCTGCACTTCGAAATAGGGTTCACCACGCTCGTCGAGCACCGTGTCTGCGCCGACACGGGACACGGTGCCCTGCATGCGGCCATAGGTGGCCGTGTCATAGGCCAGCACACGCACGTTGGCCTCCTGCCCCACGCGGATGAACCCCACATCGCTGGGCTTCACGCGCACGGTTAGCAAGATGTCGGACTCCTTGGGCACAATTTCCATCACCGCCTTGCCGGGTTGCAGCACGCCGGATCGGGTGTTCACGTTGATGCGGTTGACCACACCATCCACCGGGGACACCAGGTCGCGCCTGAAGACACGGTCTTCGTTGCCGGTGATGGTGCTGGCCAGAGCGCCGGCCTTGGTCTGGAATTCAGCCAGTTGTGCGCCCCACTGCGCCCGGGCCCTGGACTCGACCTGCCCCAGCTGCGCCTGCGCCTCGGCCAGCCCTGAACGCAGCCTGGGCAGCGAGGCCTGCACCGCAGCCAGGTCGCTGCGTACGCTCAACAGCCGCTGTTGTGAAGCCAGGTAGTCGGCGCGTGAACCTGCCGATTGTTTGTACAGTCGCTCTTCGATCGCGAACGCTTCCTGCCCCAGTTGAACAGCCTGGTTCAGGTTGTCCAGCCGGTCACCGGCCTCTCGCAGCTCGCTGCGTTTGCTGGCCACCGCCTGGCGCGCACCGGACACCTGGGTTTCGAATTCACGCTTGGCATCGAGGAACAGCGCTTCTTCCTGCGCGGCCAGCGCCGCACCGGCTGTGGTGACCTCGGGCGGCAGCTTCAGGGGCTGACCCGATAACAGGGCGCGCATGCGCGCCATGCCGGCGATCGCGCCCAAACGGTATTGCTGGTTTTCACCCAACTGGGCGGTGTATTGCGCACGGTCCAGGCGCGCCAGCAACTGCCCCTTCTTGACCAGCTGACCCGTGGTGACCAGGATCTCCTGCACCACACCACCTTCCAGGCTTTGAACTTCCTGCAACTTGCTCGGGGGCGTGACCGCGCCACGCGCATTCACGGCCACATCCAGCTTGCTGAACGCGGCCCACGCCAGCAGCGCCACCTGGAACGCCAGAATCAGACCCACAATGACCTTGACCGCAGAGCCGGCTTCTTGGTCGGGGTCGACATGCCCGGTGGCGCGCCGCCCCAATGCCATGCTCAGGTTCATGCCGCCCTCCCTTTGTTGGCAAAGCTGTCGCTCATCACCACCTTGGGTTTGCCGGGACCACCACTGGCGTCATTGGTGGCGCGTTGTGCCAGCGAGCGCAACACCTCGTCGCGCGGGCCGTCGGCCACCACCCGCCCACGGTCAAAGACGATCAGCCGGCCCACCGCATTGAGCATGGCCATGCGGTGCGTGACCAGGATGACGGTGGTGTCCTGCAAGGCGCGCAGCTGCTGGATCAGCTTCAATTCGGTGGCCGGGTCGATCATGCTGCTGGGCTCGTCCAGCAGCAGCAGCTTGGGCTCGGTCAGCAAGGCGCGTGCAATCGCCACGGTCTGCCGTTGACCGCCCGACAGGCGTTCGCCACGCTCACCCACTTCGGTGGCCACACCGGCCGGCAGCTGCGCTACCGTGTCCTCCAGGCACGACGCACGAATCGCTGCCACCAGCGCCGCGTCGTTGGGCTGGGTGCGGCCTAGCTCGATATTTTCGCGCACCGTGCCGTGGAACAATGTCACGTCCTGCGGCACGTAGCCGATCTGTCGCCGCAGGCTCAGGGGCTCGATCTGTGTCGTCACGAGGTCGTCGACCAGCACGCTGCCACTGGTGGGTTCGTACTGGTTCAGGATCAGGCGCAGCACCGTGCTTTTGCCCGACCCCAGCTTGCCGATGATGCCGACCTTTTCGCCTGGGGTGATGCGCAGGTTCAGGCGTTCGATCAGCGGCGGGCTCTTCGGATAGGCAAAAGTCACGTCGCGGAATTCAACGGCACCCACCAACGGCGGCGCATGCAAGGTGGCAGCCGCGTCGTCCGATGGCGCCTGCATGATCTTGTCCAGTGCCTCGAAGGACATCTTGGTCTGCTGCCAGCGCACAATCAGCGCCGCCACCTGATTGGCCGGCGCCACGGCGCGTGCCGTCAGCATCGTGCAGGCGATGATCTGTCCCATCGTCATCAGGTGGTCCGACATCAACAAAGCGCCCATGGCCACCACGGCCACGCTGGCCGCCGCCGTAACGGTGGCGTTGGTGTAGTTGACCTTGGCCATCAGCTCGCGGGTGTGCATGCTGTTCTGCGCAATGGCCTGGGTCAGCAGTTCCCAGCGCCGCCGGCTCCACGACTCGGCGCCGATGGTCTTCACCGTGTCCAGGCCGTTCATGGTCTCGAACAGGTGCGCGGTGCGCTGCATGCTTTCTTTGGTGGAGGCATGCACGGCGCCGGCGATGGCCGGCTGCGCGATCAGGGCCACGCTGATGATCAGCACGATGGCCACCACCGGCACCAATGCCAGCCAGCCACCGACCAGGGCAATGACAAACACAAACAGCACCAGGAAAGGCAGGTCGCCCAGAATGGTCAGCGTGCCCGAAGTGAAAAAATCGCGCACCGACTCGAAGTCGCGCACGGTGTTGGCCAGCACACCGCCCGAGGCCGGCCGGCTGGCGGCCCGCAGGCTCAGGCACTTCTGGAAGATGTGCGTCGACAAGGAGATGTCCATGCGCCGGGCGGCCGTCTCCAGCAGATGGCTGCGCGCCAGGCGCATGGCCCATTCAAAGACCATCAACAGCCCCACGCCCAGGGTCAGGACCCACAGGCTGTTGGTGGCATCGTTGGGCAACACCCGGTCGTAGACGGCCATGGTGTAAAACGGCGTCAGCGCTCCGAAGATGTTCAGCGCCAGAGTGCCCAACAAGCCCCAACCGAACATCCAGCGGTTGCGCTGGAAAACATCCCAGAACCAGCTGCCCGGTGTGGCCAGCGAGTACAGCAGGCTGCGCTGGTCAAAGTGCAGTTTGGGTCGAACCGCCATCCAGCGCGCATCCGTTTGCTGGTCCAGCGCGTCGGCACTGAACCAGCGGCTGCCCTCGATGCCTGGTGTGTGGCACTCATAGCGACCGTCGCGCAATTCCAGCACCACCAAGGGGCGGCCCGAGGCATCGAGCATCAACGCCGGCAATTCCGACGCCTTGCGCGGCTGGCCGCTCCGCAGCGGCGTACCCACCAAACCCGCCTGCATCAGCAGCGGGCTCATGTCTTCAAGCGAACCCAGCGACTGCACGGCAGCCTTCAAGGGTTCCAGATGGACTGACGTACCCAGAAACTGCGCCAAAAAGACGACGGCATCCAGCAGTTCGTTCTGGTCCAGTTCAGGCGTCTCGGGCATTGACGTTGTTTGCATCGGTACTGTGGCCGGCCGTCAAGCCGGTGTCATGTTCAGACACCCGATCACTGCCGATAGGGCCGGCGTCGGATGCAAGCTGCTGGGGTCACTCAAGTCGCTGTCCCTGACTTCGGCTTGGACTTCGGCGGCTTTAGCGAAACGGTCGCATGGGACGAGCCTCCGCGCTGCGCAACGAGACATGTTGTGAACAAATGGTGCCGGCATCCACCGGTGGAGCCGGTCCAATGCCGGCCAGAAAAAGGAAATCCCCGCTCCGGTCTTCCGGTAGCGGGGATCACGGCATGAAGGCTGTTGACAGCCTTCACCCCGCAAACCTGCAATCAGGCCATCAGCAGGCTGCAACCGCCTGATGCTCAAGCTCTGCGCGGCTCAGTGCGGCCAGTTGGCGCAGCGCTTCACCCGCTTCGGCAAAGCCGTCGGCCATGGCCTGGTGGCTGGCACCGTTGCCGGACGGACCCACCAGAGCATCGAGTTCGCTTTCGCCCTGGCCCAGCAGTTCTGCAATGGTCGGCAGCGATGCACCCGCAGCTTCGGCATCAGCCTTGTCCACATTGAAGTACACGTCCGTCATCGTCGCCGTTTGGCCATTGGCCAGGGTGGCGGTGCTGGTTTCACCGTGCACGTTGCCGTTGCTGTCTACCGTGAAAGCCTGGTCAGCCAGCGTCAGACCCAGGCTGGTGATACCAGCTTGCGCCAGGGTCATCAGTTCGCCGTCGTCGGTCTGCTGGTTGCCGTTGCTGTCTTGCCAGACCATCAGCTGGGCAAAGTCGGTGTCGAGCATGTCGACCACGCCATCACCGTTGCTGTCAAAGCTGGCCAGCTTGGCAAAACCTGCCCCCTTGCCCGTGCCGCCAAACAGCTCGGCACCGCTGTCGATCTTGCCGTTGCCGTTGGCATCGACCGCCAGGAAGCCGTCACCGCTGGAGATCCAGCCCGACTGCACGCCGGTGCCGTTGCCAAACAGATCAAACTTGCCGCTGGTGTTTTCGCGTGCAATCGTCTGGATGCCGTCGCCGTTGAGGTCGATCACGATCGGCGTGATGCCAGCGTCCCAGGTGTTGTCGTACTCACCCGACTCCAGGAACGTGTATGCGGTGTAGCCGATCGACCTGTAGGTGCCGGAGACGTCCGAGTCGCGGCTGTCGTCGTTGCCGACGTCCAGCGCAGCCCAGTTCCAGTACTTGACACTCTGACCATCAGCGACGTGGACGCCTTTGGTCTTGTCGAAAGCAAGGCGGTACGTGCCCGGGTCCAGATCGCTGAACTTGTAGTTCCCGCTGCTGTTGGTATGGGTGGTGGCAACGGTCACGCCGTTGCTGTCCTGCAGCATCACCTTCACGTTCTTGATGACACCTTCGCCGTTATCCTGCACGCCGTTATGGTTCCAATCGGCAAACACCTTGTCGCCGATGCAGGCCTTCTGGTAAAGGCCGGCATCCACATCGGTGATGTTCTGGCCAGCCGCCAGCAAGATCGTGCCGGACATGCCTGACGAGTTGACATCACTGTCGACACTGTCATTGCCGCCCTGGTTCTGCTTCGTCACGAAGTAGTTCGTCGGGGCATTCACCATCACCTTGTAGCTGCCGGCGTCCAAGTTGCCGAAACTGTAACGGCCGGAGCCGTCGGTGGTGGTGGTGGCAATCACCGAGCCAGAGCCGTTCAGCAGCTTGACCGTGACACCCGATACACCTGACTCGTCGGAGTCCTGGATGCCGTCGTAGTCCTTGTCCAGCCAGACATAGTCGCCGATGCTGCCCTTGCCGCCGGCGGGCGGCGGCTCGGTCGTGGGTGCGCACAGCGCCAGCTTCTGGACCTTGAAATAGTCGTCGGGCGATCTGTCGGTGGTGTCTGCCGCGATGATGAACACGTTGCCGCGAACTTCACCGTTGTTGATATCGGCCCAGCGTGCATTGCTGGATGACGTGTAGTCGATCTCGGTAAACAACGCCGACGACAACGTTGAGCTGTTGATGCTGGTCAGCGTGGAACTGCTGTTGCCCACCCAGATCTGGATGTCGCTGTCGCCCACCACGTAACCCAGGAGCGCCTTGTCGACCTCAACCGTCTGCGAGAACTGGAAAACGATGTAGTTGTTCTTGTCGCAGTTGTCGACCGTATGGCTGCTGTTCTTGGAACCGTCACCCTCGGATTTGTCCGTGACGCCCAGGCCGCCGCTGTAGGAACCCAGATAGGCCTTGTCAAAGGTACTCGAGCCCTTGGACTGGCTGAAGGCGCGCGCCGTCACCATCACGCCGGTGGCGGCGTCGGTCCAGGTACGGCTGTTGCCGTCCGATCCGTCGGTCTTGGAGTTGCCGCTGAAGTCGAACGTGATGTCACGGCACACCTCGACCGGCTGCATGACGATGCCGGCGTCGACGGTGTTGTCGACTTGCCCCGAGGTCAGCGTCACCTGGGCGGTGCGGCCATTGACGTCGGCGTCGGAGTCGGTGGCATCGTTGCCGCCAGCGTCCTGGGTCGTGAACGTGGTGCCGTCCGGCTTCACAAACTGCACCGAGTAATTGCCCGGCGCCAGGTTGGTGAACTCGTAGAGGCCGTCGGCGCCGGTCGTGGTGGTGCCCACCACCTGATCGGCCGCATCCAGCAGCTTCACGGTGACGTTGCCCACGCCGGCTTCCCCGGTGTCCTGTACGCCGTTGCCATTGGTGTCCTTGAACACCTTGTCGCCCAGCGCGGCATATTGGTACAGGCCGCCGTCGATGGTGGGGTTGTTCTCACCAGCGGCCACCGTGTACAGATCCGTCTTGCCATCAGGCCCGATGTCGCTATCGGTCGCGTCGTCGACACCCTGGTCCTGGCCGGTGATCACGTAGCCATCGGGCGCGTTGACCTTGATGGCATAGGTACCCGGGTCGACCTGGAACGCGTAGTTGCCATTGCCGTCCGTGGTCGTGGAGCCCAGGGAATTGCCCGCCGCGTCGTGCAAGGTCACGGTAACGCCGCTGATGCCCGCCTCGCCAGCATCCTGCACGCCATTGCCGTTCATGTCCAGGAAGACGCGGTCGCCCAAGCTGGCCTTTGCGATCGGCTGCACCAGACCCGCGTCGACGCTGAGGTTCGTTTCGCCCGAGATCAGCGTGTAGGGGCCGGTCATGCCGTCACCGCGGTCGGCGTCGCTGTCCGTGTTGTTATCGCCCTGGTCTGCGGTTGTGAACTCCAAACCTGACGGCTTGACGAACTGCACACTGTAGGTGCCCGCATCCAGGTTCGTGAACAGATAGTTGCCGGTGCCGTTGGTGGTCTGCGTGGCCACCACGAAGCCCTGGTCATTCAGCAGATTCACGGTCACGCCGGGGACGTTGGCTTCACCGTTGTCTTGCTGGCCGTTGCCGTTGGCGTCAAGCCAGACCCGGTCTCCCAGGCTGACCGGACGGTCGTCGACGAAGTCATTGCCCGTGCTCTGCCCACCCGGCGGCACCGTGGCGAAGATGGTGTTG
The DNA here is from genome assembly GCA_024641925.1 of Betaproteobacteria bacterium. GTDB lineage: Bacteria > Pseudomonadota > Gammaproteobacteria > Burkholderiales > Burkholderiaceae_C > Rubrivivax. The sequence goes on from JAHECB010000077.1 coordinate 11,681, forward strand.
GGGTCGCCACCGTCCACGTCACCCACGTCGTTATAGCCCGGCAGGTTCGTCTGCAGCACCACGTAGTCGCCCGCGGGCAGGTTGGTGAAGCTGTAGGTGCCGTCTGGCGCAGTGGTGGTCTGCCCCACCGTCTGGCCGTTCGCGTCCTTCAACACCACCGTCACGCCGCCGATGGGCACATCGCCCGTATCGTCGTTGTTGAGGTCTTCCAGCACCGTGCCGCTGAGGGAACCTGGCTGGGGCGCCGGCTCGACCAGACCAGCGTCCACTGTGCGATCGACCTCACCAGAGACCAGGATCAACCGACCGGTGCGGCCGCTGGCGTCCACGTCAGAGTCCGCGGTGTCATCGTTGCCAGCATTCTGGGTCGTGAAGGTCGTGCCGTCAGGCCTGACGAACTCCACGAAGTAATCGCCCGGCGCGAGGTTGGTGAACTCGTAAAGGCCGTCGGCGTCCGTGGTGGTCGTGCCCAACACCTGGCCAGCCGGATCGAGCAGCTGCACCGTGACATTGCCGACGCCTTGCTCGCCATCGTCCTGCACACCATTGCCGTTGTCGTCTTTGAAGACCTTGTCACCCAAAACGGCATACTGGTAAAGACCGCCGTCAATGGTGGTGTTGGTCTCGCCGGCACCAATGGTGTACAGGCCCGATTTTCCGTCTGTGCCGATGTCGCTGTCGGTCGTATCGTCGCCGCCCTGGTCCCTGCCGGTGACCGCGAAGCCATCCGGCACGTCGACCTTGATGGCATAGGTGCCGGGATCGACCTGGAACGAATAGTCGCCGTTGGCGTCGGTGATTGTCGAACGCAGCGAGTTGCCTGCGGCGTCGTGCAGCGTCACAGTGACGCCGGCGATGCCGGCTTCACCGGCGTCCTGCACGCCATTGCCGTTCACATCCAGGAACACGCGGTCGCCCAGAGTTGCATTCGCGATCGACTTCAACACCACGCCGGCGTCAACCGTCAGATTTGTTTCGCCCGGAGCCAGGGTGTACGGGCCCGTCAGGCCGGTGGTTTGGTTGGCGTCGCTGTCGTTGGTATCCGCACCCGTGTCGGCGAGCGTGAAGTCGTAACCCGCTGGTTTGACGAATTCCACCGAGTAGGTGCCTGGCGACAGATTGGTGAACAGGTAAATGCCGCCTGCGGCGGTGGTTTGCGTGCCGACCACGCTGCCGACCGAGTCCAGCAGGTTCACGGTCACGCCCGACAGGCCGCCTTCCAAAAAGTCCTGCTGGCCGTTGCCGTTGCCGTCGATCCAGACGCGGTTGCCCAGCGAGGCCGGCAGTGCCGGACGCTCATCGACAAAGTCATTGCCCCCCGAGAAACCGCCGGCGGGCAGCACCACGGTGATGACGTTGGGATCGCCTCCGTCGGTGTCACTCACATCGGTGAAGCCGGGCAGATTGCTCTCGGTGACGGTATACGTACCTTCGGGGACGTTGGTGAAGCTGTAGGTGCCGTCGGGGGCGGTTGTGGTCTGGTCGACGATGACGCCCGCGGGGTCCTTCAGCACCACGGTGACACCACCGATGGGGGTATCGCCGGTATCGTTGTTGTCGAGGTCTTCCTGAACCTGGCCGCTGATAGTGCCCAGGTCCGGCGCTTGCGACACCAGGCCGGCGTCGACGGTGTCGATCACCTCGCCGCTGGAAAGGGTGTACTGACCCGTTCGACCCGTGCCCTGGTCTGCGTCGCTGTCAGTGACGTCGCTGCCGGTGTCGGAGAGGGTGAAGCTCAGGCCAGCTGGCGCCACGAATTCGACCGAATAGGTTCCGGGTATCAGATTGATGAACTGGTAGAAGCCGCCGGCATCCGTGGACAAGGTGTCGATGATGTTGCCCGCGCTGTTCAGCAGATTGACCGTCACGCCGGCCCGGCCGCCTTCGCCAGAGTCCTGCTGGCCGTTGCCGTCGGCATCGACCCATACGCGATCGCCCAGCGAGGCGTACCTGTAGAAGCCCGAGTCGATGCTGGCGTTGTACTCGCCAGCCTCCAGCACGATCGCGTCAGAAACCAGACCGTCGCTGTCAGTCAAATCAGTACCGCCAGCCTGACGTGGGCTGGTGCCGTCATAACCGGTTGGCGTTCTGAACTGGACCTGGTACTCCAGGCCGGGCGCCAGGCCCTTGAAGCTGTAATTGCCGTTGGCATCGGTGGTCGTCGACTGGATCACCTCGTTGGCGTCGTTGAAGTCGCCATCCTGGTTCAGGTCGCGAACCAGATTCACCTGCGCGCCGGCAATGCCGAGCTCGCCAGCGTCTTGCACACCGTTGGCGTTGCTGTCTTCCCAAACGCGATCACCCAGCTTGGCGGCACGGGTCTCGATCAAGGTGGTCTGCTGCTGAGTGCCGCCGCCAAACACGTCCAGAACCACACCCAGGATCTGGCCGGCATCAGGCACGAATCCGTCATTGGCCAGGGCCTGGCCCGTCAACCCCGAAATTTTGGCGGGATCCGGATTACCCAGGGCATTGGAGTAAATGGCCCAGTCGAAGCCCAGCAGGTCCCAGATGGTGGCCTGGATTTCGCCCCAGGTGTAGTTGCTGCCGTCGTATTCGTTGATCAGCCAGTTGATCGAGTCGAGGTTGGCCAGACCGCTGGCACCCACACCGATCGGCAAGCCGGCAATGCTCAGGGTGCCGGTCTCATAGGCGGAGTAAACCGTACCGGTAGACGCCGTGTTGGTGTCCATATAGGTGTTCATGGCCAGACACCAACCGTCAAAAACAGTGCCTGAGGGGCCAAAGAGTGCGCCTGTAGCGTCACTCAGACGAAGGTCGAAGAGACTGGGGCGAGCGCCCTCATCTCCGGGAAAGGTGACCTGCAAATTGGTGACGGGCGGCGTGTACATGCGGTGTGCTCCGGTATGGCTATCGTGTGCGTGGCCCCGCAGCGCCAGGCGCCAGCCCGACTCTGCGGTCAATCTTTATCTGTGCGGTGCGGGGAGCCCTCGGGCTCGCCGCTGAAGAATCGCGGAAGGCAGAGCCCGGCCGCCATTCGGCGACCGGGCCTGCGCACCAGGCGATTACTTGCGACGCTTGCCGAAGTACACGGCAGCAGCGATCGCCACGCCGACCAGGCCCAGAACACCGGGCTCAGGGACAACGTTGGGTGGCAGCGTGTTGGCAGATGCAACTTGGGCGGACAGTGCGGCCAAAAGGGCCACGACGATCTGGGGGGTCTTCTTCATTTCTTGCTCCAAACGATAGGGGATGGTCAAACATTGCCAGGACTGAACGGCTGGGAACTCATTACAGGCAGTGCGTCGACACATTCAATTCGCATTGAACCGGTGGACAAAATGACCCACCGTAAATGAAAGTGTATGTTCTCTATGCACTGATCTGTAATTCCGGGCGACTGCGCCAGCAGAGCTTTGAATGACATGCCGTGAAACCACTGATTAGGCCTCGACAACGATCCATGAAACATGGCGTTGCGTGGGTGGAGATATCCAATCAAACGGTACAAAGCACACCTTTGAAGATCTAATGACGGAGATCCAATTGCCGAAGTGAACTCTAATGACCGTGACCTCGTTGATGCATCCCGCAAGTGCGGGGCAACCACCCAGGTGGGTGTCCGGACCGAAACTGTCGATTTCCGGCAATCGGTCCCAGATCGTGCTTTTGCAGCGCCCGCGCACTTTCGGCACGGCGCTTGTGAACCCGGCCCTGTGGCGGTCCTAAAGGCTGCGCCAACCCTGGACTGGCGTATAGGTGTGCGCCCTTGACCCGCCTTCTGCTGGTCACCGAACCCGCGGCCTTCAGGGCCCCGTTTTACCGGGGGAACCGTGCCTGCGAGCGACGCTTGAGCCCAAATTACAAGCGTGCAGTGACTCTGCACCCCGTGACGGTCAGCACCAGGACTTCAGTTTTGGAAGACGCTGGCGCTGCCGGCAAACCGTCGATGCGGATCATGTGTCTATTTGTAATCAAAAAGATACTTCAAGTTACGTTACAGGTTCGGTGTTTTGTCTGTCCAAACAAAACTGGGCATCCATCCAGACCGCAAACTTTTAAGAATCGCGTGGACAAAGAACTGCCAAACCCTTCAGCGCAGGGGAGTTCGATCGGAAAATGGAATCCCTCCATACGGAACAGCACAAAGGCCGACCCGCAAACCATGGCGTCGAATCCGCACGCGATCTGGGATTGATCTGGCTTTGCAGCCACCGCCCGCTTTGTCCTGTTTGATAACAGACGAAACATTGACACACAGATCGCCTGCGCAGTGCACTGGGACACCGGCCGCGACCGGTGTCCAAAACAGCGCCTCAACAGAGTTGAATCAAGTCGCCCGTTGCAGCAGATGAATGTGCACTGCACCCGCGTGCAGACTTTTCAGCACCTGAAGTTCGTTCGGCATGGTCAGCAAAGCCGTGGGCGACTCGACCGCCAACAGGCCCATGGGCGCCAGCAACCTGGTGGCCAGTTCCATGGCCTGGGGCAGGAGCACACTGTCAAATGGTGGGTCCAGAAAGACCAGCTCAAATGTGCCAGGCTGCGCCCGCGCCATCCAGGCCATGGCGTCGGCCTGTTGCAACTGCACCGCCGCGGAAGCGCCCAATTTCACATGCGCCGCACGCAAGGCGCTCAAGGCCCTGCCGTCACGCTCCAGCAAGGTGACCTGCGCCGCGCCGCGCGATGCGGCTTCAAGGCCCAAGGCGCCCGAGCCCGCAAAGGCGTCCAGCACACGCCAACCCGACAGGTCGATCCCCAACCAGTTGAACAGTGTTTCCCGCACACGGTCTGGCGTGGGGCGCAGGCCCGCCAAAGGCACCACCGTCAGTCTGCTGCGCTTCCACTGGCCCGCAATGATGCGGACTTCACCCGCACCGCTCCGGCGCGGTGCTGCAGGCCGGCGCGCCTGTGTCATTGGCGCACAACTAGGCCTTGAGCGGCCATCAGCGCCTTGGCTTCGGCCACCGTGAATTCACCGTAGTGAAAGATGCTCGCGGCCAGCACCGCGTCGGCGCCACCGTGCCGAACGCCGTCGACCAGGTGCTGCAGGGTGCCGACGCCACCTGACGCGATCACCGGCACGGGCACGGCGTCTGCCACGGCACGTGTCAATGCCAGGTCAAAGCCGGTCTTGGTGCCGTCACGGTCCATGCTGGTCAGCAAGATTTCGCCAGCGCCGTGATCGGCCATGCTGCGGGCCCAGGCGACAGCGTCCAAACCGGTGTTGTTGCGCCCACCATGCGTGTAGACGTCCCAGCCGGCCGGCTGGTGATCGGACACCGGGCGCCGCTTGGCGTCGATGGCCACCACGATGCACTGCGCACCGTATTTTTCAGACGCGTCGCTGATGACCTGCGGGTTGGCCACTGCGGCCGAATTGAAGCTGACCTTGTCGGCGCCGGCGTTCAGCAGACGGCGCACATCGGCCACGGTGCGCACACCGCCGCCCACGGTCAGCGGGATGAAAACCTGCGACGCAACGGCCTCGATGATGTGCAGGATGACATCGCGCTGGTCGCTGGTGGCGGTGATGTCCAGGAACGTCAGCTCGTCGGCGCCCTGGTCGTTGTAACGCGCCGCTATTTCTACCGGGTCGCCCGCGTCACGCAATTCGACAAAATTGACGCCCTTGACGACGCGGCCACCGGTGACGTCCAGGCAGGGAATGATGCGTTTTGCGAGCATGTCAGTTGCCTTTATCGGCCAGCGCTGGGGAGCTTGGTGAGTACCCTGCACCCAGAACGCGGGCAACAGGTCCGCGCGATGGATGAGACCGCACGTCGGGTCCGTACTTTACCGGCGAGGGAACCCTCAACCACACCTTCCGGGAGAACCAGCATCGGAGTCCGGATCACCTTGATGACGATGGCAGCGAGTGCAGCACTGACGATGGCATCGACTGCCCAAGCCCACGAAGTGAGCTGTCGGGGCCACCTGCTGGACAGCTCGGAAGTACCGGCCGTTGTCACGGGCGGCAACGCGGGTGTAGACACCATCACCCCACCCTCACAAGCTTCCCTCTGGGCGCAAGCTTCGGCCTCGATGGCGCCAGCGTCGACATGACCTGGCCTGC
>JAHECB010000078.1 GCA_024641925.1 Betaproteobacteria bacterium
AACAAGCCCGGCATGCGCCGCCCCATTGCCACACAACTGCCACCCATCCCTCAGGAGCCCTCCGACATGACCACCAAGTTCACCAACGACCACGAATGGATCAACATCGAAGACCACGACGCCGCTGTGGTGGGCATCACGCTGCACGCGCAGGACGCCCTGGGTGATGTGGTCTTTGTCGACCTGCCCGAAGTGGGTCGCAGCTACATCATGGGTGAAGTGGCCGGCGTGGTCGAGTCGGTGAAGGCCGCGGCCGACCTGTTCATGCCCGTCAACGGCGAAGTGGTGGAAGTCAATGAAGCACTGCGTGCCGATCCGTCGCTGGCCAACACCGACCCCATGGGCAACGGCTGGTTTTTCAAGGTGCGCATCAGCAACATGGCCGACTTTGACCGGCTGATGGACGGCCCGGGTTACGACCAGCTGTTGAAGTCGCTTTGAAGCCCTGAATCCATCCCCCGCCCACTGCTACGACCCATGCTGACGTCTGCCCTGAAACCCCTTGCCGAGCTGGAAAACGCCAGCGAGTTCACCGCGCGCCACATCGGCCCTGACGCCGACGACGAAACGCACATGCTGTCGGTCATCGGCGCGGTCAGCCGTCGTGCGCTGATCGACACCATCGTGCCGCGCAGCATCGCACGCGGGCAGCCGATGCGGCTGCCGCCGCCCTTGTCCGAAGCACAAGCGTTGGCCGAGCTGAAAACGCTGGCGTCGAAAAACCGCGTGCTGAAAAGTTTCATCGGCCAGGGTTACCACGGCACCCACACACCCGGCGTCATCCTGCGCAACGTGCTCGAGAACCCCGCCTGGTACACCGCCTACACGCCCTACCAGGCCGAGATCAGCCAGGGCCGCATGGAAGCGCTGGTGAATTTCCAGACCATGGTGTGCGACCTGACCGGCATGGCCATCGCCAACGCCAGCATGCTGGACGAAGCCACGGCAGCGGCCGAGGCCATGACACTGGCCAAACGCAGCGTCAAGAGCAAAAGCAACACCATCGTGGTGGCAGGTGACTGCCACCCGCAGACCATCGAGGTCATCCAGACCCGCGCCGCGCCGCTGGGCCTGAACGTGGTGCTGGCGAATTCAGCGGCGTCGTGGGACGAGTTGATCGCCGGCGGCGACTACTTTGCCGTGCTGCTGCAGATGCCCACCACCAGCGGCAGCATCCACGACGTGCGCGAAGATGCCGCGCGCATCCATTCGCACCAGGCCGCCTTCATCATCGCTGCCGACCTGCTGGCACTGACAATGATCACTCCGCCGGGTGAACTGGGCGCCGACATTGCGATGGGTACCACGCAGCGCTTTGGTGTGCCCATGGGCTGCGGTGGCCCGCACGCTGCCTACCTGGCCTGCCGCGACGAATACAAACGCAGCCTGCCGGGCCGCCTGGTGGGCGTGAGCGTGGACATGCATGGCCAGCCCGCCTACCGGCTGGCACTGCAGACCCGCGAACAGCACATCCGCCGCGAAAAGGCCACCAGCAACATCTGCACCGCGCAGGTGCTGCTGGCCGTGATGGCCAGCTTCTACGCGGTGTACCACGGCCCTGCGGGGCTGAAACGCATTGCGCAGCGCGTGGCCAGCTACACCGCCATCCTGGCTGCGGGCCTGCGTGAGCTGGGTGTTGCCGTTCGCAGCGACTCGGCGTTTGACACCCTGAGCCTGGACACCGGCAGCCACAGCGCGGCCATCGCAGCGCGTGCCCGCAACGCCGGCATGAACCTGCGACGCTTCCCCGAATGGGGCGACACCTTCATCGGCATCGCACTGGACGAAACCACCACGCGTGACGACATCGTGGCGCTGTGGCAGCTGTTTGCCCAGCCGGGGCAAGCCTTGCCCGACATGGCGGCGTTTGAAAACGGCGTTGAATCGATGATCCCGCCCGAGCTGCGGCGCACCACGCCCTTCCTGACGCACCCCGTGTTCAACGTGCATCACAGCGAAACCGAGATGCTGCGCTACATCCGCAGCTTGAGCGACAAGGACCTGGCGCTGGACCGCAGCATGATCCCGCTCGGCAGCTGCACCATGAAACTCAACGCCACCAGCGAGATGATCCCCATCACCTGGCCGGAGTTTGCCAACCTGCACCCCTTTGCACCGCGCGACCAGCTGGCCGGCCTTTGGGCCATGCAGGACCAGCTGTGTGAATGGCTGGCGCAGGCCACCGGGTATGCCGGTGTCAGCTTGCAGCCCAACGCCGGCTCACAAGGTGAATACGCCGGCCTGCTGGCCATCCGGGCCTGGCACACCAGCCGTGACGAAGGCCACCGCAACATCTGCCTGATCCCCGAAAGCGCGCACGGCACCAACCCGGCCAGTGCGCACATGGCGGGCCTGAATGTGGTGGTGACGAAGTGCGACGCCAAGGGCAACGTCGACATGGACGACCTGAAAGTGCAGTGCGAAAAACACAGCAACAACCTGGCCGCGGTGATGATCACCTACCCCAGCACACACGGTGTTTTTGAAGTGCGTGTGAAGGAACTCTGCGCCTTGGTGCACCAGCATGGCGGCCGAGTCTACGTGGACGGCGCCAACATGAACGCGTTGGTCGGTGTGGCTGCGCCGGGTGAATTTGGCGGCGACGTCAGCCACCTGAACCTGCACAAGACCTTCTGCATTCCGCACGGCGGCGGCGGGCCGGGTGTGGGGCCCGTGGCGGTGGTCGCAGACCTGGTGCCATTTTTGCCCACACACCGCACCGGTGATGCGGCCAGCCCGGACATGCCCAACGCCGCCGTGGCGCCGCATGCCGTGGGTGCGGTCAGCGCCGCCCCGCTGGGCAATGCCGCCGTGCTGCCCATCAGCTGGATGTACTGCCGCATGATGGGCGCAAAAGGCCTGCAGGACGCCACCGAAGTGGCCATCCTGTCGGCCAACTACATCGCGGCGCGGCTGGTCGACCACTTCCCGGTGCTGTACAGCGGCGGCCATGCCGGCCTGAAGGGTGGTGGCGTGGCGCACGAATGCATCATCGACCTGCGCCCCTTGGCCAAGGCCACCGGCATCGGTGCCGAAGACGTGGCCAAGCGGCTGATCGACTACGGCTTCCACGCGCCGACCCTGAGCTTTCCGGTGGCCGGCACGCTGATGATCGAGCCCACCGAGAGTGAGCCCCGCGCCGAGCTGGACCGCTTCTGCGACGCCCTGATCGCCATCCGCGCGGAAATTGCCCAGGTCGAAAGCGGCGCCTGGGACAAAGACGACAACCCGTTGAAACATGCACCCCACACCGCACACAGCCTGATGGCCACCGACTGGCCCCACGCCTACAGCCGCGAACAGGCCGCCTACCCCGTAGCGGCCTTGCGCACGCAGAAGTACTGGTCACCGGTGGGCCGGGTGGACAACGTCTACGGTGACCGCAACCTGTTTTGCAGCTGCGTGCCGGTATCGGCCTACGCACAGGATTGAACCACCATGGCCGTGTCGGTTTTTGACCTGTTCAAGATCGGCATCGGCCCCAGCAGCAGCCACACCGTGGGGCCCATGCGGGCCGCGCGGCTGTTTGTGCACCATCTGCAAACCACCGGCCAACTGCAGCACACCACGCGGGTGCAAAGCCATCTGTACGGCTCGCTGGGTGCCACGGGCAAGGGCCACGGCACCGACAAGGCCGTGCTGCTGGGGCTGTGCGGGCACGAACCCGACACGGTGGATGTGGACAACATCCCGGCGTTGCTGGAGACCGCGCGCTCAAAGGCAGAACTGTCGCTGTTGGGCGAACACGGTGTGACCTTCCGCGAAAAAGACGACCTGAAATTCCACCGCCGCGAAAGCCTGCCCTTCCACGCCAACGGCATGCGTTTCATCGCCTTTGATGCCAGCGGCGCGGTGCTGGACAGCCGCTGCTGGTATTCGGTAGGCGGCGGCTTTGTGGTCAGCGAAGAGGTGGCCGCGGATGGTGCGCGTCACAAGACCATCGCACCCGACACCACCGTACTGCCCTACCCTTTTCACAGCGGCGACGAACTGCTGCAGCGCGCGCAGGAAGTCGGCGGCTCGATCGCCGAGGTGATGCGCCGTAACGAACGCCACTGGCGAAGCGACGCCGACATCAACGCTGGCCTGCTGAATATCTGGGCCGTGATGCAGGCCTGCGTCAAACGCGGTTGCGCCACCGATGGTGTGCTGCCCGGCGGCTTCAAGGTCAAACGCCGCGCGCCGCAGTTGCACCGCGACCTGACGGCCAACCCTGAAGCCGCCCTGCGCGACCCCCTGCAGGTGATGGACTGGGTGAACCTGTACGCCCTGGCCGTCAACGAAGAAAACGCCGCCGGCGGCCGGGTTGTCACCGCGCCCACCAACGGCGCCGCCGGCATCGTGCCGGCCGTGCTGCACTACTACACCCGTTTCGTGCACCACAGCAGCAACGCAGGCGTCATCGACTTCCTGCTCACCGCCGCCGCCATCGGCCTGCTGTACAAGGAGAACGCCAGCATCAGCGGCGCCGAAGTGGGTTGCCAGGGCGAAGTGGGCGTGGCTTGCAGCATGGCCGCCGGCGCTTTGTGCGCGGTGATGGGCGGCACGCCGGCGCAGGTGGAAAACGCTGCCGAGATCGGCATGGAACACCACCTGGGCCTGACCTGCGACCCCGTGGGCGGTCTGGTGCAGATTCCGTGCATCGAGCGCAACGCCATCGCGTCGGTCAAGGCCATCAACGCCGCGCGCATGGCGCTTCGTGGCGATGGCACGCACTTTGTCAGTCTGGACCAGGTCATCAAGACCATGCGCGAAACCGGCGCCGACATGATGACCAAGTACAAGGAAACGGCCCGCGGCGGGCTGGCGGTGAACATTGTGGAGTGTTGAACGCCGGGCCACCCCGGGCCGTTTCAAGGTGTTTGGACACAACGCTGGTGGTGCCACCGATGGCGCCGATGGGCTGCGCACTCAGCCCCTGGCCCTGGCGCAACAGCGCCTGGGCCGGACTCGGCAGCGGGGCGGTTGGGCATCAAGACTTCACCCGCCCCTGGGCAAGCTGAAGCGCAGCTGAAAACCGGGGCGGGCGGTGCCCAAACGCCTCGGTCTGCGCACTTCTACCGCCCACAGGTATCCGATCAGCAGATGGCCGCCCGTTGGATCGGCCGATCAGTCCCCTGCCACCTTTGCGCCGACGATGGCGTGCCGCTTCAGCGAGTCCGCAACAAACCCGCCACGCGTCATGCGCTGGACAAAGTCGTCCAGAAAGTTCGCAGCATCAGCGCCGCGCGATCTGGGTGCGGCCATGGCCTGGTTGATGACCATGAAACGCTCCGGCAGCAGGCGCACACCACCAACACGCCGCGCATCGGCCTCCAGCCCTTGTTTGACGCCAGCGGCAACCTCCAGGCGGCCCTTGAGCATGGCGTCAACCACCTCCTCGGAGGTGGGAACTTGCGTCAGTTCAGCGTGCTGAATGTGGCGCGTCAGGTAAAGCCCATAGGCACTGCCTGCACCCATCACGATGCGCGTGCCGGTGCGGTCGACATCCGCGTTGGTCTTGATCGGCGAGCCGGCAGGCACCAGATAGAAGCCCTCGATCTGAACATAGGCCGGTGTGAAATGCGTGGTCTCGGCACGCAACGGGTCAATCGCCATGAAACCGATGTCGGCCTCGCCGCCGGCCAGTGCGGCCACCGATTTGGCGGCGGTGTCGAACTCCAGGAACACCACCTCCACACCCAGTTCACGCGCAAACTCTCGCGACAGGTCGATACTCACGCCAGCGGGGGACTCTTTCGCGGTGTGGCTGTGGGCGAGCACTGGATTACCCATGTTCAAAGCTGCGCGCAGCTTGCCAGTGGGCGCCCATTCGTGAAGGCGTGAAGAAGGCGTGTTCATGCACGAATTATCACGCGCACGGCTGCGCCGGCGGGTTTCGTGATCGGCCCGGACCCTTGGCGGCAAGGCATCGATGACCTGCGCCTCAACTTCAAGCTCAGCCATTCCGCGACAAAGCTGCGATACCGGACCGGTGTCCGCCACCCGAATCTCAGGCGGTCCTTGATCGACATGCTGGCATCACAAGCTGAAGCCAACACGCGTCGTCACCGCGTCCAGCGGGTCACCCCAGATGGCGGTTTGTCTCAGACCGCACAGTCACCAGGCAAACGCCGCGGGGTCCAATTTCAACGTCACCGCTGAAGTCGCGGTAGCGCCTGGGTCCAGACTCAAGCCCGCCTGCACACTGCCGATATGAACACAGGCCGCACCCGCGCCGGCACCGCCGTCCCCCGCCATGTCCGATTCCCAGCTTCTGCCCAGCCCCCGCCACAAGTTTTTTGCCTTCAGCGCCGTCGGCGTGGCCATGGTCTGCGTGCCGCTGGTGCAGGTGCTGCGCTACCAGCATGACGACCTGCGCCAGCTGGACGCTGACCGCAAGCTGCTGGACCCGGTGTCGCAGGCCGTGCACGCGCAGTTCGGCATCCTGGCGCACCAGCAGGTGTCCTATGACCTGCTGACAGGTCAACCCCAGCTGGAATCGACCCGTGCCGCCGTGCAGGCCGGTGTGGACCAGCAGTTGCAGGCCCTATCTGCCGAACTGACCCAGGGCATGTGGATTCATGCGCTGACCGAAGCGCGAGACCTGCGACAGGATTGGCAGACGCTGGCCCGCCAGGTCGCTGCGCTGGCCCTGACCCCGCAGGCCAGCAACGAAGCGCACACACTGCGTGTAGAGCAGATGCTGCAGGTGATGGACCTGCTGTCACTGCCCAGTGAATTCGAGAACCTGTCGGCCAACCCCACCAGCAGGACCGGCGTCAAATCGGCAAACACCGGGCTGATCACTGGCGTGCGTGCCTTGATGCGTCTGGCCCGGAGCCTGCCCCAGGCCGAGGCCATGGCAGTCCTGAACACGGATCAATCCGCTGCCGATGGCCCATCGGGCCCAACGCCGCGCATGCTGGCCCTGCAACACGCACTGGCGCCCGGCGCATCGGCGACAGCGACCGCAGTCCCTGCTTTGGCCGACGTTGTTGCCGCCGTGGAGCGCACGGCGCGGCAAGTTGTCACCACGGCGAAACAGGCGTCCGACAACAACAACGTCCAGGCGCAGCCCTTGCGGCGGGCGGCTTTGCAGCAGGCCTGGGACGCGCAGCAAGCGCTGTTTGACAGGGCTGTCGCGCTGCGCACGCAGTCCTTGGCGCAGCAGCGTACCAAGATCGAACAGCAACGCCTGGCCATGCTGGCGGTGTTGGCGGCCTTGGCCGCCGTGGCGCTGGTGCTCGCCAGAGCGGCGCTTCGCCCAAGGCGTGCAGACCATGCAGCGGCGCGGGTTGACGCGCCAGATACAGGGGATGCTGCACCGCCTTCACACCCTGCAGTTGAAACCGGCCGTGTGCTGGACCGTCTGCGTTCGCCGCGCCACGCACCAGATGCAGCGCCCGACACCAGCAAGCGGCAACCCGCCGACACCCAGTCACCGCCGGCCTGAGCGGGCTTGCTCAGTCGCCGGCTGCGGGCACCACCGGCGGCGCGTCGGTGCCCACCGCATCACCAGCCGCCGCCGCGGTGGCCGCTGACTTCTTGGCCCGCGGACGCCGCACCACGTAGCTGTACAGCACCGGCACCACCACCAGGGTCAGCAAGGTGCTGGTGATGATGCCGCCGATGATGGCACGGCCCATCGGGGCCTGGATCTCGCCGCCTTCGTTGAAAGCCAGCGCCAGCGGCAGCATGCCGAACACCATGGCCATGGTGGTCATGATGATGGGGCGCATGCGGATCAAACCCGCCTGCAGCAAGGCGTCGGTCACGGTGGCACCGGCCCGGCGGGCATGGTTGGCAAAGTCCACCAGCAGGATGGCGTTTTTGGTCACCAGACCCATCAGCATCACCAGGCCGATCATGCTGAACACGTTCAGCGTGCTGCCCGACACCAGCAAAGCCAGCATCACGCCGATCAGCGCCAGGGGCAGGCTGGCCATGATGGCCAGGGGCTGCAAGAAGCTGCCGAACTGGCTGGCCAGCACGATGTAAATGAAGATCACGGCCAGCGCCATGGCGGCCAGCAGGCCGCCAAAGGCCTCGGCCTGCTGCTGCATCTGGCCACCCACGTCAAAGCTGTAACCCGGCGGCAACTGCGTGGCCTTGATCAGCTTCTGCACATCTTCACCCACCTCACCGGCGCTGCGGCCCTGCACACCGGCAAACACGGCCTCGCGGCGCTGCAGATTCTGGCGGCGGATGACCAGCGGGTTGAACACTGTCTCGATGGTGGCCACGCGGTCCAGGCTGATGGGCGTGCCATCCTTTGCAAAGGCCACGGGCAGGTCGCGCAGCTGCTCCACACGCTGGCGCTGGCTTTCGTTCAGGCGCAGCACCACGTCAACCTGGTCGCCGTCGGGCGTGGTCCAGTAGGTGGCGGTTTCGCCGTTGACGTAGGCGCGCAGGCTGCTGGCCAGCTGCGGTGCCGTCAGGCCCAGTTCACGCACGGCGTCGGGCTTCAGGCGCACGGCATACGCCGGCAGGCCGGGTTTGACGCTGCTTTCCACATCCACCGTGTTAGGGATCTTCTTCACCTTCTCGGCAAATTCATCGGCCACGCGGGCCAGGCCTTCCGGATCGTTGCCCAGAATCGCCACGTAGATGGGCCGGTTGAAGCCCACGCTGGCATCGGTGCCCGGCACCTTGGCGATCATCTCGCGCATGGCCTTTTCCACCTGCTTCTGGCTGCGCTTTCGTTCGGCGCGCGGCTTCAATGCGATGTTCAGCCAGGCCTGGTTGCGTTGGCCCGGGCCGCCGACCCAGGTGGCGATGTTCTGGATTTCCGGCAGCGTGCTGATGATTTCTTCCACCTGCCGCACTTTCTGGTCGGTGCGCTCCAGGCTGCTGCCCACGGGCATGCGAAGCGCCAGTTGCGTGAAGCCCTGGTCGGTTTCGGGCACAAAGTCGCTGCCCACCAGCGGCGCCAGCGCCAGGGCGGCCACGAAGCTCAGTACCCCCACCGATACCACCACACCGCGCGCTGTCAATGTGGCCAGCCGCCAGCGGCGCGGGCTGCTGCGGTCGCGCCGGTGCTGCGCGTCAAAGCCGCGGGCGTACACCGGCAGGCCCAGCCACAGGCGCTTGATGCCCAGGGTCCAGCGACGGTCTGAAAAGATCCAGCGGATGCTGCGTTCGTACACGCGGTGCAGCACGTCCATGCCGCGGTCGGTGGCGCGCAAGGCGTGACCGATGCCCCAGACCTTTTGCAGCTTCGCACCCGGTGGGTCGGCCCAGACGGCGCTGAGCATGGGGTCCAGCGTGAAGCTGACAAACAGGCTGACCAATACCGCCACCACCACGGTGATGCCAAATGGATAGAAAAACTTGCCGATGATGCCGCCCATGAAGGCCACGGGCACAAACACCGCGCACAGCGCAAAGGTGGTGGCCAGCACCGCCAGGCCGATTTCGTCGGTACCTTCACGCGCGGCGGTGTGGTGGTCCTTGCCCATGTGCACATGGCGCACGATGTTTTCACGCACCACGATGGCGTCGTCGATCAGCAGGCCGATGCACAAGCTCAGCGCCATCATGGTCATGAAGTTCAGCGTGAAGCCAAAGGCATACACCGCAATGAAACTGCTGATCACGGCGATGGGCAGGCTCAGGCCGGTGATGATGGTGCTGCGCCAGCTGTGCAGGAACAGGAACACGATGGCCACGGTGAGCAGCGCACCTTCGATCAGCGTATGGCGCAAGCCGGTCAGCGAGTTCTTGACGAAATCGCTGTTGGCGTTGATCAGGCGCAGTTCCACGTCGGGCGGCAGGGTCTTGCGGATGTCCTCCATCGCCTGCTTCACAGCGTCGCCCACGGCCACGATGTTGGCGTCCTGCTGCTTGAAGACGTTGAAGTTGATGGCCGAATGGCCGTTGATGCGGGCGATGGAATCGGGCTCGCGTTCACGCTCGATCAGCGTGCCCAGGTCGCCCAGCGTCAACGACAGGTTGCCGCGCTTGGCCACCACCAATTGGGCGAACTTGCGCGGGTCGCGCACGCGGCCTTCCACACGCAGCAGGGCGTCCTGGGTGTTGTCGGACAACAGGCCCACCGGCTGGTCGGTGTTGGCTGCGGACAGCGCGCTGGCAATCTCGGCCGGCGTGATGCCGTGGGCGCGCAGGCGCACGGGGTCCAGGTCGATGCGCACTTCACGCACCGTCAGGCCCTGGATGTCGACCCGCGCCACACCCTCCAGGCGCTGCAGGCGCTTGCCCACGGCCTGGTCGCCCAGGATGGACAGTTCACGGGCGCTGCGTGCGGTGCAGCCCGCTGTGTTGGCGGCGCCGGTGGCAGCCGCTGATGACGACGGCGCGCAACGCGCCACCAGCGCCATGTTCACCACCGGCTCGCTGTTGTCGTTGTTGAAGCGGGCGATGGTGGGTTGTTTCACATCGCGTGGAAAGCTGGCCTGAACGGCGGACAGGCGGTCGCGCAGGTCCTGCATGGCACGGCCCATGTCGGTGTCCAGCGCAAATTCCACACTCATCGCACCGCGGCCTTCGTCGCTGCGCGAGGTGATGCGCTTGACGCCGCCGATGCTGTTGATCGCCTCTTCCATGGGCTTGACCACTTCGCGCTCGACCGCCTCGGGGCTGGCGCCGGGGTATTGCGTCTCGATCCAGGCGCCGGGGAAGCTGATGTCGGGCATCTGCTCCACACCCAGCTTGCCGTAGCTGAACAGGCCCAGCACACACAGGGCCACCATCACCATGGTGGCGAAGACGGGGTTGTTGATGGAAACGCGGGTGATCCACATGGCGGGCCTCAGCGGCTGACCGGGGCGTCACTGGCGGGCGCGACCCAAGCCGTGCTGGCGCCTGCGCCAGGTGCGGTTGACGTGACCACCAAGGCCTTGGCACCTTCACGCAGGTTGTCAAACCGCGCGGCCAGCACCTGGTTGCCGGGCTTGACACCTTGCAGCACCTCCACCGTGCCCTTGTTGTCGTCACGCCGGCCCAGCTGCACGGCGCGGCGCGCCAGCGTGCCGCCTTCGATCATCCAGACATGGTCTTGGCCGGACGTGGTACCCACCGCAGACAGGGGCAGCGTCAGGCGTTCGGCGCTGTCGGGCAAGGTCACGCTGGCCATGGCATAGGGGCCGGCACGCAGGCGTTCCTGCGGGTTGTCCAGCGCCACGGTCACGCCAATGCTGCGTGTGCCCGGCTCGGCCATGGGTGCGATGCGCACCAGCTGGCCCGTCACCGGTTCGGTCATGCCTTCCACCTGCACCTGTACCGCCATGCCGGGTTGCAAGCGTGCCACCTGGTAGGTGCCGACCTGGCCCGCCAGTTCCAGACGGCTGATGTCGACGATGGTCAGCAGGTTCTGCTCGGTGCTGACTTTTTCACCCGGCAGTGCATGGCGCTTGGCCACGATGCCGGCGATGGGGGCGGTGACCACGGCATCGCGCTGGCCCACACGCGTGGTGTCCAGCGCGGCCTGGGCCGCCTGCAGATTGGCGCGGGCGGTGTCCACACCGGCACGCGAGTTGTCCAGCGCTGTGCCCGAGATGAACTGCTGTGCGGCCAGTTGCACGTTGCCGGCGTGCGCGCGCTCGGCCTGCACCAGGGTGGCACGCGCGGCATCGATCTGGGCGCGGCGCTCGGCGATGCGGGTGTCCATCTCGGCCAGGTCGATCTGCCCCAGGGACTGGCCGCGGCGCACGCGTGCACCTTCGGCCACCGTCAGGCTCACCAGCGTGCCGCCGGCTCGCGCTTTCACGACCGCGGTTTGCGGCGCCACCAGCGTGCCGGAAAACGTCAGGCGTTCGGGCAGGCGTGCCAGCGTGGGCTGCACCACCTCGCGGGCCAGAAACTCCAGCGGCACCGCAGGCTTGTCGTCCTTGTCACCACCCGGTTTGCCATCGGCACCGGTCTTGGCCATGGCCGCCAGGCCGCCGGGCAACGGCAGGCGACCCGTTTTCCAGGCCGCGCCCGCGCCCCCGATCAGCACGGCTACCACGGCCAACCCCCAGATCTTCTTGTTCATCTGCATGTCCTCGGTGCGCCGGCGGTTCAGTCCCCGGCATTTGCTGCGCAGTTTAGGCAGTCGGGACCCGCGGAGAACCGGGCTTGCGACGAACTGCAGCCTGCCGGTGACGAACTGCGTTGTCGGGTGCCCCGCAGCGGGATCAGGCCTGAGCAGCGTCCAGCTTGCGGCTGTAGGTGGCGCAGGCCCAAGCGAGCACCGAGCTGACGGCTGCCGCCCAGTACACCGAGGCAAAACCCAGGTTCGAGATCAACCAGCCACCGCCCACACCGCCCAGCACACCCGGCACGCCGTAACCCAGCGTGGTGTACAGCGCCTGGCCACGGCCGCGCAGCCGGTTGGGGAACAGCTTGTGCACCAGTGAAATGCAAGCGGCATGGTGCGCCACGAAGGTGATGCAGTGGGTCAACTGCGCCAGCACCAGCATCACTGGCCAGATACCAAAGGCGGCGGTGACGCTGAACCGCACGGCGCACACCGCCGCCACGATCTGCAGCCAGCGGTGTGGGCTGGCCCAGCCCGACCAGCGGCCCTGGTTGAAAAAGAACACGATCTCCACCGCCACGCTGACAGCCCACAAACCACCCACGGCCGACTTGTCGTAGCCCAGGCTGACCAGGTACAGGGAAAAGAAGGCGTACAGGCTGGTGTGGGCCAGCACGGTGAAAAACACCGACGCAAAAAACCAGGCAACGCGCGGCTGACGCAGCAGCGGCAGCACCGGCGGCACCGGTTCGTCGATCTTGACGTCTTCGCGGTACACCGGCAGCCGCAGGGCTGCGGCCAGCAGCAGCAGGTTCATGACCGCCACGAAGTACGGAAAGATCTTGATGCCGAAAGTATCCAGCAAGGTGCCAAAGGCGGTGACCGCCAGGATGAAACCAATCGACCCCCAGACACGCACGCGGCCGTACAAACGCGGGTCGATGCCCTTGGAGGTGTTGAGCAACTTGGCCAGCAAGGCCTCGTACAGCGGCACCACGCCGCTGTTGGCCAGAAACATGAACGTCGTCACCACCGCCACCGGCAGCGCACCGCGCACGCCCAGCAAGCCCAGCGCGGCCAGCAGCGCCCCGGCGGCCGACAGGCGGATGAGTTCGGTGCGCCGGCCGTGATGGTCGCCCACCCAGCTCCAGGCGTAGGGGGCCACCACCCGCGACCAGCTCTGCAGCGACGCAATGCCGCCAATCACCAGCGTGGAAAAGCCCAGGCTCTTGAACCACAGCGGCGCATAGGGGTTGAACAGCCCGATGGCGGCAAAATAAAACAGTGTCAGCGCGCTGATGCGGCGCAGGCCCGATATGCGCGTCGCCGCGGCCAGAGGCAGCCCCGGCGGCGGCAGCGGGATCATGTGCGGGATGCGGGAATGGCAGGCACCGTCAACTGCACGTCACCACACTGCGCACGGTGGCGCAGGGCGTGGTCCATCACCACCAGGGCCAGCAAGGCTTCGGCGATGGGCGTGGCCCGGATGCCCACGCAGGGGTCGTGGCGACCGAAGGTTTCCACCACGGTCGGCTCACCGGCGCGGTCGATGCTGGCCTTGGGCAAGCGGATGGAGCTGGTGGGCTTGATGGCCAGGCTGACCACCAGCTCCTGCCCGGTGCTGATGCCGCCCAGCACACCACCGGCGTGGTTGCTGGCAAAACCTTCGCGCGACAGCTCGTCGCCATGTTCGCTGCCACGCTGAGCCACCACGCCAAAACCGCTGCCGATCTCCACGCCCTTGACGGCGTTCAGGCCCATCATGGCGTGCGCGATGTCGGCGTCGAGCTTGTCAAACAATGGCTCGCCCAGACCCACGGGCACACCGCGTGCACGCACTTCGATGCGCGCACCGCAGCTGTCGCCGGCCTTTCGCAGCGCATCCATGTGCGCTTCCAGCTGGGCAATCTGGCTTCGGTTGGCGGCGAAAAACGGGTTGTTCGGGATTTCGGCTTCGTCTTCGAAGGTGATGCCGATGTCGCCCAGCGCACTCATCCAGCCGGTGAAGGTGGTGCCGTGCTGCTGCCGCAGCCACTTGCGCGCAACAGCACCCGCCGCCACGGTGGGCGCCGTCAGGCGGGCCGATGAGCGCCCGCCACCACGCGGGTCACGCAGGCCGTATTTGCGCCAATAGGTGTAATCGGCATGGCCGGGACGAAAGGTGTCCAGGATGTTGCCGTAGTCCTTGCTGCGCTGGTCGGTGTTGCGGATGAGCAGGCAGATGGGTGTGCCCGTGGTCTGCCCTTCAAAAACCCCCGACAGGATCTCGACGGCGTCGGCCTCGTTGCGCTGCGTCACATGGCGGCTGGTTCCCGGGCGGCGCCGGTCCAGTTCGGGCTGGATGTCGGCTTCGGAAAGCGCCATGCCGGGCGGGCAACCGTCGATGACGCAGCCAATGGCCGGCCCGTGGCTTTCGCCGAAGTTGGTGACTCGAAACAGCTCGCCGAATGTGGAACCAGACATGCGCAGGGCTACCGTGTGCGGGAAAGCCCTGAGTTTACGGTGACGGCGCACCGCAATGGCGCGCGCGTCGAACTCAGAGGGTCATGACCTGGCGCTTGCGCACCGATGAAGCCCGCGTCGGAACGGGCACGGACGTCGGCAAATTTGCACCCACATCCGCATACGCACTCGCGCTCGCGCTCGCATCGGCATTGACAGGGACGCTGCGGCGCTCCCAGCAATGCGGCAGGCTCGAAGCCTGCCGCATCAGCTGGCATGGTGCCTCAGCCGGCCTTGCGGCGGACGGCACCTGCTGCCAGCAGAGCCAAGCCACTGAGCGCCAGGCTGCCAGGCTCGGGAACATCGTTGTCGACGATCACCTTGGTCGGCATCACGGCCACGTTGTCCAGACTGAAGTGAGTGCCCTGGCCCCGGTCGACGCCGGTGAAGGTCACCTTGATCAGATCGGCGAAGTTGGTCAACGTGAAGGTCTGGAAGTCGCGGTCATCACCATTGCCATCACTTTCGCCGTCAAGTCGGAAGGTCTGGGTGATGGTGCTCAGGTCGGCGCGTTGGCCCGTGACTTCAATGCGACCCGCAGTGTTGATGGGGGGCGCATTTTTGCGCGTCGTCACAAAGCCTTCACCACCGTCAAAGTTGACCAGACTGAACAGCGCGCCGTTGAACGCCAAGCTGATCGGTGTGCTTTCGCTGAACAGGTAGGTGGTGCCGTTGTACGGGCAGTCGTTGCGGCTGCAGTCAGCACCGTTACGACTGCCCAGGTGGTCGGCGGTGAACACAAAACCCTCGCTGGTGGTGACGCTGCCCAGATTGTTGCCCTGGTTCAGGTTGTTCAGTTCCAGGGTGATGGGCGTCGCGATGGCCAACGGTGCGAAGGCGGTGATGGCGATGCACAGGGTGGCGAGCAGATTGGATTTCATGGAAGTCCTTGCGTGGTGCTGAGTAGAAGGAACATTGGGGAGAGACTTGCCATGAGCAATGCAACCCGCGGGCCAGCCCGAAAAACGATGACCACGACCGTTTGAGACAAAAGCACGGGCTGCTTTTCACGCCCAGAATCCGCCGCTTCGTCTTTCATCGTTAACGGACGCGTGCCACAGAACTTGAGCGGTGAATTCGTGATGCATTGCGTCCGCCGCCGCACCACACCGCGCGCAGATTCCAGCGCGCAGCGTGACCTTTTCCCGGTAGCCGCCAAGTGGCCTGCAGATCGCAAGGCGAAGGCAGAAGGCGGTGTCAGATTTGTCGACACATTGGCGCGCAAAAAAGGCGCCGCCGGCGCCGCGCGTCTTGCGCAGACGCAGCATCAGGCGCAGTCCGGGATCGGGCTTGCCGAAGTGCGGACCCGGCTCCTGGCCGCGAAGACCTGGCCGGCCCGGGCGCTGAAGTTACGGCACCGGGGCCGTGAGCCAGTGTGCGGACGGCCGAGCCATCACGCGGCGCAATTCGTCGGCCTGCAGGTCCAGCAACTGATTGGCCGCATAGCTGTTCTGGGAATCAGGCTCCAGCGCCGCGACGATCAAGCCTGCCAGCGGCTGATCCAGCGACACAAACCAGTGATCCGGGCCGACAACATCGTGGATACGCCGGGTGCGCAGTTCGAAGGTCCTGATGCCGCCGTCCTGGCCGTCGGAAATGGCGCCACGCGCATCCTGGCGCTGTCCCCCGCCCTGGCTGACAACGACGTACCGCTCCACATCCCAGCGCGCGGGTTTGACCACACGCTGAAGGCGCACGCCCAATTGCTGCAGGCGCTGAAGCGCTTCGGTTTCGCTGGGTGCCACCAGATAGCCACAAGGCCGTGTCCGCTGGCGTTGGACATTCAAGGGCGTGGCAGCACGCCAGTCCACCTCGACAGGCTTGTCAGTGCCGGTGACGGCGTCGACAAACACCAACTGCTGCCGCCCCTTGCTGTGGGTGGCCGCAATCACGATGTCGCCCTGGCAGGCACGGGCCCGGGTGTCGGCTCCGGCGCGGCTGACCAGTTGCAGCAACGCCGTGCCCTGATCCGCAGCAGTTGCCAGGACGGTCATGGCGCCGACCACCGCCGTATGCACACGGCGCAGCAGGTGGGCTCGTCCGATGCCGACACCGCGGGTTTCGATGAGCAGGCTGATCGCCGGGCGAAGGCCATTCACGTTGCGACCCGTGTCCGGCTGCACGCCGCCCATCGAGACCACCTTGTCGGTGGCACTGGTCGAGGCGGTGAAATACACAAAGCTGTTCAGACCCTGGCTAGTCCAGGCGCCCTGAATGCGCTCGAGATAGCCTCGCTGTGCCGCATTGGCGATGCCGGGATCGAGGTTGCCCACGCCGGCCGCCTGCACCAGCGCATCATATTTCTGGATGACACCCAACTTGTCCACCCAGCGGCCAGCCACGGTGAATTCATGCAGGTCCAGCACCACCTGCGGCTGGTACTTCAGCGTCACGGCGGCAATGGCGCGCGCTTCGGGTGTGCGCAGCAGCAGGTGGTCGCGGTTGACGTCGATGCCCTGGGCAGTGGTACGCACAAAACGCTCAGCACCGTCTGCATTGGCACGCGGCATGATGATGACGTTCACGCGGTCCAAAAGCGCGGCCTGAGGCCCAGTCAGTTGCTGTGTCAACGCCAGCGCGGCTTCGCCGCTGGCCGGTTCGTTGCCATGTTGCTGCGCTATCACCAATACCGTGGGACGCTGCGGGTCGGGTGCGCCCTTGCCGGCCAGCACCAGCGCCGGTATCGCCAGCCCCCGCTGCGACATGCCGACTATTTCGAGTCGGGTTCGATCGGGCGCCGAACGGACCAATTCGGCCAGGTAGGCCAGCACCTCGGCGTGTGACGCAAAGTCGTCACGGCCCGGGCGAAGGCTGGGCGTGGGGTACTGCACGTCGGGGTCCGGAAAGCGGCTGGCTACCGCAGGCGGCTCGGGCTTGACCCTGCGTCCATCAAACTGGGCTTGTGCGCTGCCCGCCAGCAACGCGGTCAGCATCACCGCCTGCACCAGCGCGGCCATGGTCGTCGTGAAAACCCTGTTCATCAATGTTCCCGGATCAGGGGCCCAGGTGCGGCCGAACGGACAGGCACCTCAAGCTGTTGTGGGTTGGCGACGTCCGGGCTGGATGCTGGCCGGGGGGCAATCGGGCGCTCTTGTGATGAACGCGAGGCTGATCAGAACGGGCCGGCCATCAGCGATCAGGCACCGGGCGCCGGTGTGCCTTCCGCCGGCCAGTCGCGGATGTAGGCCTTGAGCATGCGATTCTCGAAATCCTGCGCATCAACCACCGTCTTGGCCACGTCGTAGAAACTGAC
>JAHECB010000339.1 GCA_024641925.1 Betaproteobacteria bacterium
GAGCTCGATGCTGAAGTCCGGTGCCGCCACCGCCGCGCAGCGCGCCAGCTGCACCGCGGGCACCGACAAGCGGCCGATGCGGCGTTCAATCAGCGCGGCGACGTTGCGCAGCACGGGCAATCGTTCGGCCGAACGCTCGTGCAAACGCTCAGGCAGGCGCACCGGCTCGATCGCGCCGCCCTGGGTGAGCCAGGCCTTGATGGTTTCCAGCGCATACATCGGGTTGCCGCCGGTGTGGCGCAGCAGGGCCGGCGCGACGGCGGCGCCCTCGAGACCTTCGATGTCCAGCGAGTCAACCAGCTCAGCGAGTTGCGCCACCGTCAGTGGCGCAAGTTCGATCGGCGCGGCCACGGCCGTGTCGGCCACGGTGTTGACGAGTGCACGCGCCGCCGGGCCCAGTTCGGCGTCACGCGCGGCAAACAGCCAGCGGCGTGTCGATTGCGCGGCCACGTAGCGCAGCAGCTCCAGGCTGGCGTCGTCGGCAAAGTGCAGGTCGTCGAAAACCAGGCCGTCGATGCCGGCGTCGGCGCTGTCCACCACCGCGGTGACGGCATTGAACAGGCGCGTGCGCTGCCCTTCACCGACGGCCGTGCTGGGCGCGCCCAGCTCGGGCAGCAACGTGGCCAGCTCGGCGCGCAGTGCCGCGCCCTGGGCCTCGAGCACGGCGCGCGGCCACTGGCGCAGCAGGCGCGAGACCGAGGCATACACGACCTGGCTGTCGCCCGGCCGGGCACCCACCACCAGCGTGGCGCCACGGGCTTTGGCGAAGTCGCTCACCAGCCGCGTTTTGCCCATGCCGGCCTCGCCCTGCACCAGCGCGATGTGGCCGGCGTCCCAGGCCGCGTGCAGTGCAGCCCAGGCCTCGTCGCGGCCGACCAGGCGCGGCGGACGCTGCACCGAAGCCGGCACGCGCATCGGCCGCACGCCCATGCGAGCCGCGGGCGCAGACGCGCCGTCGATGGTTGCCAGCAGCGCCCGTGTTTCAGCCGAGGGGCGGGTGCCAACCTCGTCCTTCAGCAGCTGCTCGCAGCGGTCGAAGGCCAGCAGCGCCGCCGCTTGGTCGCCCGCCAGGTAATGCAGGCGCATCAGGCGGCGGTGCGCTTCTTCCGACAGCGGGTCCAGCGCCAGCAGCTCGCGCGCCTGGGTCAACGCGTCGTCCCAGTCTTGTGCGCGCTCGGCCATGTCGGCCAATTCAACCAGCGCCGTGCGCAACCGCGCCTGGCGCCGGCTGCGCTGCAGTGCCAGCCATTGCGCAAACTCGCCCGCCGCCAGGTCTTCACCGGGGGTTTCGCCAAGCACACTGTCGGCCGCGTCGAGGTCATGCGTCACGTCCTCAGCCAGCGCCAGGGTGGTGCCGCCGATGACCAATTCGCAGCCCAGCCGCTTGTGCATCTGGAACAGGCGCTGGCGCAGCGAATTGCGGGCCACCGCGGTGTCCTTGTCGGGCCACAGCAATGGCGCCAGGCGTGCGCGCGGCGTGGGCCCCTCGATGGCCAGCCAGGCCAGCAGCGCAGCGTCCAGCGCGGCCAGCGTTTGCACCACCCCGCTGGGGGCCGTGAGGCGGGGTTCGTGTGCCAGGTGCAGCTGCATGTGCCAAGTATCCAAGGAGTGCGGCCGTGACGGTGATCTAGTGTGGTTCTCGCTTAAATGGTCCACGCCGTCGACGTCGCGTCAGTCGGTCGCCAAGCTCAGACCGACCAGGCTGCAGCCGCCCGTGAGGCCGGGAATGTTGCCGATGTAGGACAGGCCGCCACCGATCGAAACAACCAGGGCGCTGAACTCGCCGCCGCCCACATCCAGCGCCCCGGTGGCGATGGCCAGCGGCGCCCAGGTGGGCTCCGTGGCCGCGCAGGAACCCGACTGACCGTTGTCGTTGCTGCCCCAGACGTAGGCCACGCGATCCGCCACCGCCTGCGAGTGACGCAGCCCAGCGCTGATGCGGGTGACACCCGCCAGGTTCACGCGCATCGGCACATTGCTGAGTGCCACGCCGCTGCCAACACCCAGGGCGCCATTGGCGTTGTCGCCCCAGCTCCAGAGGCTGCCATCGCTTTTCAGCGCCAGCGAGTGGTTGCCCCCTGCAGCAATGGCCACGACATCGCTCATGCCCGGCACCGGCACGGCGCTCAGGCGGCTTTGGTAGTCGCCGACGCCCAACTGGCCCGACTTGTTGTTGCCCCGCGCCCAGACCTGCCCGTCCTCGGTGAGCATCAGGACGTGGTCGCCGCCCATGGCGATGGCAGCGATCTTGGGTGCGCCGCCCGAAACTTTTTGCACGCTGTCGAACCGGCCCCAGATCCAGACCGTGCCATCGTTGCGCAGGGCGGCGGTGCCGAAGTAGTTGCTGCTGATCGACTTCACGTCGTTCATCGGCAGCCCGTCGCCACGGTCCACCGGCAGCGGCAGTGGATTGAACTCCGCCTGGCCACCGATGGGCAGGATGTCCGCCCCCCAGCCCCACTGCCAGACGCTGCCGTCTTCCAGCAAGGCCGTGGCATGCCACGCCTGGCCCGAGACGGCCCGCACCTTTTGGTTGAAGGGCACCGTGACGGGGCCGCCGGTGACGTCCCGGTCCAGGCCTGCCCCCAACGCGCCGCCGTAATTTCTGCCCACCGACTGCAGCACGCCTGCACGGATGGCGTAGGCCGCCGCACCCGTTGCGGCCACCGTCGACAAGGGTGTGGCACGCAGGTCGCGCACGCGGCCCAGTTCAAACGGAAAGCTGCCACTGATGGCGCTCAGCGCCTTGTCGACGACAAAGGCATAGAACGTGGGCCGGCTTGAACTGTCCTGCGCTTCACCGGGTCGATCGGCGATCCATTCCAGTGTGAAAACGGTCTGGTTGTTGGCTGCGGACACCGTCGCCACCGGCACCGCCTGGTACACCGGGTCGTGGTCCAGGCGGTCAATGCGGACCTCCGACACGTTGTAGCCCACCACCGGAAAGTTCACCGTCTTGGGGTCGAGTTCAACGGAGAAGGTCAACGTCTCGCCCGCCTGCCAGCGTGGCTTGTCCACGGTGAGCTTGGTCGGCGAGGCCGTGCGTGCGAGCGACTTTTCGAACTTCAACGACAGGTCCAGGGCCTTGGGCGACAACAGCCAGCGTTCAAAAAACTTCTGGATGTGCGCGCCAGGCCCCACGCCGGCCTTGGCCTTGAGCTCGTATTCGGCGGTGTAGACGGTGTCGGTGGCCACGTCGTAGCTGCCGCCGAACTTGGCTTCGAGTTCGGGGCCGGCCGTGACTTCGATGACCTCCAGCCGCGCCAGCACGCCGCCCAGGGCGATGCCCGACGACAGACCCAGGAAGGCATTGGCCTTGACGCGCACCGACGCTGAAGAGGGGAAGCTGACGTTGCGGTTGAACTCGGCGTCGTCGGCCGTCATCGACTTGATGACCTGCCATTGGCCGTCGGCCGGCTCCGAACGCTTGTAGATCAAGCCGAAGTCGGCCGCTGTCCGCTGCTTGACCTCGGCACTCAGGCTGAAGGCATTGACACTCACCTGGGCCGCCAGGTCGAGCTTCAGGTCGAGCGGAATGACGGGTGCAATCAGCGGTGTCAACGGCCCGGTCAAGGGAATCGGCACGTAGCCGAAGGTGAACTTGCAGTTGACACCACCGGTGACGCTGGCGCCCAGGTTGACCACGGCCTTGCCCGTGACTTCCATCGAGCCGGTGGCACGAACGCGAAAGTCCTCGATGGCCCCGTTGTAAATGCCGAACACGAGGTCGAAGTTCAGGCTGGGGTCGACCTTGCCCTCGAACTCGCCCGTCAGTGCGGCCAGCGCCGGGGCATCGCCCTCGCAGCCGGCGCCCGTCAGCCCCAGCCGACGCGAACGGTCGGCGCGGGCAATCTGGCGTCGCCCCGGCTGAACCACCATCAGCTCACGCAGTTGCGCCGGGTTCAATCTCATTTCGACCAACACCTCGTTGAAGAGCTGGGTCGGGCCGACCAGCTCGTAGACGATGTCGGTGTCGGTCGAAATCGCCGGGTTGGGCACGGCCGTGACGACGCGGCCGCCAATCGGCAACACACCCGAGCTGGCGATCAAGGTGCCCGGTGTGGCGCCCACCAGCCCCGAGACCGTGCTGCGAAACCGGTAACCCAGGGCCGGCACCGCGGCGGCATCCACCGCCACGGGCTCGCTGCGCACCTGATCGTCGCGAACCATGACGACACCGGGCTGCATCCGGGCCGAGTAAAAAACAGCCGGGCGGCTGGACACGCCGTCGACCGATGCTTCCACGCTGCCGCTGGTGCCGATGCAGTCGGCCCTGACCTGAAAGTCGCCGGCCGCGGCTCGCGACACCGGAAAGCAGCCGGTGCTTGAACTGATGCTGACCCGATTCATGGCCACGGCCAGCTCGAAACCGCTGGCGTCGAAGCCGCGCACCGTCAGCTTGCGCAGCTCGGTGGTGTTGGTGAACAAACCGCCCGATGGTGAGAGTTCGAGGCGGGCCAACGGGCCGGGGGCCGCGGGGGGTGGTGCAGGCGCGGGTTCAGGTGCGGGTGCAGGCGCGGGTTCAGGTGCGGGTGCGGGCGCGGGTTCAGGTGCGGGTGCGGGTGCGGGTGCAGGTGCAGGTGCAGGGGCAGGTGCAGGTGCAGGGGCACCACCACCGACAGGATCGGCAGCGG
>JAHECB010000340.1 GCA_024641925.1 Betaproteobacteria bacterium
TCGGGCCGCAAATACAGCTCTACTACCTGATTGCGATTTACACATTGGTTTGTACGGCGTTGATGTTCGCCTTCACGCGCACGCCGCTGGGCCGCATGCTCAATGCCGTGCGCGACAACCCCGAGCGTGTAGAGTTCATCGGCTACAACACGCAGATCGTGCGCTACCTGGCCTTTATCGTCAGCGGGCTGTTCATGGGCATCGCGGGCGGACTGGGCGCGTTGAACTTCGAGATTGCCACCGCCGAGGTGGTGGGTGCACAGCGTTCGGGCGCCTACCTGCTGTTCACCTTCCTGGGCGGCGCTACCTTCTTTTTTGGGCCCATCATCGGCGCGGTCTTGATGGTGCTGTCGCTGGTGTTGTTGTCCGAACTGACACAGGCTTGGCTGTTGTACCTGGGCCTGGTGTTCACTTTCATGGTGATGTTTGCACCAGGGGGCTTCAGCAGCCTGATCATGATGAACATGCGCGTGGCCTCGTTTGGCAAGCTGCGGCGTTTGTTACCGGCTTATGGCGCATTGTTTGTCACGGGTTTGACGGCACTTGCTGGCGGCGCGGCCATGATCGAAATGGTCTACCACTTGCAGCTGAACGAGGCCTTGGGCTCGAACATGAAGTTCCTGGGCATGACCTTGAACACCAAGGGCAGCATGGCCTGGCTTGCCGCAGCGGTGGCTCTGGTGGTTGGCGCCGTGTTGTTTGAAATCAGCCGGCGGCGGTTTGCCCGTCAATGGGGTGCTGTGCAGGTGGACATCGAGCGCGAGACCAAGCTGCGCGAGGCGGCTGTATGAGCGGCACGGCAGCACCGTTGGCGCTGGAGTTGCGCAACGTCGTCAAGCGTTTTGGCAAGACCGAAATCATCCGGGGTGTCAACCTCGCCGTCAGCAAGGGTGAACGCGTGGCGGTGATCGGACCCAACGGCGCCGGCAAGAGCACCCTGTTCCATCTGATCAGCGGCCGTTTTGGCAGCTCTTCGGGCGACATCCTGCTCAACGGTCAAAAGGTTGACGGCCTGACGCCGTATCAGATCAACCGCATGGGCCTGGCACGCAGTTTCCAGGTCAGCAACCTGTTCACGCGGCTGTCGGTGTTTGAAAACCTGCGCTGTGCGGTGCTGTGGAGCAAGGGCTACAAGTACAGCTTCTGGAAATTTCTGGCGGGCGCGGCCGATGCCAACGCACGCGCCGAAGAAGTCATGGAAATGATCAAGCTGCACACGCGGCGCGATGTGCAAGCGATGAACCTGACCTATGCCGAACAGCGCGCGTTGGAGATCGGCATCACCATCGCGGGTGGCGCCGATGTCGTTTTGCTGGACGAGCCCACTGCGGGCATGAGCCGCAGCGAGACCGACCGATTTGTCGAACTCATCCGCGACATCACGGTGGGCAAGACCTTGCTGACGGTGGAGCATGACATGGGTGTGGTGTTTGGCCTGGCGGACAAGATTGCCGTGCTGGTCTACGGCGAGGTGATTGCCTTTGACACGCCCGAGCGCGTGCGCGCCGATGAGCGTGTGAAAGAAGCCTATCTGGGCAGCGTACTGGCCGAGGCCCAGGCCGACGCGGCGGGACACTGACATGCTGGCGCTGAAGGACTTGCACGCGTATTACGGCAAGAGCCATGTGCTGCATGGCGTGCATTTCGAAGTGGGCAGCGGCGAGATCGTGGCGCTGCTGGGCCGCAACGGGTCTGGCCGCAGCACCACGGTGAAGGCCATCATGGGTCAGGTGGATTGCACCGGTTCGGTGGTCTTCAAGGGCCAGGAGGTTCGTGGCCTGAAGGCCTTCGAGATTGCCCATGCCGGCCTGGGCTATGTGCCCGAGAACCGCGACATCTTTCCCACCTTGACCGTGCACCAGAACCTGATGCTGGGTCAGAAGCGCGCCAACCGGTCAGGGCGCTGGTCGTTTACGGATATGTACGGCTTGTTTCCGCGCCTGAAGGAGCGGCAGCATGTCGAAGCCGGCGTCCTGTCGGGCGGCGAGCAACAAATGCTCACCTTGTGCCGCACCTTGATGGGTGACCCGGAACTGATCATGATTGACGAGCCCACCGAAGGCTTGGCACCCAAGATCGTCGAACTGGTGGCCGAGTATTTGCGTGAACTGAAGCGCCGCGGCATCAGCGTGTTGCTGGTCGAGCAGAAATTGACCATCGCGCTCGAGGTGGCAGACCGTTGCCTGGTGATGGGCCATGGCCAGATTGTCTTTGACGGTACCCCGGCCGACCTGCGTGCCGATGCCGACATCCGCAAGGAGTGGCTGGAGGTTTGAGCCTGCGGCCTGCTCCTATGCCGGTCCCGCCGGTGTCCTGCGTGGCTGCGTCCGCCCTTGTGTTGAGGGGTAGGTTGGTGCGCAGCCAACATTTAGCATTGGGTGGGAACCGCGTTTCGACCACCAAGCCTGCATTCACAACTGCCCGCAGGGGGTATGCCGTTCTTGGGGTATCGACATCGCTTCCCTTGAGTGCTCCGTCTGGGCCGCCGATTCGCCAGGATCGGCGGCCTTTTTTTGGGCGCAACGCTTGACCCCTGGCCGGGGGGCGTACTGAACGCACTGCGGGGCACCGGCACAGGCGGGTTTTTGTCGCGGCCGGGACAAATGTCGTCCCCGTCGCCTTCTAGAATCGAACGATCGTTCTTTTTCCGCACAGCAAGGAGCACCAGGATGGGCGCAAGTTACGACATGAACGGCGATGTGGCCGTGATCACCTTGAACAATCCGCCGGTCAATGGCTTGGGCTACGACACCCGCGTGGCCTTGGCACAGGGCGTCGACCGCGCCGTGGCAGACGCTGCGGTCAAGGGCATCGTGGTCACCGGCGCCGGCGGCGCGTTTTCGGGTGGCGCTGACATCCGCGAATTCGGCAGCCCCAAGGCCACGGCCGAGCCCAACCTGCTCAGCCTGATCAAGCTGCTGGAAGACTGTCCCAAGGCCACGGTGGCGGCTATCCACACCGTGTGCATGGGCGGCGGCCTGGAACTGGCGCTGGGTTGTCACTACCGCGTGGCCGCGCCCGGCACCCAGGTGGCACTGCCCGAAGTGAAGATCGGCCTGGTGCCCGGCGCCGGCGGGACGCAGCGCCTGCCGCGCGTGCTGGGCGTGGAAACCGCGCTGAACATGATCGTGTCGGGCGAGCCCGTGAAGAGTGAATTGCTGGCCGCCGTGCCTGGCCAGAAGCTGTTTGACGCCATCGAAGCCGGCGACCTGCTGCAGGCGGCCTGTGCCATGGTCCGCAGCAAAGCCGCCGAGATGGTGGGCAAGCCCTTGCCGCGTGTACGTGACCTCAAGGCGCGCCATGACAACGCAGACGCCTACTTCGCCTTTGCACGCAACATGGTCAAGGGCATGTCGAAAAATTTCCCGGCACCCGCCAAGTGCGTCGATGCTGTGGAAGCCAGCGTCACGCGCAGCTTTGACGCCGGCATGGTGTACGAACGCGAACTGTTCATCAGCCTGATGATGACGCCCGAATGCAAGGCCCTTCGACATGCCTTCTTCGGCACTCGCGCGGCCAGCAAGATCCCGGACGTGCCGGCCGGCACCCCGCAGCGCAAGATCGACAAGGTGGCGGTCATCGGCGCCGGCACCATGGGCGGCGGCATCAGCATGAACTTCCTGAACGCCGGCATCCCCGTGACCATGCTGGAAATGAAGCAGGACGCGTTGGACCGCGGTGTGGCCACCATCCGCAAGAACTACGACAACCAGGTCAAGAAGGGCAAGCTCAAACAGGACAAGCTGGACGCGCGCATGGCGCTGCTGACCACCACGCTGAACTACGCCGACATCGCCCAGGCCGACCTGGTGATCGAGGCCGTGTTTGAAGAAATGGGCGTCAAGGAAAAAGTCTTCAAGACCCTGGACGAGGTGATGAAACCCGGCGCCATCCTGGCCAGCAACACCAGCACGCTGGACGTCAACAAGATCGCAGGCTTCACGCAGCGCCCGCAAGATGTGATCGGCATGCACTTTTTCAGCCCGGCCAACGTGATGAAGCTGTTGGAAGTGGTGCGCGGCGCCAAGACCGGCAAGGACGTGCTGGCCACGGTCATGACGGTGGGCAAGAAGATCCGCAAGACCAGCGTCGTTTCGGGCGTCTGCGACGGCTTCATCGGCAACCGCATGATCGAGCAGTACAGCCGCCAGGCCGGGTTCCTGCTGGAAGAAGGTTGCACGCCCGCGCAAGTGGACAAGGCGGTCGAGAAGTTCGGTTTTGCCATGGGCCCCTTCCGCATGGGCGACCTGGCCGGCAACGACATCGGCTGGGCCATCCGCAAGCGCCGCTACCAGGAAAAGCCGGGCATGCGCTACAGCAAGACCGCCGACCTGCTGTGCGAACTGGGCCGCTACGGCCAGAAGACCGGCGCCGGCTGGTACGACTACAAACCCGGCAAGCGCGACGCCATCCCGTCCAAGCTGGTCGAGGACATGATCGCCAAGCACAGTGCAGACCTGGGTGTGAAGCCGCGCAAGATCAGCGACGAGGAGATCGTGCACCGCTTGGTCTACGCCCTGGTCAACGAAGGCGCCAAGATCCTGGAAGAAGGCATTGCCAGCAAGGCCAGCGACATCGACATGGTCTACCTCACCGGTTACGGCTTCCCGCTTCACCGTGGTGGCC
>JAHECB010000079.1 GCA_024641925.1 Betaproteobacteria bacterium
GCTGCCGTGCCTGGTGGGTGCCTGGCGCCATGCGGCGGGTGGTTTGCTGTTGTCGGCCTCAGGCTGGTTCAAGCCCTCCATGCGCAGCGCCTGGTTGCAGCGGCCCGATCTGCTGGGTGCCCACAAGCCCCGCACCCTCAACATGGCCACCATCGGCGACGACCTGCTGCGCCAGGCTTCAGCCGACTTCGGGCCCCAGGTAGAGGCCGTGGTGGTCTACAACAGCAACCCCGTGGCCGTGGCGCCCGACAGCCAGCGTGTGGCCCAGGGCTTTGCCCGAAACAACCTGTTCACCGTGGTGCTGGAGCATTTTCTCACCGACACCGCCGACCACGCCGACTATGTGCTGCCCGCCACCACCCAGCTGGAGCACTGGGACGCACACATGGCCTACGGCCACACTTACGCGATGTTGAACAAGCCCGCGGTGCCGCCCATGGGCCAGGCACGCTCGAATGCACAGATCTTTCGTGACCTGGCCGCGCGCATGGGATTCACCGAGCCGTGTTTCAGCGACAGCGACAAAACCATGGCGCTGGCCGCGTTTGACCCCGAACGGGTGGACCTGGCGGCGCTGGAAAGCCGCGGTTTCAGCAAACTGCCCCTGGCCGACGCGCCCTTTGCCCACGGTGGTTTTCCCACGCCTGACGGCAAGGCCCGCGCTGCCGAAGCACCGGGGCTGGGTGTGCCCGACCATGTGCCCAATTACGAAAGTGTCCTGTCTGCACCGGCCTTGGCGCAACAGTACCCGCTGGCCATGATCTCGCCGCCTGCGCGGCACTTTCTGAACAGCAGCTTTGTCAATGTCGCCAGCCTGCGCGCCGCCGAGCGTGAACCGCGGGTCGAACTGCACCCCAGCGATGCCGAAGCGCGCGGCATCACCAGCGGCGCCACCGTGCGGGTGTTCAACCAACGTGGCACCTACCTGGCCAAGGCCGACGTCAGCACCCGGGCCCGCCCCGGCGTGGTCAACGGCCTGGGCATCTGGTGGCGAAAGTTCGGACTGAACGGCACCAACGTCAACGAGCTCACCCACCAGCAGTTGACCGACATCGGGCGCGCGCCGACGTTCTACGACTGTCTGGTGGACGTGCAAGCCGTCTGAAGACACGCACCGCCCATGTCATGTCCTTGCGCAGGTTGGGTCTGATGGCGGGCGCCGGCCTGCTGGCCATGCTGCTGGTTGTGGGCGCAGCGTGCCTCACCACGGGCTGCAGCACGCTGGGTTATTACGCCCAGGCCGCCAGTGGCCACCTGGACCTGCTGCGCCGCGCCCGCCCGGTGGCCGAGGTGGTGGCCGCGCCCGAAACCCCCGCCGCGCTGCGCGACCGCCTGATGCTGAGCCAGCAGATGCGCGATTTTGCCGAAACAAGGCTGCTGCTGCCCCGCAATGGCAGCTATCGCCGTTATGCCGACCTGCAGCGCAGTGCGGCGGTGTGGAACGTGGTGGCCACGCCTGAATTGAGCCTGGCGCTGAAGACCTGGTGTTTCCCGGTGATGGGCTGTGTGGGCTACCGCGGTTATTACGACAAGTCCGCGGCCGAAGCGCTGGCCGCTGAATTGAACCAGCAGGGCATGGAGACCCGGGTGTATGGCGTGCCGGCCTACAGCACGCTGGGCTACAGCAGTTGGCTGGGTGGAGACCCGCTGCTCAACACCTTCATCCAGGGCAACGAAATTGAACTGGCGCAGCAGATCTTCCACGAACTGGCGCACCAGGTGGTTTACGCCGCTGACGACACCACCTTCAACGAAAGTTTTGCCACGTCGGTTGAACGCATCGGCGGCCAGCTGTGGTTGCAACAGCACAACCGGCCCGGCACCCAGGCGGCTATGCTGGCCTGGCAGCAACGTGCGGCACGCCAGAAGGACTTCCGCGAACTGACACGGCGCTACCGCGAGCAGCTGCAGGCGCTTTATGACAGCGGGCTGCCCGACACCGACAAGCGCCGCGACAAGGCCACCCTGATGGCTGCGCTGCAGGCCGACTACACGGCGTTGAAAACCCAGCGCTGGGGCGGATATGCCGGGTACGACACCTGGTTTGCCAGCGCCAACAACGCGTCATTTGCGGTGCTGGCAGCCTACAACCAGCTGGTGCCGGCATTTGAACGGCTGTATGAGCAGCAAGGCCGCGACTTGGGTCGCTTTTACGCGGCGGTTCAGCGCCTGGCCGATTTGCCCAAGGACCAGCGCATGGCGGTTCTGGTCGCAGAACCATGACGCCCCGCTTCTGTTGAAATCACCCCATACCGACACCGTACCCGGAGCGCACGCACCATGGCAGACATACAGATTCACCGCGACCACCAGCTTGGCTTGGAAAAGGCCCGCAAGATCGCCTGGGACTGGGCAGAAGAGGTCGAGTCCAAGCTGCAGATGGCGTGCACGGTCATCGAGGGTGAATTCAGCGACACGGTGGAATTCACGCGCAGCGGTGTCAGCGGACGGCTGGTGGTGGCGGCCGATCACTTCGACCTGCAGGCCAAGCTGGGTTTTCTGCTGGGGGCCTTCAGCAAGTCGATCGAGGCCGAGATCACCAAAAATCTGGACAGTCTGCTCGGCAATCAGGCGGGCGAGGGTGCGGGGTCGAGCGGCAAGGCCAAAGTGGCCAAAACTGCAGTGGCCAAGCCTGCCGCAAAGAAGTTGCCGGCGAAAAGGCCCGCCAGGAAGTGAACCAGGGTCAGGCCGGCGGTGGCATCACGGGTGTGATGTCGTTGAACTCCAGTCCGCGGGCCTCGCCCAGCAGGTTGAGCTGGCTCAATGCCGTTTCACGGCGGTGACCCTTTCGCTGGTAAAGCTTGTCGCGGGCGTCGACCGGCAGGTCCGTCAGGTTGATGACGTTGCGTGAGACCAGGACGTCAACCAGGTCTTCCAGCACCCGCACGAAGTCGGCATCGAGCTGATTGAACCGGTCGTGGGTGGGCTGCCCCAGAAACGCCAGCACTTCGGGCGCGTCGTCGGGCAGGAATTGCTGGGCATCAGGCTCGGCACGCCTGTGCAGGCTGAGCAGTTGGCCAAAGGCATCACGTCGGGCGTAGGGCATGGTGACCTGACTGTATGCAGGGCCAGCACCGCATGATGACGATAAAAGGCGAAGGTACGCGGCGCATTTCCGCAGCGTGCGGCAGCGCCTGGCCTGGAGGCCTGGCCCTTACTTCAGCGATTCGATCAGGTCAACGTAGCCCTGCATCGCCTCGTCCTTGCTCTGGCCCTTGACGGCTGCCCAGGCGTCATATTTGGCCCGGCCCACCATGTCGGTGAAACCCGGGCGCTTGCCGTCCACATCGCCTTCAGTGGACTGCTTGTACAGCGCGTAGATCTTCAGCAGGGTCATGTTGTCCGGCTTTTCCGGCAGCTTCTTGCTGTCGGCAACGGCTTCAAGAAACATTTCTTTGATGCTGGCCATGTCGGTGTCTTTCACAAACGGGGGGTTCAAACGGGTTTGGGGGCTGGGTGAAAATCGCAGCTTGACGGGCGCCATGTTACCCAGCATCGTCAAGCCGT
This sequence comes from Betaproteobacteria bacterium, assembly GCA_024641925.1. Lineage (GTDB taxonomy): Bacteria > Pseudomonadota > Gammaproteobacteria > Burkholderiales > Burkholderiaceae_C > Rubrivivax. The sequence goes on from JAHECB010000079.1 coordinate 3,508, forward strand.
ACTTCCGCTGCAGAACAAGGAGAAACCCCGATGGCTGACGTCGAACGCATGTCGCGCGTGGACACCGCGTGGCTGCGCATGGACAACGACGTCAACCTGATGATGATCGTGGGCGTGTGGTTGCTGACGCCAGCTATCACACTGCAGGCGCTGCAGCAGCGCATCCAGGAAAAATTGCTGAAGTACCCGCGCTTTGGCCACAAGGTGGTGGTCGACGCGATGGGGGCAGCCTGGGTGCCTGACGAAAAATTAGATATTCGCCAGCATGTAGCCTCTGCCAAGCTCAAGCCCAAGAAGGGCGAAAGCGAGCGCCACGCGCTTCAGCGTCTGTGTGGTGAACTGGCGGCGACGCCGCTGGACAACACACGCCCACTCTGGCAATTCCACCTGATCGACCGCTACGAAGGCGGTAGCGCCATCATCGTGCGCATCCACCATTGCATCGGCGACGGCATCTCCTTGAACTCGGTGATGCTCAGCATCACCGACGGCGGCGCTGATCCCCCCAAGCGGCGCAAACGCGTGGAACCTGTCGAAGCTGCAGAGCCCGACTGGCTCAGCGATGCCGTGCTCAAGCCCTTGAGCGACATCGCCATCAAGGCCATTGGCATGTACGGCAGTGGCATGGCCAAGAGCATCGATGCCTTGTCCAATCCGCAGCAACCGCTGCTGGGCAGCGTGGACATGGCGCGAAGCGGGCTGAAGGTGGTCAACGACGTCGCCGCGCTGGCGTTGATGCCCGACGATTCGGCGACGTTGCTGAAAGGCACGGCGCGCCAGCCCTTGTCGGGCCGCAAGGTTGTGGCCTGGAGCGAGCCCATGCCGCTGGACCAGATCAAGGCCGTCGGCAAGGCCTTGTCGTGCACGGTCAACGACGTGCTGCTGTCTTGTGTGGCCGGCGCCATCGGGAGTTATCTGCAGGGCCGAGGCCAGGACCCGGCGGGCTTGGAGATCCGCGCCATGGTGCCGGTGAACCTGCGCCCGCTGGACAAGGCCTGGCAGCTGGGCAACCGATTTGGCCTGGCACCGCTGGTGTTGCCCATTGGGGTGGACAACCCGGTGCAGCGGGTGTACGCGGTACGCCGGCGCATGGACCAACTGAAAGGCAGCTACCAGCCGTTGCTGGCCTTTGCCGTGCTGTCGGTCAGCGGCCTGTTCATCAAGCCGGTGCAGGACGTCGTACTGGGCCTGTTTGCGAAGAAGGCCACGGCCGTGATGACCAACGTGCCCGGACCTGGCGTGGCGCTGAAATTTTGCGGCAGCACGCTGCGCCAGACCATGTTCTGGGTGCCGGCATCGGGCAACATCGGGGTGGGGGTGTCCATCCTCAGTTATGGCGGCGGCGTGCAGTTTGGGCTGATCACCGACGAGGCGCTGTGCCCTGAGCCGCAGCAGATCATCGACCGGTTTGAACCCGAATTCGACAAGCTGCGATGGCTGTCCATGATGCTGCCCTGGCCTGGCCAGGAGGCGACTTGAACCATCACCGGCCCACGGCCGGCCTGTTGAACCTTTTGTTGAAACTTTGCTGAGGAGCCAACCCATGGCCATTGCCGTTGACATCGATCTGGGCTACGAATTTGCCGTCAAGGCGGCGTTCAAGGATGTGTTTGACGTGCTGTCCGACGTGCCCACATCGGTCAGCTTTTTCCCCAAGGTCCAGCAGCTGGTGGATCTGGGTGGTGGTGTGTACCGCTGGGAGATGGAAAAGGTGGGCACGGCCCAGGTCAACATCCAGACCGTGTACGCCAGCAAATACGTCAGCAACCGCAGCAAGGGCACGGTGGTCTGGACGCCGGTGAAGGGCGAAGGCAATGCGCTGGTGGGCGGCAGCTGGACCATCACCGAGCAGAAAAAGGGCACGGCGCTGGTGCTGAAAACAGCCGGCACCGTGCAGGTGCCACTGCCGGCGCTGATGAAGATGGTGGTGGCGCCGGTGGTGAAGGGCGAATTTGAAAAGCTGGTCGAGAAGTACATCGACAACCTGATCAAGAAATTCGGCGGCGAAATCTGAGCACCGACGACCGGAGCCTTCCACCCGAAACGGCCGAAGCCACCGGTACGGCAGCCTGCCCGCTGCAGTGGGTCGAAGGTGGGCAGACCTGCACGGCGCGCTGGCAATCTGAACGCGGCGAGCCGCCGCCGGCGCAGGTGGTGGTGGCCGACGACCGCATGGCCGCCGACGTGGCCTATCGCCTGGCCAGCGAAGGCACGGCCTTGTTGTGGCGCGGTGACTTCCAGAACGCACGGCACCTGTTGCAGGCGCTCAGCCGGCGCGTCGACCGGCGTCAGAACCGGCCAGGGGCCAGACCTGGCGGTGCCAGACCGGGTGCCGCGGCCGCTGCTGCTTCCGCGCCAGCGCAGGCGTCGGCTGCCTTCCATGCCCACCGCTTGGCGCAGGCCCAGCGTGCGCGGTTGTTGTCGGCCGTGCTGGTGCCCTTTGAGGCGGACTACGTTGTGCCCTTGCGCCGCGCACCGGACGTGCGCCAGGCCTGCCGTCAGGCCTGGGGGCCTGAAGACCTGGGCGCTGGCGCGCTGGTGGCGTCGCTGCGCGAACTGCTGGGGGTTGTCAGCGCCTGCGAGTGGCGCAAGAACGGCGTGTTGGTGCCGGTGCTGGGGCCCCATGCACGTATCCATCCCCACCACGGCGTTTTTTCGCCAGTGCGCGGTGAATACCTGCAACTGGTGGCCGATGCGCCCTGGCCAGCAATGGGGGCGTCTGGCAGTGGCGCGCCGTCCCTGGCCATCGATGTGGGCACCGGCACCGGCGTGCTGGCTGCCTTGCTGGCCCAGCGTGGTGCGCAGCGGGTGCTGGCGACCGACCTGGATGCCCGGGCCTTGGCCTGCGCTGCCGACAACCTGGCGCGCCTGGGCTTGACCGATCGCGTCAGCCTGGTGCAGGCCGATTTGTTTCCCGCGGGCGAGCCCGTGCTTGCAGCCGTGGTGGTCTGCAATCCGCCCTGGGTGCCGGCGCGCGCCGGTGCCGCCATCGAGCGTGCGGTGTACGACGAAGACAGCCGCATGCTGCGCGGTTTTCTGGCCACCGTTGCGCAGCACCTGCTGCCGGGGGGGCAGGCCTGGTTGGTCCTGTCGGACCTGGCGGAGCGCCTGGGCTTGCGCAGCCGCGAACAACTGCTGGGCTGGGTGCGGGCGGGTGGTTTGCAGGTGGTGGCGCGTGACGACACGCGCCCGGTTCACCCCAAGGCCCACGACGCCAGCGACCCGCTGCACGCGGCCCGGGCGGGTGAAGTCACCTCGCTGTGGCGGTTGGCGGCGCTGTAAGACAACGCCGCCGCCGGAGGCCGCGATTCGACACGGCTGCGTACGGCTTTCGGGTCAGGGCGCGCGGGAGCAGCGCGCAGGAACCGGCCCGCAGCGTCAGTGCACCACGGGCTGCTGGCTGATGGTCATGTAGGCCCGAGTGGCCTCTTCACCCTGGCGGGTGGTCAGCATCGATCCAGCACGCATCGGGTCTTTCTGAGCGGTCTGTGGCTGGTTGTAGATGCGCTCTTCCTGCTCGGAAACGGCACCGTCGCTATCGGCGTCGGCGGCGTTGAGGGGTTTGGTGGATACGGTCTTGGCCGGGTCCGTGGCTGGCGGCGGGCCTTGTGGTGCGACGCGCCCGGGCCCCGGGCGGATGGCATCACCGGGCGGCGGGCCCTGGGGTGGGCGGGCCTCGGCATTGACGGGCCGATCGGGTGCCGACGTGCCGCTGGCGGCGCTGTTCAAGCGATCAGACACCGGCTCCCGCTGCGGCGGCGCTTCGGCGCGGGAACGCGCCGAGCCCTCGGCAGACACCAACACCACGGTGGACGCAGACTCAGGCTTGCCGCGCTGCGCCCGGCTGTCGTCTGCTCGTTTGGCTTCAACCTGCAGGCTGGCGCGCGCAGCGGCTTGATTCGACCGGGCTTGGACCGCGGTGGTGGGCGAAACGGATGAAACGGCCTGGGCCATGGGGGCTCTCCGGTGTGCCGATCTGGCGGCGCCGACATGGGGCCTTTTGATCGTTATGCACTTCCGATACATCGACCCTGCAGACTCGAACTTGACAGGTCCAACACGTAAAGGTGTGCAACCGTTGCCCCCCGTTGGGAGCGCGTCCGTTTTTGACCCTGGGCCAACTGCGGTTGTCGCCAACGTTGTAGAAGCTGAAACCGCCGGTTTCTCCCACCCACCTGGAGCGTATGTCATGACCCCAACCACCACCGCCGTCTCAGTCCAAGCTGGGCCAGCAGCGTCTGATTTCGACCCCGAACTTTGGTGCCTGTTTGACCAGTATGTGCATGGCGACATCGACCGGCGCGGCTTTCTGGAGCGCGCGGGTCGCTTTGCTGCCGCCAGCGGCGTCACCGCCACGGCCTTGTTGGCGGCACTGAGCCCCGACTTTGCCCGCGCGCAGAAAGTGCCCCCGGCCGATCCGCGGCTGAAAACCGAATTTGTCGAGATCGACTCTCCCGCCGGTTACGGCAAGGTGCGGGCCTACGTCGTGCGGCCAACGGCTGCGGCGGGGCCCTTGCCCGTGGTGCTGGTGGTGCACGAAAACCGCGGTCTGAACCCGCACATCGAAGACATCACACGCCGCCTGGCGCTGGACAACTTTGTGGCGGTGGCGCCGGACGCCTTGTTCCCGCTCGGAGGCTACCCGGGTGACGAAGACAAGGCGCGCGCGGAGTTTGCCAAGCTGGACCAGGCCAAGACGCGGCAGGACTTTCTGGCCGCGGCGCAATGGGCCCTGACGGTAACGGGCGGCAACGGCAAGCTGGGCGCTGTGGGCTTTTGTTTTGGCGGCGGCATGGTCAACTTCCTGGCCACGCAAATGCCCGAACTGCGGGCTGGCGTGCCGTTCTACGGCGCGGCTGCGCCGGCCGATCAGGCCAGCAGGATCAAGGCCGAACTGCTGCTGATGTTTGCCGAAAACGATGCCCGCATCAACGGCGCCTGGCCGGCCTACCAGGCCGCGCTGAAAGAAGCCGGTGTCAAGCACGAAGCCTTCATGTACCCGGGCACCCAGCACGGCTTCAACAACGACACCACGCCACGTTTTGACGCTGGCGCCGCGCAGCAGGCCTGGTCGCGCACGCTGGCGCTGTTCAACCGCGCGCTGCGTTAAGGCCTCAGGGCTGCAGGTAAGCCGCAGCCAGCATCTGCAGGTGCTGGCGAGAGGCTTCGTCCAGGTGCGGCATCAACAGTGCCAGCACGTGGTAGCCGCCGCGGCCCATGGCGGCGGCGGCGTTTTCGGGCTCCAGCGCATGGCGCGGGTCGCGCACGTACTCAAAACTGAGCCAGTAGGTCACCACCACTACCATGCTGGTGGCGGTGGGCGCGGCCTGGGCGCCGGTGATGGTCACCGCGCCGCTGCGGGCCAGCCCGTCCAGCAGGCCGTGCATGGCTTTGCCCTTGTTCTTGAGCACAAACTGGAAGTGGGTTTCCAGCCGGCGGTTCTTGCTGAGCAGGTCGTTCAGGTCGCGGTACAGGAAGCGGTAGTTCCAGATCAGCTCAAACAGCATGTGGAAAAACAGCCAGGCGTCTTCGACGTTGTCCACGCTGTCGGCGGCCTGCAGAATCTCGCCCAGCGCCGCTTCGTAGCGGTCAAACAGCGTATTGATCAGCTCGTCCTTGGCCGGGTAGTGGTAGTACAGGTTGCCCGGGCTGATGTTCATCTCGGCCGAGATCAGCGTGGTGCTCACGTTGGGCTCGCCAAAGCGGTTGAACAGCGCCAGCGTCACCTCCAGGATGCGCTCGGCGGTACGGCGCGGCTTTTTCTTCGTCGTGGCCATGGGCTGCATTCTGGCAGCGCATGGGCATGGGCGGACTGCCTACAATCCCGCCCTTGCCCTCCAAAGCCCCCATGCCCGCCGTCAGTTTCCATCAGGTCAGCAAAGTCTACGAAGGTGCCCGCGGCAAGCTGCAGGCGCTGGACCAGGTCAGTTTCGACATCCATCAGGGCGAGTTCTTTGGCTTGCTGGGCCCCAATGGCGCCGGCAAGACCACGCTGATCTCGGTGCTGGCCGGCTTGTCCCGGGCCACCTCGGGCACCGTCACGGTGATGGGGCATGACGTGGTCAATGACTATGCCGCGGCCCGCAAGTCGCTCGGCATCGTGCCGCAGGAACTGGTGTTTGACCCGTTTTTCAGCGTGCGCGAATCGCTGCGCATTCAAAGTGGCTACTTCGGCGTGCGCAACAACGGCGCGTGGATCGACGAATTGCTGGCCGAACTGGGCCTGTCCGACAAGGCCGACGCCAACATGCGCCAGCTGTCCGGCGGCATGAAGCGCCGTGTACTGGTGGCGCAGGCGCTGGTGCACCGGCCGCCGGTCATCGTGCTGGACGAACCCACAGCGGGTGTTGACGTTGAACTGCGCCAGACCCTGTGGCGCTTTGTGGCGCGCCTGAACCGCGAAGGCCACACCGTGCTGCTGACCACGCACTACCTGGAAGAGGCCGAGGCCCTGTGCGGCCGCATCGGCATGCTCAAGCAGGGCCGGTTGGTGGCGCTGGACAAGACCGCAGCGCTGCTGGCAGGCACCGCCAGCACCATGCTGCGTTTCAAGACCGACAGCACGCTGCCGTCCGAGATGGCCGCTGACGCGCGGGTAACCGGCCGCATCGTGCAGCTCAAGGTGGTGGACAGCAATGCCGTCGAGGCCGCGCTGACGGCCTTGCGCACCGCCGGTGTGGCCGTTGAAGACCTGGAAATCGGCCGCGCCGACCTGGAGGACGTATTCCTGGAGATCATGACCGCCGCTGGTGAACCTGCGGGAGCCACCGCATGAGCGTCCTGGCCGGTGCTGGCACCCTGTTCCGCAAGGAGATCCTGCGCTTTTGGAAAGTGGCCTTTCAGACCGTGGCCGCGCCCGTGCTCACGGCCATGATGTACCTGCTGATCTTTGGCCATGTGCTGGAAGACAAGGTCGAGGTGTTTCCTGGCGTGGGCTACACCAGCTTCCTGATCCCCGGCCTGGTGATGATGAGCGTGCTGCAGAACGCGTTTTCCAACAGCAGTAGTTCGCTGATCCAGAGCAAGATCACCGGCAACCTCGTGTTCCTGCTGGTGTCGCCGCTGTCGCACTGGGCCTGGTTTGCGGCCTACGTGGGCGCGTCCATCGTGCGCGGCCTGGCGGTGGGCACGGGTGTGCTGCTGGTGACGGTGTGGTTTGCGCCGCCGGCCATGGCCGAGCCCTGGTGGATCATCATCTTTGCTACGCTGGGCGCCGGCATGATGGGTTCGCTGGGTTTGATCGCCGGCTTGTGGGCGGAAAAGTTCGACCAGCTGGCGGCTTTCCAGAACTTTGTGATCATGCCGCTGACGTTTTTGTCGGGTGTGTTCTACAGCGTCAAGTCCTTGCCCGGCATGTGGCAGACGGTGAGCCATCTGAACCCGTTTTTCTACATGATCGACGGTTTCCGGCGCGGATTTTTTGGCGCCAGCGACGCGTCGCCCTGGTTGAGCCTGGCCGTCGTCAGCACCGGTTTTGTGGTGGTGGCCGCGATTGCGCTGCGCTTGCTGGCCAGCGGCTACCGGCTGCGCACCTGACGAGCAGGCTGCTTGCGACACAATAAGCACCATGGCTGATCCCACCCCCGAACAGGTCCAGACCTTCATAGCCGCCGGCTTGCGCTGCGAAGCGCTGGACGTGCAAGGCGATGGCCGCCACTTTTTTGCCACCATCGTCTCGGCCGAATTCGAGGGTCTGTCGCGCGTGCGCCGCCACCAGCGGGTGTACGCCGCCCTGGGCGATAGAATGCGTGAACAGATTCATGCCCTCTCGATGAAGACGCTCACGCCCTCTGAACACGCCGCCCTGCCGGGCGACGATGCGGCGCAGCACCACCACCAACACTGAAACCGGCCCCGGCGGCACACCGCCTACCGCTTCATCAGGACAGGCCGCTTGAGCCCGGGTGCCTTGGTGGCCTGGATGCTTGAAGTGGTTGGCTGTGAACGGTGGGTTGCCGGGCAGTTCATGCAACAACGGCCTCACGCACAGCTTTGATGAGCACCCCCATGATCACGCTTGCCTTGTCCAAGGGACGCATCTTCGACGACTCGCTGCCGCTGCTGCGTGCCGCCGGCATTGAAGTGCTGGAAGACCCCGAGAAGAGCCGAAAACTCATCATCGGCACCACCCGGCCCGACGTCCGTGTGGTGCTGGTGCGGGCCAGCGATGTGCCCACCTATGTGCAGCATGGCGGCGCTGACCTGGGCGTGGCGGGGTTGGACGTGCTGCTGGAACACAGCGCGGGCGACAGCAGCGACAGCGGCAATGCCGGCTTGTACCGGCCGCTGGACCTGCAGATCGCCCGCTGCCGCATGAGCGTGGCGGTGCGTGAAGACTTTGACTACGCCAGTGCCGTGCAACAGGGTTCTCGCCTGCGCGTGGCCACCAAGTACACCCACATCGCGCGCCAGCACTTTGCCAGCAAAGGGGTGCACGTCGACCTGATCAAGCTGTACGGCTCGATGGAACTGGCGCCCTTGACCGGCCTGGCCGACGCCATCGTCGACCTGGTGTCCACCGGCAGCACGCTGAAGGCCAACCACCTGGTCGAGGTGGAACATGTCATGGACATCAGCGCCCGGTTGGTCGTGAACCCGGCGGCGTTGAAGCTCAAGCGGCTGGCGCTGCGTCCCGTGATCGAAGCGTTTGAACGGGCGATCGCGCAACCTGCCGCCGGAGTGCCGGCATGAATGCGGCGGGCGTTGAGCCCGTGTCCATCACGCGGCTGAGCACGGCGCAGGCCGACTTTGACCAGGCGCTGGCGAAGCTTCAGCACTGGTCAGCCGAAACCGACAACGGCATTGAAACGCGCGTGGCCGAGATCGTTGACGACGTGCGTGCGCACGGCGACGCTGCGGTGCTGGAATACACCCAGCGATTCGACCAGTTGAGCGCAGCGCAGGTGTCTGAACTCGAAATCAGCCCCGACCAGTTGCGCGCGGCCTTTGACAGCCTGGGCGCTGAACAGCGTCTGGCGCTGCAGGCCGCCGCCGAGCGGGTGCGCGACTACCACCAGCGCCAGCTGGACCACTGCGGTCGCAGCTGGCACTACCGCGATGCTGATGGCTCGCTGCTGGGCCAGAAGGTGACACCGCTGGACCGCGTGGGCATCTACGTGCCGGGCGGCAAGGCTGCCTATCCCAGCAGTGTGCTGATGAACGCGCTGCCGGCCCAGGTGGCCGGTGTGGGCGAGATCATCATGGTCGTGCCCACACCCCGGGGAGAACGCAACGCCCTGGTGCTGGCGGCGGCCCATGTGGCCGGCGTGCACCGCGTGTTCACTGTGGGCGGTGCCCAGGCCGTGGCGGCGCTGGCGTACGGCACGGCGACCGTACCGCGGGTGGACAAGGTCACCGGCCCGGGCAATGCCTACGTGGCCAGTGCCAAGCGCCGTGTTTTTGGTCAGGTCGGCATCGACATGATTGCCGGGCCCAGTGAAATCCTGGTCCTGGCCGACGGCAGCACGCCGGCCGACTGGGTGGCCATGGACCTGTTCAGCCAGGCCGAACATGACGAACTGGCGCAGAGCATCCTGCTGTGCCCTGACGCGGCCTACCTCCAGGCCGTTGAAGACGCCATCAACAGCCTGCTGCCCACCATGCCACGGCGCGACGTCATCCGCGCCAGCCTGCGGGGCCGGGGTGCGCTGGTGCACACGCGCAGCATGGAAGAGGCTTGCAACATCAGCAACCGCATCGCGCCCGAGCACCTGGAGATCAGTTCCAGCGACCCGGCGCGCTGGGAGCCGTTGCTGCGCCATGCCGGCGCCATCTTCATGGGCGCCTACACCAGCGAGAGCCTGGGCGATTACTGCGCCGGGCCCAATCACGTGCTGCCCACGTCGGGCACGGCGCGTTTCAGCTCACCGCTGGGCGTCTACGACTTTCAGAAACGCAGCAGCCTGATCCAGGTCAGCGAGGCGGGTGCCCAGGTGCTGGGGCCGATTGCGGCCACGCTGGCCTATGGCGAAGGCCTGCAGGCGCACGCGCGTGCGGCCGAGATGCGGCTGACGGCCAAGGCCGCTGTGGATGCTGCGCCCCTGGCCTTCAGTGTTCGGCCGGTCAGTGCAGACAACCTGGACGCTGTGCTGGCGCTCCAGGTGGCACCGGGCCAGCGCCGGTTTGTGGCTTCCAGCGAGCGATCACTGGCACAGGTGGCCTACGAGCCCGCCGGCAGCGCCTGGGCGTTTTTTGAGGGCGACCAGGCCGTGGGCATGATGCTGCTGCTGGATGCGCGGCAAAGCATCAAGCAGCCGGCGTCGCAGCTTTACGTGTGGCGCCTGATGATCGACGCACGCCATCAGCGTCGTGGCCTGGGCCGCAAGGCCATGGCCTGGGTGTTGGAAGAAGCCGCCCGCTGGGGTGTGCAGGAGGTGGGCTTGTCGCATGTGGACGCACCGGGCCATGCCGGGCCCTTCTATCAGCAGCTGGGTTTTGTCTACACGGGCGAAATCGATGACGGTGAACACAAGATGCTGCGCCAGCTGGCAATCTGAAGCGCCTGGCACCGGCCCACCTGACCTAGTCTGTTTGACAACCCAAGACCACCGACCATGACCCCACTGGCCGATCGCATCGCCCACACCATCCGGCAGGACGTGAAGTCCATGCACGGCTACGCCATCCAGGACAGCCGCGGCCTGATCAAGCTGGACGCGATGGAAAACCCTTTTGTGCTGCCGCCTGCGCTGCAGCGCAGCCTGGGCGAGCGCCTGGGCCGGGTGGCCATCAACCGCTACCCGGTGCAGAGTTCGGTCGACGTGGTGGCCGCGCTGTCGCGCCATGTGCAGCTGCCCGCTGGTTGCAAGCTGATCCTGGGCAATGGTTCTGACGAGTTGATCGACATCCTGTCCGTGGCCTGCAACGTGCCGGGTGCCACCATGCTGGCGCCGGTGCCTGGGTTTGTCATGTATGCGCTGTCGGCGCAACTGCGGGGTTTGTCGTTTGTCGGCGTACCGCTCACATCTGAATTTGAACTGGACGAAGCCGCCATGCTGGCGGCCATCGAACAACACCGCCCGGCGCTGACCTACATCGCCTACCCCAACAACCCCACGGCCAACCTGTTTGACGACGCCATCATCGACCGCATCGTGGCGGCGGTGGGTGCGCAGCAGGGGCTGGTGGTGTTTGACGAGGCCTACCAGCCGTTTTCCAGCCGCAGCTGGATGCAGCGCATGGCTCAGCACCCGCATGTGCTGGTACTGCGCACCTTGTCCAAGTTTGGCCTGGCCGGCGTGCGGCTGGGTTATCTGTGCGGCGCCGCAGCGCTGATCGATGAAATCGACAAGGTGCGCCCGCCTTACAACATCAGCGTGCTGAACGCCGAAGCCACGCTGTTTGCGCTGGAACATGCCGATGAATACGAGCGGCAGGCGCAGCTGTTGTGCCAAGAGCGCAGCCAGCTGCAGCATCAGCTGCACGCGCTGCCCGGCGTAACGGCTTTCCCCAGCGAGGCCAACATGATCCTGGTGCGTGTTCCCGACGCCAGGGCCTGCTTCGAGGGTATGAAAAAGCGCGGCGTGCTGGTCAAGCACATCGCCGGCCTGCACCCCTTGCTGGCCAACTGCCTGCGTCTGACCGTGGGCACCCCTGAAGAAAATACCGCCATGTTGGCCGCCTTGAAAGACAGCCTGTGAACCGCACCGCCACCGTCGAACGCAACACCCAAGAAACGCAGATCCGCGTGATGCTGAACCTGGACGGCAGCGGCGCTGCCAATCTGTCCACCGGTATCGGATTCTTCGATCACATGCTGGACCAGATCGCCCGCCACGGCCTGATCGACCTGGACATCCAGGCAAAAGGCGACCTGCACATCGACGGCCACCACACCGTGGAGGACGTGGGCATCACCCTGGGCATGGCGGTGGCGCAGGCGGTGGGCGACAAACGCGGCATCACGCGTTATGGCCACGCCTACGTGCCGCTGGACGAAGCGCTGTCGCGGGTGGTGGTTGATTTTTCCGGCCGACCCGGTCTGCACATGCGGGTGCCCTTCACGTCGGGCATGGTGGGAGGCTTCGACACCCAACTGGCCTACGAATTTTTCCAGGGCTTTGTGAACCATGCGCTGGTCACGCTGCACATCGACAATCTGCACGGTGATAACGCCCACCACCAGTGCGAAACCGTGTTCAAGGCCTTTGCCCGAGCGTTGCGCATGGCATTGACGCCAGACCCGCGATCAGCCGGCGTCATCCCGTCCACCAAAGGCAGCCTGTAGATCATGGCCACGGTGGTTGTCGTGGACTACGGCATGGGCAACCTGCGGTCGGTCTCGCAGGCCGTGGCCCACGTGGCGGTGGGCAGCGGTGTGGATGTGGTGGTCAGCCAGCACCCACAAGACGTGATGGCGGCCGACCGCGTGGTGCTGCCGGGGCAGGGCGCCATGCGCGACTGCATGCGCGAACTGCACCAGTCCGGCCTGAAACAGGCTGTGTTGCACGCGGCGCACCACAAACCCTTGATGGGCGTTTGTGTGGGCATGCAGATGCTGCTGGACCACAGTGAAGAGCAGGACACGCCGGGGCTGGGTTTGATCCCGGGGCGGGTTCGCCGCTTCCAGCTGGAGGGCCGACTGCAGCACGACGGCAGCCGCTACAAGGTGCCGCAGATGGGCTGGAACCGGGTTGCCCAGCAGCCCCATGCGCTGTGGCACGGCGTACCCGACAACAGCTGGTTCTACTTCGTGCACAGTTATTTCGCTGATCCTGCGCAACCCGTTCACACCGTCGGCAGCGCAGAATACGGTGAGCGCTTTACGTGCGCCGTGGCTCGCGATAACATTTTCGCCACCCAGTTCCACCCCGAGAAGAGCGCCGACCAGGGTTTGGCCTTGTACCGAAACTTTCTGCACTGGCAGCCCTGAGTGCCACGGTTGCACCAGATTTCATCTGTCCCGGGTGCCGACATCCCCTCCCTCCTTTTTCCAACCCCCACCGCATTGACATGCTGCTGATACCGGCCATCGACCTCAAGGACGGCAAGTGCGTGCGCCTGCAACAAGGCGACATGCAGGCGTCCACCACCTTTGGTGAAGACCCCGCTGCCATGGCGCGCCGCTGGCTGGACGCCGGCGCGCGGCAGCTGCATCTGGTGGACTTGAACGGCGCTTTTGCCGGCAAACCCTTCAACGAATCCGCCATCAAGGCCATCCTGCGCGAGGTGGGCGACGAGGTGCCGGTGCAACTGGGCGGCGGCATCCGTGACCTGGACACCATCGAACGCCTGCTGGACGACGGCTTGAGTTTTGTCATCATCGGCACCGCCGCCGTCAAGAACCCGGGTTTCCTGAAAGAGGCCTGCATTGCCTTTGGGGGCCACATCATCGTGGGTCTGGACGCACGCGACGGCAAGGTGGCCACCGACGGCTGGAGCAAACTCACAGGCCACGAGGTGGTGGACCTGGCGAAAAAGTTTGAAGACTACGGCGTCGAATCCATCATCTACACCGACATCGGGCGCGACGGCATGCTCACCGGCATCAACATCGAAGCCACGGTGGCGCTGGCCCGTGCTGTCAGCATTCCGGTGATTGCATCGGGAGGCCTGTCCAACATGGCCGACATCGACAATCTGTGCGCAGTCGAGGCCGAGGGTGTTGCAGGTGTCATATGCGGCCGCAGCATCTACACCGGCGCACTCGACTTTGCCCAGGCGCAAGCACGGGCCGACAGCCTGGCGGTGTGAGGCCCGTTGCGGCCCGTTTGCGGGCTGGCCATCGCAGCGCTGGCCCATACCGGTGTCAGGCCAGCCAGGAGGGCTGTGAAGGGGGTGTTGACCATGCTTCCATGGCCCGTGACAATCGCGGCGCTGCAGCTGCAGGCCAGGTCATGTCGACGCTGGCGCCATCGAGGCCGAAGCTTGCGCCCAGAGGGAAGCTTGTGAGGGTGGGGGTGATGGTGTCTACACCCGCGTTGCCGCCCGTGACAACGGCCGGTACTTCCGAGCTGTCCAGCAGGTGGCCCCGACAGCTCACTTCGTGGGCTTGGGCAGTCGATGCCATCGTCAGT
>JAHECB010000080.1 GCA_024641925.1 Betaproteobacteria bacterium
CGTTTTTGTGGGCGAAGTAGGCCACCGTCAGCATCATCAGGATGGCCAGCAATACACCCGGCAGAATGCCCGCCAGGAACAGCGCGCCCACCGACACATTGGCCATCATGGCGTAGATCACAAACGGCAAGGACGGCGGGATGATGGGGCCCAGCGTGGCCGAAGCGGCCGTGACGCCGACCGCAAATTCGGCGTCATAACCATGGTCCTTCATGGCCTTGATCTCGATGGTGCCCAGGCCGGCAGCATCAGCGATGGCGGTGCCGCTCATGCCCGCAAAAATCACCGAGCCGACGATGTTGACATGCCCCAGGCCGCCCTTGAGCCAGCCCACCAGGGCCAGCGCAAAGTTGTAGATGCGGTTGGTGATGCCGGCGTTGTTCATCAGGTTGCCGGCCAGGATGAAAAACGGCACGGCCAGCAACGGGAAACTGTCGATGCCGCCGATCATGCGGTGGACCACGGCAAAGGCCGGCAGGTCGCCGCTGACCACGATGTAGATCAGCGACGAACCGGCCATGGCAATGGCCACGGGGATGCCGCTGGCCATCAGGAACAGGAAAAGAATTTTCAGCATGAGGTGCCCGCTTATCGGTCGTCCATCGTGGTTTCGGGGCGTTCCAGCACGCTGTAGCCTCGCTGCAGGTGCACACGCATGACCATGACGGCACGCACGGTGCAGGCCGCAAAGCCCACCAGACACACGCCATAGACGATGTTCATGGGCAGGTCGATGATGGTCATCTGGTAGTTGCCCATCTTCTGCATCAGCATGCCGGTCAACACGGTCAGTGCACCAAAGAAGGCCACGCGCGCGGCGTCCACCAGCGTGGCCAGCACACGCCCGGCGCGTGCGGGCAGGTAGCGGTAGAGCAGGTCCACCTGGATGTGGTTGTTCTTGGCCACGCCCATGGCACAGCCCACAAAGACCGTACCGATCAGCAGATAGCGCGCGATTTCTTCTGTCCAGGCCGCAGAGTCGTTGAGTGCATACCGCGTGAAGAACTGATAAAAAACCGTGACGCCCAGCACCCAGAACAGACCCAGCGCAGCCCAGCCTTCGAGGGTGGTGTGTGACAGGTCAACGGCCTCGTCGACGGCATGAAACTGACCGTCGTCGCCCATGACCTTGGGCATGTCATCCAGGTCCATTCAGGGGCTCCTGTTCAGCAGGGCGCAAGTCGGTGCTGCAACCCGGCTTGAACGGACTGCAGTAACTTCCTGCGCGGAACGCGGCCGTCTGGCCGCGTCGTGGGCTTTACTTGATGCTGACGATGCGGTCGTAGTCCTTGCGGTCGAAGCCCATGGACTCCGGCGGCGAGTTTTTCAGCACGGCCTGGCGGAAGCTGTCGCGGTCCACCTCGTGCACGCCCAGGCCCTTGCCCTTGAAGATATCGGCCAACTGGCCTTCACGCGCCTTGATCTTGGCGCTGGCGCGTGCGGCGGCTTCCAGCGCCACGTCAGAGAAGATCTTCTTTTCGTCGTCGGTCAGCTTGTTCCAGACGTGGGGCGCTACCTGGGTGGTCAGGCCGTCGACGATGTGGCCAGTCAGCATGATGTGCTTCTGCACTTCAAAGAACTTCTTGGCCTCGATGGTGGTCAGCGGGTTTTCCTGCGCCTCGACCGTGCCGTTCTGCAGCGCCAGGTACACCTCGGCAAAAGCGATCGGTGTCGGGTTGGCGCCGCAGGCCTTGGGTGTGGCGGTGTAGGCTGGCACGTCCGGCACACGGATCTTCAGGCCTTTCATGCCGGCGCAGTCCTTGAATTCGCGGTTGGACGTGGTGTGCCGTGAACCGTAGTAGGTGTAGGCCAGGATCTGGATGCCGGTTTTCTGGCGGTAACCGTCCACCATCTCCTTGAACACCGGACTCTTGCTGTAGGCCAGCAGGTGTTCGCCGTCGCGGAAGATGAAGGGGTAGTAGGCGATGCCCAGGCGCGGGTAGCTGCGTGCCGCAAACGACGGGCCGCTGATGATCATGTCCACCGTGCCCAGGGTCATGCCCTGGTTGATGTCGGTTTCCTTGCCCAGCGAAGATGCGGGAAAGACCTGGATGTCGAACTTGCCGTTGGTGCGC
This sequence comes from Betaproteobacteria bacterium, assembly GCA_024641925.1. Classification (GTDB taxonomy): domain Bacteria; phylum Pseudomonadota; class Gammaproteobacteria; order Burkholderiales; family Burkholderiaceae_C; genus Rubrivivax. Next base: position 2,076 of record JAHECB010000080.1, read on the forward strand.
TTCTTGATTTCTTCAGCAGCCCAGACCGATTCGGTGTGGTACGGCTCCGAAGTCTCGTAGACGTGGGCCCATTTCAGCTTGCTCTGCGCCATGGCGTTGCTCAAAGGGGCCACGGCCAGCAGGGTGGCCGCAGCGGCCAGCAGGGTCTTCAGGGTTTGGCGTTTCATCTTGCATGTCTCCTCTTGGTTGAACGGGGAAAGTCCGGGGTCTCAGTCACACACCAGTTGCACCTTGGTGCTTTTTGTTCGGTCCAGCGCCAGTTCAAAAGCTGCCTTGGACTGCGCCAGCGGCAGTTGTGCACTGATCAGGGGGCGCACGTCGACACGGCGGCTTCGGATGGCCTGCACCGCCCAGTCAAAGGCCTGGTGGGCACGGAAGGCGCCGCGATAGTCGAGTTCGCGTGACATCACGCTGTTGGCAGGGAAGTTGATTTCCAGCGGCAAGGTGCCCACCTGCACGATGCGGCCACCACGGCGCGTGGCCTTCAGGCAGGTCGCCAGCGCGGCGGGGCTGCCCGCGGCTTCAATGGACACTTCGGCCAGATCGGCCAGATCCTCGGGTTTGGCGCGGTCGCTGCGGATGACGCGGTCTGCGCCCACTTTCAGCGCCATTTCCAGTGCGCGATCGTTGATGTCGCACACGATCACGTGCGCCGCGCCGGCCATGCGCGCGGCCATCACACTCATGCAGCCGATGGTGCCGCCGCCGGTCACCAGCACGGTTTCGCCCATCACCGGGCCGGCGCGGTGGATGGCATGCAGGCCGATGGACAAGGGTTCGGCGCAGGCAATTTCGCCCAGTGTGATGTCGGGCTCGGTGATGGGTGTGAGCTGGGCTTCGCCCATGACAAAACGTTCACGGAACACACCCTGCGCGTGTGGAAAGATGCTGGCGCTGCCCAAGAAGAACATGTGCCGGCACAGGTTGCCGCGCCCGGCACGACAGTAGTCACAACGGCCACAGGGGTGCGATGGGTTGATGGCCACCTTCTGCCCCGGGCTGACCCGCGTGACCGCGCTGCCCACCGTGTCGACGATGCCCGAGGCCTCGTGTCCGGGCACCAGCGGTTCACGCACCACGAAGGCGCCGACCCGGCCTTCTTTGTAGTAGTGCAGGTCAGACCCGCAGATGCCGCCCGCACCCAGCCGCAGCAGCACATCGTGCGGACCCAGGTCGCGGGGCGTTTCTTCTTCCAGGCGCAGATCAAGTGCGGCGTGGATGGTGCAGGCGATGGACATGTTGTTGAGCCGATGGTTGAGCGTTGGCCGGTCAGGCGGTGGCCTGCGCCGAGGTGGTGGGCCAGGCCTGGGCAAAGCGCTGCTGCGAACGCTCCAGGTGCAGGTGCATGGCAGCCCGTGCGGTGTCCGGGTCATGCTGCGTGATGGCGGTCACGACGGCGCCGTGCTCGGCAATCGCCATGCGCCAGCTGCTGTCATTTTCAAAGTGGTGCCCCAATTGTTCAAACAAGGGGTTGGTGCGTTCGTCGAAGAGCTCGCCGACGGTGCGCAGCAGCGGCCCGTTTTCGGCCATCTCGGCTACCCGCACGTGAAATAACCGGTCGCCGCGCAGCGGCATCTGGCCCTGGGCGAGTTCGTCTTCCATGCAGGCAATGGCCTCGTGAAGCCCGGCAATACCTGCTTCCGTGGGGTGCAGGGCCGCCAGCACCACCAGCTCGCACTCGATCAGCTGCCGTGCGCGGATGACCTCAAACGGGCCGAAGGCGTTGGGCGCCAGGCGCGGTGCGGTGGCAGCGGTTTCGCGCGCAATGACGTGGATGCCGGAACCCGGGCGCACTTCAACCCAGCCTTCCACCTCCAGCGCAATCAGTGCTTCGCGCACCGAGGGCCTGGACACCCCCAGGCTGGTGGCCAGGTCGCGTTCAGCGGGCAACCGGGTGCCGACGTCAAATTCGCCGCTCAGGATCAACGCGCGCAATTGCTCCGCGATCTGGCGGTAGAGGCGTTTGTTTTCGACGGCCTGCAGGGGCATGAATCGGTGCGCAGCGGTAAAGTGGTCAGACCAATTGCGCGCATCGTAGACGCTGGATTCGGGGCTGACATCACAGGTAAACCCTGCGACGGGCCGCGCCGCTGCAAGCGCCACGGCGATGCGGCCTCAGACTTCGTCGAAACGTTTCAGCGTGGCTGTCACGCCCAAGTCACGCAACGCATCCAGCCCGCTTGCCACGGAGTCCACCAGCGCTTCCGAGCCCTGCAGGTCGCCGAAGACCGGGGCGAAACCCAGCAAGGCGAGGGCACGCGCCTTGGCGTTGGTGGCGGTTTCGAGCCGTGCGGCCAAGGCCACGAGTTCGGCCGCCAGCGGGTCTTCGAGGGGATAGTGGTGGCCGTGTTCGTCGCGGCGCCGCAGGTAGTGCCCCCAGGCCGCAATCGCCAGGCCCAGATGCCGCACACCTTGTCCGGCTGCCAGGCGGTCGCCCACGGTGCCCAGCCAGCGCTGCGGCAACTTCTGCGAGCCGTCCATGGCAATCTGCTGTGTGTGATGTGCCAACGCCGGGTTGGCAAACCGCGTCAGCAAACTGGCCGCGTAGTCGGTCAGATCCAGGCCGGGCAGGGCGGGCAGCGTGGGCGCTATCTCGTCGCGCATCAGACCTTCCACAAAACGGCGCATGGTCGGCTGGCCGATGGCCTGGTCCACGGTGGCCCAGCCGGCCATTGCGCCCAGGTAGGCCAGGGTTGAATGGGCACCATTGACCATGCGCAGCTTCAGGGTTTCATACGGTTCGGCGGCTTCCACAAACCGTGCGCCGCCGCGGTCCCACGCCGGTCTGCCGGCCACGAATTGGTCCTCGACAGCCCAGTCAAAAAAGGGCTCGGCCATCACCGGCCAGGCGTCGGCGACCCCCAGCTGCGCAGCAACCCGCTGACGGTCGGCGTCGGTGGTCCTGGGCACGATCCGGTCCACCATGCTGTTGGGAAAGCTGCAGGTTTGCTGGATCCACTGTGCCAGCGACGGCCCTAGTTGCTCGGCAAATTTGAGCACCAGAGCGTGCAGGGTATGGCCGTTGGCGGGCAGGTTGTCCAGCGACAGCAGTGCGACACCACCCAGGCCCGCCGCACGCCGAAGTGCCAGGCCGTGCACGACGAAGCCGATGGCACTGCAGGGTGCGTTCGGGTGTGTCAGGTCATACAACACGTCAGGGTGGGCCTGGTTCAAGGTGCCGGTGACCAGGTCGCGGTGGTAGCCCTTTTCTGTGATGGTGAGGCTGACGATGCGTGTGGTTGCAGCAGCGATGACCTGCAACACGGCCGATGGATTTTCTGGCGCCACCAGCACCCGCACGATGCAGCCCACCACCTGCAAGTGCTGGCGCGCCTGGCCGGCGGCATCGGCGTCGCACACGGCCACGCTGTAAAGACCATCCTGCGGCGCCAGCGCGTCGCGGGTGTCGGGCTGGCGCAAGGAAACCCCCACGATGCCCCAACGTTGATCGGGCTGGTTGTGCAGCGCAGCCTCGGTGGCCACCGCCAGGTGCGCGCGCATGAAGGCGCCGATACCCAGGTGCACGATGCCGGGCTGCAAGGTGCTGCGGTCGTAGCGGGGTTGCTCGACGCCCTGCGGCAGCGTGTCCAGTGCTGCGGCGTTCAGGCGGTTCATGGCCGTGGCCTCACCAATCCCACAGCGTGCCGTCGCGCTGCAGCCGGTTCACGGGCAGGTAGGCGCGGTGGTACGGGTACTTTGCGGCCCGCTTTTCGTCGATGGTGACACCATGGCCCGGCACATTGCCCGGGTGCATGAACCCGTCGTTGAAAGTGTAGGCATGCGGGAACACCGCGTCGGTTTCTGCGTTGTGCGGCATGTGCTCCTGGATGCCGAAGTTGGGCACCCACAGGTCAAAGTGCAAGGCCGCACCCATGCACACCGGCGACAGGTCGGTCGCACCATGGCTGCCGGTGCGCACCTGGTACAGCGCGGCCAGGTCGGCAATGCGGCGCAGGTGCGTGATGCCGCCGGCATGAACCACCGTGGTGCGGATGTAGTCAATCAGCTGGTTTTCGATCAGTTGCTTGCAGTCCCAGATGGTGTTGAAGATTTCGCCCACCGCCAGCGGCGTGGTGGTGTGCTGGCGGATCAGCCGGAAGGCATCCTGGTTTTCGGCCGGGGTCGGGTCTTCCATCCAGAACAGCCGAAACGCTTCCAGGTCCTTGCCCAGGCGCGCCGCCTCGATGGGGCTCAGGCGGTGGTGCACGTCGTGCAGGAGGTGGTGGTCCCAGCCGATGGCGTCGCGCACGGCCTGGAACAGCTTGGGCGTGTGCAGCAGGTACTTGCTGGTGTCCCAGTCCTGCTCGGTGGGCAGGCCCTTGGTGGCGGGTTCGTATTTCTGGCCGTCGGTGGACACGCCGTAGACCTTGTTCAGCCCCGGCACCCCGCTTTGCGCGCGGATGGCCTTGTAGCCCAGCGCGGCGTGCCGGTGCACCTCGTCCACCGCCTCGGCGATGTCGCGGCCGTTGGCATGGGCGTAGACCATCACGTGCTCGCGGCTGGCGCCGCCCAGCAACTGGTACAGCGGCATGCCGGCGGCCTTGGCCTTGATGTCCCACAGCGCCGTGTCGACCGCGGCGATGGCGCTCATGGTCACCGGCCCACGCCGCCAGTAGGCACCGCGGTACAGGTACTGCCAGATGTCCTCGATCTGCTGCGGGTCGCGGCCGATCAGGCAGGGGATGACATGCTCGGTCAGGTAGCTGGCTACCGCCAGTTCACGGCCGTTGAGCGAGGCATCACCCAGGCCGACCAGGCCTTCGTCGGTTTCGATCTTCAGGGTGACGAAGTTGCGGCCAGGGCAGCAAACGATGACGCGGGCGGCGGTGATCTTCATCGCGAGGGTCCTTGAGATCTGACGCCCACGATCGGTGCGCGCGGCGTGCGCGAGATGCTAGCGGGAAAACAAAGTCGCCCGCTGTCAGGCGGGCGACTGCAGCTGCCGCGAGGCCACTGGGTTGGGCGGGCATGCCCAACCGCTACACGCGACGATTCGACTGCCGCGTCAATGCCGGGATTCGGTCAACGAATGCCCAGAGCCTGGCCCAGTGCGTTGGCTGCAACACCGTTCAGGCGGATGCTGTAGGCTGGTGTGGTGGGAACGCCGTCCTTCCAGGCATACCAGACCGACCCTTCGCGCTCGGCAAACAGGCGCTGGAAACCATAGTCATTCTCGAAGCCGTCGGGCAAGCTGGCAAATTTCAGGATCCGATAGCCACCCACGGTTTCGATGCTGTAGGTGGTGTCCAGCACCGTCACATAGTTGGTGGTGAAGTTGGTCGCGGCCGCCCGGTTGTTTTTGTAGAAACGGGCTTTCTGGCCGTTGGCATCGAAGGCCACGCGGAACTCCAGGGTCTGATTGAACTGCGGCGCGGGCGCTGCTGGCAACGTGATGCCATGCACCCAAAACGCCACGTTGCCGTTCAGATTGTGCCCATTGAAGTCACCCGGGTACTTGGCGATAAACTCTTCCAGCGTGCCTGCAACCGGCCAGGTGTTGAACGGCGCCGTGGTGTCGAAGGCTGGTGCCACGCGCACCTTGTTGTTGTCTGCCGTGCCCATGATCATGGGCGTGGCCTGGCGCAGATTGCCGCGGTATTCCATGGTGCTGCCCACTGGGAAAAATGCCGTGCTCAACGCTGCATGGTCGGCGGGGTTGGGGCCCCAGCCGCGATAGTCGAAGTTGCCGTCCTTGCTGCCGTAGCTGCGAATGTCATTGACGACATCGGACATGCGTCGGCCATCCAGCGTGAGCGTGACCGACGTGGCCCGCTGGTCCAGGTAGGTCAGGCAAAAGCTGCTGTCAAACGGCGCTGCAGTGTTGTAGCGGATCACGCCAGTGCCGTCGCTGGGGCAGTCGTACCACGCCGAGCCCGTCCACATCAGCTGGTTCCGCGCAAAGACGATGGACTGCCCACCGGACAGCGTTTCGCGTGTATCGCTGGCCAGGCTGTAGCCCTGCCCATCGACGACGCTGCTGTCGCCCGTGATCAGCCGCAGGCTGTAGTTGGCGGCGTCGGTGAAGGTGAAGCTGCGCAGCGTGCTGAGGGGCGCGGCCTCTGCAGGCGCCAGGGGCTCGTTGTGGGCGGGGATGTTCAAGGCCGTACGCAAGGCGTTCCAGGCTGGGGCATTCAGGCGCTGGTCGTGCCGCAGGTTGGGCAGGTCACGCGCGCCACGACACACGGTGCCGCTGTGCTCGGCCCAGAAACGCTGGGTCTTGAGCGTGCTGGACAGCGCCGCCGGGTAGCCGCTGGCCACACGCAGCAGACGTGCGTTGCCTTGCATGCTGATGGCCAGGGTGGCGTCACCCGCCGCTTCGCAGTTCAACGCGGCTTGGTCGCTCTTGCGCACATCGCAGCTGTAGAAGCGTGCTCTCAGGTTGGCGATGTCAAAACCGGCGCGCCAGCGCTTGAAGGCTTCGAGCGTGGTGTCGGCCTGCTCGGCCAGCGGCAGGTCGTAGACATACACGGTGTTGTTGTTGCGAACGGTGGTGGTGGCGTCCACCAGGTTGCCGGGCATGCCGCTGAGCTGCTCCAGCGTCACGGCCTGGCGGAAGATGCCGTCGGCCCAGCGCACACTGCTCTTGGAGGTAAGTTCGATGCGGTCGGTGCCGCCCAGGTCGATCTGCAGCCGGCGTGTGCTCAGCGTGGAGCCTACAGGGAAGGTGGCCGCTTCAGGCAGCAGGGCAGGTTCTGGGCCCCAGTGGATGGGCAGGCCCTCGGCATTGGTGTGGCCGCCGGCTGAATCGGCCAAGGGGTAGGCGCGCATCTGCGTGACCACTTCGCGCAACGTCTTGCCGCCGATGTCCTGGTTGTTGCTGAGGGTTTCGCTGCGGCTGGCGTCGCAGTAGAGGCTGGACTGGCGGCTGTTGGCCAGGTCCAGTGTGGTCTTGCTGACGGCCCACTGCTGGTTGCAGACCTGCCAGGTGCTGCCGGTCCAGTACATCTGGTTGCGGTTGTAGGGCAGTTCGCCGCCGTCGCTCACCGTCTGGCGAACTTCGTGGGCCACAAAGGCGCCGCTGGTGTCGGTCTGGCTGCTGTCGCCGGTGTAGAGCGTGTAGCTGAAGTTGTTGGCGTCGGTGTAGGCAAAGCGGCGCAGGCTGACAAACGGGCCCAAGGCGACGGGGGCAGCCGTCCTGGGCGCGCTGGCCTGCACCACGGCTTGCGCCGTGGTCGGGGTCAGGTTGAAGTTTTGATTTAGGGCAGCCACGGCCTGGGCCACCCGGTCGGCCAGCGGCAGCGCAGGGTCTTGCGCCAAGGCAGCGGCCACCGTGGGCAGACTGGCCGAGACCATGCTGCGCGCAAACGGGCCGGCCGTCGTCTGCGGCACACCGGCACCGGTGGTCAATTGGGTGGCCTGAACCAGCACGGCGGTCAGCGCACGGGCGGCTGTGGCCGCCTGCACCGCGCTGGCCGCGGTGTTGCCGACAAAGTTGTTCAAGGGTGAATCATTCAAGTCCAGTGCCGTGCGCACATGTTCGGTGGCCGCGGCCACAGTTTCACCACTTTCCTTGACGCGGTCGGCCACGGCGGTAGTCAGCGCGCTGACAAACACCGTCTGCGCAGTGTTGCTGCTGGTGGCCGGCGCCTTCAGCGTCAATGCCGCGCCGATGGCGGCACCGGTGTCCTTGTCAACGGCCGTGGCGGGCACCAGGGCCAGCACGGCATGCATGCCGGCAACGGCGGGGTCAACTTCCAGCCGGTAGTGGCCATCCGCGTCGGTCAGTGCGGACGCAGGCTCGCCAGCGTCGCAGGCTTCGTTGTCGTTGAGGTCGTAACAGACCGTGACGCCACTGAGCGGGCCATCGGCCACCACGCCGCTGATGACCACATGAGCCGGTGCCGCAGGTGGCTGCACCGGATCGGGGTCGCTGCCGTCGTTGCAGGCTGCCAACATGGCCAGAACGGCCAGGGGTATGGCCGCGCGGGCCAGCCGTGGGGCAGGGGACTGGGGACGATTCGATTGCATGCAGCTCTCCGGTTACGGTCGAGAACAGCAGCATGCAAAAAGAGGCCAAGAAGCGCGTCAGGCTCATTGATGACGGCTTCATCCAGGCTGACGAAATCGATGCGGGGTCAAGCCCCGCTGCGGCGTGGCTCAGGCGACCGTCGGCGGCGGCCCCTCCGTGACGAGCGCAAGGTCTATCTCGCGCAGGCGGTGGTCCACGTAATACCCACCGGCTTCGGTGTACTGCAGAAAACCTCGGCGGCACTGGACACAGCGCCAGACCTCGCAGCGGTTGAACGGAAACGCGTCCAGCACAATCGGCGCCCGTGGTGACCAATAGTGCGTGCCGTCGGGATGGTGTTCCTGCAGCGTGGGCTCGGGGTCAGCCGCGTTGCGCAAGCTGCCCACCCATTCCACCTGCGGTGCCGCCAGCGGCACGGACACTGACTCCCAACCGGCGCACAACACGCCGGCGCAAGCTGCGCAGGCCGGCGCGGCAGCGCCCAGGGCGCGTACCGCCTGCCGCAGCTGCTGGGCGTCCAGTCCGGGTGGGCCGCTGTCGGCCACCTTCAGTTGGCCTTGATGCCGTTGTCCTTGACGACCTTGGCCCAGGTGTCGATCTGCTTTTCGATGAAGGCCTGGCCCGCTGCAGGCGTGCTCGCCTGGATGTCGATGCCCTGGGCCGCCAGTTTGCTGGCGATCTCGGGCATCTTCAGCGCCTTGTTGATCTCGGCGTTCATGCGCGCAATGATTTCGAGCGGCGTCTTGGCCGGAGCCAGCACGGCCCACCAGGCCGGCGCTTCAAAACCAGGAAAGCCGCTCTCGGCCAGGCTGGGCACATCGGGCAGGTTGGGGCTGCGTTTGCTGGTGGTCACGGCCAGGGCGCGGATGCGCTTGCTGTCCAGGTGCGGCTTGGTCAGGAACACAGAGCCGATGGCCAGTTGCACGTGGCCGGCCAGCGCGTCGTTCATCAGTGGGCCGCCGCCGCGGTAGGGCACGTGCGTGACTTCAAAACCGCCGGATTTGGACAACAGCGTCATCGCCAGGTGCCCCAGGCTGCCCGAGCCGATGCTGCCGTAGCTGATGTTCTTGCCCGCCTTGGCGGCGGCCACCACGTCGGCCAGGGTCTTGTACGGTGTTTCGGCGTTGGCCGTCAGCACCATGGCGCCGGTGCCCACCAGGGTTACCGTGGTCAGGTCACGCCGGGTGTCGAAGGGCAGATTGGGCTGCAGGCTGGGGTTAACACCGTGGGTGTCAAACACCACGGCAAAGGTGTAGCCATCTGGCGCCGCAGCGGCCACTGCGCCGGCGCCGATGGAGCCGGAGGCACCACCCTTGTTTTCAACGATGACGTTCTGGCCCAAGGCTTGCTGCAGCACCGGGGCCAGCATGCGTGCCACCTGGTCCACAGAGCCGCCCGGTGGAAACACGGCGACCAGTTTGATGGGGCCCTTGCTGGGCCAGGCCTGTGCGGCGGCCAGACCCGGCAGGGCCAGGCCAACCGCCAAGATTGCAGGGACGGCGGCGCAGACGGCGCGGCGGCGCCAGGATTTGAAGCCTTGGGGGGTGTTCATTGGCGGGGCTGACCATCGGTTGTGGGGAACCGAGTATTGTCTGGTCTGCCGCTGCAGCGATGGGCTTGGGAAAGCCCTTATGGGCCGACAGCCCAAGCGCATGGGAATGCGACAGTTTGTCGCCCGCAGGCTTGCGGCGATCTGTGCATCAAATGGCTCCCAGGCAGGCTCCGGGGGGGGGCGTCAGCGCCCTCGGGCGCCGACAGCACGGGCGCTGACCTTGAAGCCGGCGTTTCACGCGCGGCAGCCCTGCAAGCCCGTCGACAGTTCTTCATCATCGCGCTCTCCAGTTGGATTGGCCATGGTGCTGCTGCCCAGCGGCAGGCGGCGGTGTTTGAACCTCCCTCGACGCATATGCAGATATGCGACGCAAATTCCCCAGTGCGATGTCGACGCAATCGAGGCCGCCCGCTCCAAAATGGTTCAGGCCACACCGAAGGCAAGCACAGTTGGCGCAGTGCCAGCCGGTAAGGATGCTGAAGCGGCTGGCGTGCCTGTTGGTCTGTGCCAAGGGCCTGAATCGAGACGATGCCTAAACGGTTTGGTCGGACCAGCCCATTCAAAAGGGTCAGGTGGCCGATTTGGTAAAGACCCCTTTAACGCAATTCGGTGTGGAAAAGGGTTGCTTTAAGCAGACACTCACGTTACAATACCGCATGACAAAACAAAACCTTCATACCACCCTCCATCGCAAACTTATTGAGCTTTCCAATGCCCCCGCAGGGTTTTCGGCAAGCGAACTGACAGGTTATTCCCCGGAGCAGGTCCGGCGTGCTGCTGAAGCCCTGGTGGCCTCGGGCGACATGATCCGGCACAAGGTTTCGGCCCGCCGAATTCGTTATTTTGCCAATGAAGACTTGGGCAAGCGATACGTCGCGACGCGCGCTGTGTCTTCAGTGTCCGCTGCCAGTGGCGCAGCAGGTTCCCGTGTCAAGGCCAAGTGGAGCGTTGACGAGCCCGGCATCATCACTTCCAAGACCAAAATCTATATTGCGCCGCCGCTGCCAAACAAGGTTTACCGCACCAACACCTACGCGCAGTACTGACGCAGTTTCATAGCAGTATTGGTATCGAGGAGAATCGGTAGGCCTAGCATATTTGCTGGGCTTCGTTTTTGCCGAAGCGTCGCAAATGACTCCATATTCATCATGGCCGCCCCTGGCAAGAGCAGCCTGGTCAGGCAGGAAATTCTCCATTCGGTCTGCCTGATTTTCGGAGTTCGCTGACACTGGCCCGTTTCAGCCCGGCTGGAAAATTTCTACATGGCGCTTGGCGGGCAGACAGCCGGCTGCGCCGTAGGCAAACTGGGCCGATTTTTCGATGATTTCACGGTGCCGAGCGTGCAAACCGCCCTGCAGCGCGTAGATCTCCAATACGGTGGCATCGCCTTCGCCTTCGCCGTCAGCGCGCTGCAGCAGCCGCGCATGCAGACCGTCGATTTGTGACCGCAGCAAGGCCTGCAGTTGACGGCCCGCCACCAGTGCTTGGGGCAACTGGGCCATCGGCACCTTCCAGTAGACATACAGCTCAGGCTCGGCCGACACCGTGTGTCACTCGTCGGCGGCAACTGCGTAAGGCAGTGAACCCGCTTCCAGCAAGGCCCCTTGCGCGTGCCCCACGTGCAGGCTGCCGCCGCCGCGCATGGCGGCGATCTTCATCTCGGCCAGGGCAGCCACGGTACCGTCCGGGCCCAGACCCAGCATGGCCACCAAACCTGCGGGCTGTGAGGGGTCGTCGCTGCTGAAAAGCTCCTGTCCAATGGCCAGAGGCGGCTGACCGACCAGAACGTAGGCCCGGCGCTTGGTCGTTCCGCGGTACTGGCTGCGAGCCACGACTTCCTGGCCCGGGTAACAGCCTTTCTGGAAGTTCACGCCCCCGACCAGTTCCAGGTTCACCATCTGTGGCACAAACTGTTCACTGGTGGCGCTGACGATGCGCACCACGCCGCTGTGCACTTCCAGCCAGCGCCATTGCTCGGCGTCCATCACGGGCAGCGAAGGCGCTTTTTCTGCTGCCAGCAGGTACCTTGGAACCAAGACGTCGGCAACCAGGGCATCAGGCAAGCGCACCAGATCCTGACCCGGCGCCAGGCTCACGCGGCCCCAAACGGCCAGAGGGGGCTGATCCAGGGCGGCTGCGACACCGTCGCCCGCCAAGCCCCACAAGGGGCGCTCGGCACTGGCATCGCTGAGCTTGCACTTGGCCCGCATCACAAACATCGACAAGCGCTTCAAGGTGGCCGGCAGCAGGTCGGCACTGCACGCCAGCAGCAGTTCGTCGGCCTCACCGGGCCAGATCACCATCGTTGCCAGCAACCGCCCCTTGGCAGAGCAATAGCCGGCCAGGCAAGCCTTGCCGGGGACCAGATGTTCAACGTCCTGCGTCAATTGCCCGTGCAGAAACTTCACGGCTTCGGTGCCCTGGGCGCGCATCAGGCCCCAGTCCTGCAGGCGGCAGACACCGGCACTGAATGGGGTAACGGTCTTGGGTGTGCTCATGCCGCCAATTATCATCCGCCCCCTATGACGAGATCAGCAACCCGGCAATTGCAAGGTTTTGAACAGGGCGGCGTCGTGCGTGCCCTGCTGGTGCTGTTGTTGTTGGCGGCTTTGGCGCTTGCCGGCGCTGCGGCACTGGCTTGGCGCTGGGTGGACCAGCCCTTGACCCTGACTGGCGACAGCGCGGAGTTGTCGGTTGAACCGGGCGAAACGTCACGCGACATCGCCCAAGGCTGGGCGAACGCAGGCGTGCAGGTGGATCCGCGCATGCTGTACCAGTACTTCCGCTGGTCGGGCCTGGCCAAAAAAATCCGCGCAGGCAGCTACGAGGTCGCCTCGAGCACCACCCCGCGCCAGTTATTGGACAAGATGGTGCAAGGCGCCACGGTGATGGAGCAGGTGCGCTTCATCGATGGCTGGACCTTCCGGCAGATGCGCGCCGAACTGGCCAAGGCACCCCACCTGAAACAGACCACGGCCAGCCTGTCCGAAGCCGAACTGATGGCCGCGGTGGGGCAGCCTGGTGTACCGGCCGAAGGTCGGTTCTTTCCAGACACCTATGTGTATTCGCGGGGCGTCAGCGACATCACGGTGCTCAAGCGTGCCCACGACATGTTGCAACAGCGCCTGCAGGCGGTCTGGTCGGAACGCAACCCGGACACACCGCTGAAAACCCCGGAAGAGGCCTTGATCCTGGCGTCCATCATCGAAAAGGAAACGGGATCCAAGGCCGACCGGGGGCTGGTTGGCGGAGTTTTCATCAACCGTTTGCGCATCGGCATGCGGCTGCAGACCGACCCCACGGTGATCTACGGCCTGGGTGAAAGTTTTGACGGCAACCTGCGTCGGCGCGACCTGGAAGCCGACACGCCCTACAACAGCTATACACGGGCCGGCCTGCCGCCCACGCCCATTGCCTTGCCGGGCCAGGCTTCGCTGCTGGCTGCCGTCAAGCCCGAACCGACCAGGGCGCTGTACTTTGTTGCCCGGGGTGATGGCAGCAGCGCGTTCAGTGAAACACTGGCCGAGCACAACCGGGCTGTCAACAAGTTCCAGCGGGGTGGTCGCTGAGATGGCGGTTGCTCCGGGCCGATTCATCACCTTCGAGGGTATCGACGGTGCAGGCAAAAGCTCGCACATCGAGCCCCTGGCCGACTGGATACGCGCCCAAGGCCACGAGGTGCTGTTGACACGCGAGCCCGGCGGCACGCCTTTGGCTGAAAACCTGCGCGAGCTGGTCCTGCACCGGCGCATGGACGCCCTGACCGAGACCCTGCTGGTGTTTGCCGCCCGGCGCGACCACCTGCAGCAGCTGATCCTGCCCGCGCTGGCCCGGGGTGCCACGGTACTGTGTGACCGCTTCACCGACGCCACCTATGCCTACCAAGGCGGTGGCCGTGGCTTTGACACGGCCGTCCTGGCCCAGCTCGAGGCTTGGGTGCAGCAAGGCCGGCAACCCGACCTGACCCTGTGGTTCGACTTGCCGGCGCCGTTGGCAGCGCAGCGTCGCGCTGCGGCCCGTGCGCCCGACCGCTTTGAATCGCAGGACCTGGAATTTTTCGCCCGCGTGCGTACCGCTTATAAAAGTCGTGCGCAAATGTCGCCTGGGCGATTCGAGACGATCGACGCCCTGGGTGACCGCGAGCAGGTCTGGTCGCGCGTTCAAACACGTGTAGCAGCCCGAGGCTGGTACTGATGATGTGCAACGGGTGCCCCGACTGATGGCCAAGTCCGTCGACACCGTGGCCGCCCTGATGGTCGGACCGGACGGCAGCTTGCCCTTGCCCTGGCTGCGCCAGCCGCTGCTCGATGCCCTGGGTCAGCAACAGGGCCACGCCCTGCTGGTACACGCCAGTCCCGGCGTCGGCGCCTTGGCCTTTGCCGTGGTGCTGGCACAAAGTCGGCTGTGTGAAGCGCGGCCCCTGGCAGGTGATTCCGACGCTGAACCCCAGCTGGCCTGCGGCCAATGCGGAAGCTGCAAGCTGTTCCATGCCCGGGTTCATCCCGATCTGATGGTGCTGCTGCCCGAAACGCTGCGCCAGGCTTGGAACTGGCCGTTGTCGGGCGACAAGCCTGATGGTGAAGACGGCAAACGCAAACCCAGCAAGCAGGTGCGCATTCAGGAAGTGCGCGCGGTGCTGGACTGGGTGCAGAAAACCAGCTCACGCGGGCGTGGCAAGGCCGTGGTGCTGCACCCGGCGGATGCGCTGAACCTGCAGTCGGCCAACGCGCTGCTGAAGACGCTGGAAGAGCCAGCGCCGGGCACACGACTGATCCTGACGGTGTCCGACCCTGCCAAGCTGTTGCCCACCGTGCGCAGCCGTTGCCAGGTGCTGCGGCTGCCCACGCCCGCCATCGAGCAAAGCCTGGCATGGCTGGCGGGGCAGGGCGTTGCGGCACCCCAGATCCTCTTGGCGGCCAGCTCGGGCCGGCCACTGGAGGCGCTGGAGATGGCAGAGCAGGGGATGGACGCCGCCAGCTGGGCCCGCTTGCCCAAGGCCGTGCAGCAGGGGCAGGCCCAGATGTTTGCGGGTTGGCCGGTGCCGCGCGTGCTGGACGCCCTGCAAAAACTCTGTCACGACGCCATGGCGGTTGCGACCGGTGGGCCTGCGCGATTTTTTGCCGCCGACGCGTTGCCCGAACCACCTGCAGCGGGCGGATCTGCAGGTCCGCGCGCGGCCGGCAGGCGTGCGCCGCCGACGACGCCTGAACAACTGGCGGCACTGGGCGCCTGGTCCGCGGAACTGGCGCGGGTGTCACGCCATGCCGAGCATCCCTGGAACGAACCCTTGCTGCTGGACGCACTGGTGATGGCCGGCGCACGTGCATTTCGCGGCTGGTCGTGAAGTGCACACCACCCGCAGGGGCCGGCCGCGCGTCAGCTTCGATACACTTGTCACATGAATGATCGCGCTCCTCTCGGCGGCCGCACCGGCACGCTGGATCTTGCTGCCGGCGGCTCGGTGGCTGCGCCGTCAGCGCGACCGGCGGTCATTCAGCTGGTATTTCGCGAACGCGGCGCCCTCTACGCCGCCTACATGCCCCTGCTGAACGACGGTGGCCTGTTTGTGCCCACCACGCGGGACTACCGCCTGGGTGAAGACATCTACCTGCTGCTGTCGTTACCCGAAGACCCCCAGCGTTTCCCCGTGGCAGGCAAGGTGGCCTGGATCACCCCCGCCAATGCCTCGGGTGGTCGAACTCAGGGTGTGGGCGTCCGGTTCCCCAACGACGAAAAGTCTCGCCAACTCAAGGCCAAGATCGAAGAAGCGCTGGGCACCAGCATCTCATCGGCCAAGCCAACCCAGACCCTGTAGCGGCACAGCGTCGACCCTTGCCGGCCGGCGCCCCGGGCGCCGCAGCCCTTGCCCAAAGCCATGTTTGTCGACTCCCACTGCCACCTGAGTTTTCCTGACCTGTC
>JAHECB010000081.1 GCA_024641925.1 Betaproteobacteria bacterium
CCCGCAACATCGCCGAGTCGCTGAGCCTGTCGGCGGTGCTGATTGTGGTGCTGTACCAGTACTGGGCGGCCAAGGCCCGGCGCTACGACCTGGAACGCCAAAACACCGAAGCGCAACTGCGACTGCTGCAGGCGCAGATCGAGCCACACTTTTTGTTCAACACCCTGGCCAACGTGCAAAGCCTGATGGAAGAAGACCTGCCCAGGGCACAGGCCATGCTGCAGTCCTTCACCGACTACCTGCGGTCTTCACTGGGTGCCCTGCGCGGCGGCGAATGCGCACTGTCGCAAGAACTGCAACTGGCGCGGGACTACCTGCAGTTGCAACAGATGCGCATGGACACCCGGCTGCGTTTTTCGATCACGGTGGACGCAGTTTCAAATACCCAGCCCGTGCTGCCGCTGTTGCTGCAGCCGCTGATTGAAAACGCCATCGTGCATGGCCTGGAACCCACCGTCGAAGGCGGTACGGTGCAGGTCAGCGCAACCGCAACCGCCGATGTCCTGGTGCTGGAAGTGCTTGACGACGGTGTCGGCCTGGACGGTGCGTCCAGACCGACACCGTCGGCATCTGCGCCGGGTCGGGGCGGCCTGGCCTTGAACAACATTCGCGAGCGGCTGCACGCGCGGTACGGTCACCATGCCAGCTTCGAGATCACCCCGCTGCATCCCGGCACACGGGCCTGCATCACCCTGCCCCTGCAACCGGTCGCAAACCCATGACCACTGCCCTCATCGCCGACGACGAACCCCACCTGCGCCGCGCGCTGGCCCGCGCCCTGGCCGCGCTCTGGCCTGAACTGCAGGTGGTACACATGGCAGGCAACGGCCTGGAGGCCGCCGAACACATCGCCCGCCTGCAACCCGACCTGGCCTTTCTGGACATCCGCATGCCCGGTCTGACCGGTTTGGAAGTGGCACAAGGTATCGAAGGGTCTACACGCGTGGTGTTTGTCACCGCCTACGACAACTTTGCAGTGCAGGCGTTTGAAGCGGAGGCCATCGACTACGTGCTGAAACCCGTCAACGCCGAACGCCTGGCGCGCACGTTGGAGCGGGTGAAACGTGCCTTGGGGTCCGGCGCCCCAAATGACGAACAGACTGGCGCAGAAACTGGCGAAGCTACGGGCGAAACAACGGGCGCAAAGTCCGGCACGGCCGAACACACGACATTCACCGGGTTTTCCGACGGCCAGTTGGCAAACCTGCTGCAGCGGCTGCTGCCCAAGCCGGCGGCAGCTGCAACTGACGCATCACGGCTGCGCTGGGTGCGCGCCAGCCATGGCGACATCACGCACCAGGTGCCCGTGCAGGACGTGCTGTTTTTCCGAGCCGATGACAAATACACCTGTGTGCAGACGGCGTCGGCCGAACACCTGATCCGCACCCCGATTGCCGACTTGGCCGCGGCGCTGGACCCCGCCGTGTTTGTTCAGGTCCACCGCAGCACCATCGTCAACCTGGAACACCTGGCCGGTACGCGGCGCGACGAGGTCAGCCGGTTGTTCCTGCGCATCAAGGGCCATGCGCAGGAACTGCCGGTGAGCCGCGCCTACGTGCACCTGTTCAAGGCGATGTAGTCACGCGGCATTCCTCTGCCACGTTCAGTTCGCGGCAAAACAGTACAACTTGCCCGCGCCGCCGGTGCGCACCAGCGCCTCCTGGCTGCAGCCGGCACTTTGGTGCGAGAAATTCCAGGACGCAGCCCAGGCACCCGGAATCGGGCCGTTCAGGTCATGATGGCCGACGATGGCCGAGCCATCGCTGCTGCTGGTCCAGGCCTTGCACGTGGTGTCGGTCTGCGGCGCAAAGGCCGTGCCGTCGGCGCGCGAGCCGGTCAGGATGTCGTGCTCGTTCGGTTTGTCGCCCCGGCCCTTGATCGGGTTGCCACGTTCGTCCAGCGCGGTTTCCTTGTTGATGTAGTTGTGGCGGTGCAGGTGCTCTACATTGCGGGCAATCAGCTGGCCTTTGGCGTTGAACCAAGGCCCGTCGCCGATGCGACTGCGGGCATCAACAGCAGCCACCGCAGGTTTGCCCGGGCCGGGGAACGCCCCCGGCACGCTCAGGTAGGCGCGCCAGGTCTTGCCGCCAGCGCCAGCCGCCGTGGCCAGACGCTGGCAATGGGCGTCGGCCCCGGCCAGCCCCCCCAGGTCAGCGCCGTTGCCAACACCCGTGCTGGTGATGAAGAAGCCCATGGGCCCGGTGGTTGGCTGCAGGGCGCAAGCGCCCAGCAAAACCGAAGCGGACAAACCCAGGGTCAGGTTTCGGATGATCGTCATGCAGGCGCTCCTCAAGGATGTACAGGTTTTTTCCGGCCGCGATTGCGGTCTGATGTTTACGACTGAGCGGGCGTTTCCATCTCAGGGTCTTCCCGAAAATGCATGGCAAGCGGCAAGAACCACAGGTCCGAAAACGGCCAGTCACCCGCGATGAGCACCCTAACATGCAAGCCATGGACATCAGCGACGACACGGCCTACAGCGCCATGCAGGCACACGACGCCCGCTTTGACGGCCGGTTTTTTGTCGGCGTCACCAGCACCGGCGTGTACTGCCGGCCAGTGTGCCGCGTGCGCCTGCCGCGGCGCGAAAACTGCCGATTTTTTGGCAGCCGCGCATTGGCCGAGGCGGCACGATTCAGGCCGTGTATGAAGTGCCGACCCGAAATTGCGCCTGGGCTGTCCGCGATGGACTCTTCTCGGGTACTGGCCGATGCCGCCGCCCGCCAAATCGAGCGCACGGTGCACAGCGGCGAGCCGCTGCACATGCCGGCACTGGCGGCACGGCTGGGGGTCACCGACCGGCACTTGCGCCGCATCTTCCAGGCCGCACAGGGCGTGTCGCCGCACGACTACCTGACCACGCAGCGCCTGCTGCTGGCCAAGCAACTGCTGACCGACACCCCGCAGTCCATCACACAGGTGGCTTTGGCCTGCGGCTTTGGCAGCCTGCGGCGCTTCAACGCGGCGTTTGCCCAGCACTACAGGCTGAACCCGACGCAATTGCGTCAGGCCGGTACGGTCGCCGCACCCCAGGCCCCGCGCGGGCTGCGGCTGGCCTACCGCCCGCCGTATGACGTGCCGTCGATGCTGAAGTTTTTTGCCCAACGCGCCATGCCGGGGGTAGAAGCGGTTGACGGCCTGGCACTGCGCCGCACCGTCTGCTGGCGCAGCGGCAACAGCGCCGACCGCCATGCGGCAGTTACCACGGGCTGGCTGACTGCCCAATTTGTGCCCGAGCGCTTCGAGGTGCACCTGCAGCTCAGTCCCAGCCTGCAAGCTGCCAGCGGCGCTGTGCTGCAGCAGGTGCGCCAGATGCTGGATCTGGACGCCGACCCCGCCGTCATCGACCCCGTGCTGGGCCTGCTGCCGGTGCCCGCGCTGCCCGGCGTTCGCCTGCCCGGCTGCCTGGATGCGTTTGAAGTGGCCGTGCGGGTCATCCTGGGCCAGCAGGTCACCGTGAAAGCAGCGCGCACCCTGGTGCAGCGGCTGGTGCAGCGTTTTGGCACGCCGATTGAAACGCCCTGGCCCGAACTGGACCGCTTGTTTCCCGATGCGGAAACCCTGGCAAAGGCCGACCCGGCCCACATCGGCGAACTGGGCATCGTGCGCCAGCGTGTCGGCGCCCTGCAGGCCCTGGCGCGCGCCATCAGCGACGGCCAGATCGTGTTGCAGGCCGGCGGCGACCAGCAGGCCACTTTGAACGCGCTGCGTGCCCTGCCCGGTGTGGGCGAATGGACAGCACAGGTGATTGCGCTGCGCACGCTGTCGCACGCCGACGCCTGGCCGGTCAGCGACATCGGGCTGATGAACGCGCTCGGCACCCGAAACATCAAAACCATTGAAGCCATGGCCGCGCCCTGGCGGCCGTGGCGCGGCTATGCCGTCATGCGACTTTGGCACCACCTGGAGACGGGCACATGAACCCCAACATCAAGACAACACAAGCCTTGTGCGCCATCAGCCGCACCACCACCCCGCTGGGGCCCTTGACGCTGGCCGCCAGCGCGCACGGTCTGGCCGGTGTGTGGTTCGACCAGCAGCGCCACCATCCCGGTCCCCTGCACATTCCGCAGCAACACGGCAACCCTTATCTGGTCCAGGCTGCCGATGAACTGCAGCGCTTCTTTGCCGGCACGCTGCGTGAATTCAAGGTGCCGCTGGATCCTCAAGGCACGGCGTTCCAGCAGCAGGTCTGGGCGGCACTCCAGCACATCACTTTTGGCCAGCTGGGCAGCTATGGCGAACTGGCGCGGCAACTGGGCCGACCTGCCGCGGCGCGCGCGGTGGGCGCTGCGGTCGGGCGCAACCCGCTCAGCATCATCGTGCCGTGCCACCGGGTGGTGGGCAAAAGCGGTGCGCTCACGGGCTATGCCGGTGGACTCGACCGCAAGGTGGCGCTGCTGCGACTGGAAGGCGCCCTGGGTGACGATGCGGGTACCTTGGCGAAGGCCGCATGAGCCCACGTGACCTGGTTGAACTGGTGCTGCTGGCGGCACTGTGGGGCGGGTCGTTTTTGCTGATGCGGCTGGGCGCACACGACTTCGGCCCCCCGGCCCTGGTTTTTGTGCGGGTGGCCGGCGCCGCCCTGTTGCTGTTGCCACTGTTGGCACTGCGCGGCCAGCTGCCGGCACTGCGACAACACTGGCGGCCCATCGCGGTGGTGGGCCTGCTCAATTCAGCACTGCCCTTTGTGCTGTTTGTGGCCGCGGCCTGGGTGTTGACGGCAGGCCTGATGTCGGTGTTCAACGCCACGGCGCCCATTTGGGGCGCGCTGTTTGCCTGGTGGTGGCTGGGCGACAAGCTGACCCGGTCGCGCCTGCTGGGCCTGGCCATTGGCGTGGTCGGCGTGGTGGGCCTGTCGTGGGGCAAGGCCGACCTGAAAGCGGGCGACCAGCTCATCAGCCCGGCGGTGGGCATCGCCGCCTGCGTGGCGGCCACCATCTGCTATGGCCTGTCGGCCACGTATTCACGCAAGAACCTGGCCGGGATACCGCCACTGGCGGTGGCCGCGGGCAGCCAGGCGGCCGCCGCGTTGCTGCTGGCGCTGCCCGCGTGGTGGTGGTGGCCTGCGACAAATCCAGGCCACACGGCCTGGGGCGCTGCCATCGTGCTGGCCGTGGCCTGCACGGGCGTGGCTTATGTGCTCTATTTCAGATTGATCGCCCACGTCGGGCCCACCAAGGCGCTGGCGGTGACGTTTCTGATTCCGGCCTTCGCCATTTTCTGGGGTTGGACGGTGCTGGGTGAAAGGCCGACGCTGGGCACCCTGCTGGGCTGCGTCGTCATCTTGCTGGGTACCGCACTGGCCACGGGCGCGCTGGCCTGGCCCAAACCCCGAGCATGAAAAAACGACCGCTGGCGGGTGCTGGCGGCCGTTTTTTGGTTTCGAGCCCGGTGAGGGGCCGATATTCAGCGGAACTTAGGCTGCGGCACAGTCGCCACGTCACCCGGCAGCGTGGACAGGTACTGGGCGATGGCCTTGAGTTCGTCGCGCTTGAACGCCTTGACCTGCGCCGACATGATGGCGTTGGCGCGGCCCACCAGCGGGCTGCCTTCGGTCCCGTAGGCCTTCAGCGCTGCATAAAGGTAATCGGCGTGCTGGCCGGCCAGCTTGGGGTAAGCGCCGTCAATGGGCTTGTTGAAGTTGGCGCCATGGCAGGATGCGCAGGCGCCCTTGGTCAGCAGGGCGGCCACTTCGGCGCTGGGCGCCACTTCGGGGGTGTCCGACACCGTCTTCACCGAGCTGCCATGCAGACCCTCGTAATAGGCGCCCAGATCGGCCATGTCCTTGTCCGTCAGGCTGGCGGCAATGGCGCGCATGCTGGGGTGCTTGCGATCGCCCTTTTTGTAGGCGGCGAGCGAAGAAACAATCGACTTGGCGTTCTGGCCCGATATCTTGGGTACCTTGTAGACCTCGGGAAAGGTGGCTTGGTAACCGATGATGCCGTGGCAGCCGATGCACATGGCGGCTTTTTCCTTGCCGGCCGCGGCATCCTGGGCGAGGACGGGGGTGGCAAAACCGGACAGGGCCAGCAACACCGAGGCAACGGTGATCTTGAAGGTGCTCTTGATCATGGGCATGGACTGGAAATTGGACATGGGACTGGGCGCAAGGCGCATCGAATGACAAGGCGTCCTGACAGAAGCGCCTGAAGCCCTGCTTCGGGCCAGCCTTCGATTATAGGTCGCACTTATACTGCTTTGAGCAGCCCAACTGGCGCAAGGCGCCCGAGCCCACACCATGAAATTCACCGGTACAGACCAATACATTGCCACGCAGGATCTGATGCTGGCCGTCAACGCCGCTGCCACGCTGAAACGGCCCCTGCTGGTCAAGGGCGAACCGGGCACGGGCAAGACGATGCTGGCCGAAGAAGTGGCCGACGCCATGAAGCTACCGCTGTTGCAATGGCACATCAAAAGCACCACCAAGGCCCAGCAGGGCCTGTACGAATACGATGCCGTCAGTCGCCTGCGCGACAGTCAGCTGGGTGACGAAAAGGTCAAGGACATCCACAACTACATTGTCAAGGGCGTGTTGTGGCAGGCCTTCACCGCCGACCAGCCCGTGGCCCTGCTGATCGACGAAATCGACAAGGCCGATATCGAATTCCCGAACGACCTGCTGCGCGAAATCGACCGCATGGAGTTCTACGTGTATGAAACCCGGGAACTGGTCAAGGCCAAGCACCGGCCCCTGGTCTTCATCACCAGCAACAACGAAAAGGAGCTGCCGGATGCATTTTTGCGTCGGTGCTTTTTCCACTACATCAAGTTCCCCGAGGCCGACACCATGCGCGCCATCGTGGACGTGCACTTCCCCGGGTTGAAAAAAGAGCTGCTGGGCCATGCCCTGAAAACCTTCTACGACATCCGCAGCCTGCCGGGCCTGAAGAAAAAACCCAGCACCAGCGAACTGCTGGACTGGCTGAAACTGCTGGTGGCCGAAGACATTCCGCTGGAGGCCTTGCAGAGCAAGGACGACAAGGTGTCGATACCGCCGCTGGTGGGCGCACTGCTGAAAAACGAACAGGATGTGACACTGTTCGAAAAGCTGGTGTTCATGCAACGCCACAACCGTTGAGCGCGACATGGGCTGGCCGGCGCCTGTTGAGCTTGCGGGGCCGTTTGCCACGCTGCTGCCCCTGTCCAGCGAACACCACGACGCGCTGTGCCAGGCTACGCGCGACGGCGAACTCTGGCGGCTCTGGTACACGGCCGTGCCGTCGCCCGAAGGCATGGCGGTCGAGATCGAACGCCGTTTGAAGCTGCAGATGGCAGCGGCCATGCTGCCCTTCACGGTGTTTGACGCCCAAGGCCGCGTGGTGGGCATGACCACCTACATGAACATCGACGCCACGCACAAACGGGTCGAGATCGGCAGCACATGGACCGCCCGTTCCGCACAGCGCGGCCCGCTGAACACGCAATGCAAGCGTCTGCTGCTGGGTCACGCCTTCGACGCGCTGGACTGCATTGCCGTCGAATTCCGCACCCACCGCCTGAACACCCAAAGCCGCCGTGCCATTGAACGCCTGGGGGCACAACTGGACGGCGTGCTGCGTGCACACCAGCGCACGGCCGACGGCAGCTTGCGCGACACGGCGGTCTACAGCATCACGGCCAGCGAATGGCCCACGGTCCAGGCCCACCTGGACTGGCAACTCCTCAAACCCCGCTGAACAAGACTTCCCCCATGGCCAAGCAAAAACCCATCACCGTTGACGACCTGTGGGCGCTGGAGCGCATCGGAGCGCCCAGCCTCAGCCCTGATGGCGCACAGGCGGTGACCGCCGTCTCGCGCTATTCGATGCAGGACAACAAGGCGGCGTCATCGTTGTGGCTGTTGTCCACACTGGGCGGCGAGCCGCGCATGCTGACGCAATGTGGCGACAAGGACGGCGCGCCGCAGTTCAGCCCGCGTGGTGACCTGGTCGCCTTCACGGCCAAGCGAGAACAACAGGGCAGCAAGGACAGCACCACACAGCTGTACCTGATTGCGCCCGACGGCGGCGAAGCACGCCGCGCCAGCGACATCGCCACGGGCGTGGGCGCCTTTCGCTGGTGCCCCAGCGGCCAGCAGTTGCTGCTGGTGTCCTGGGTCTGGCCCGATCTGAAAGGCAGCAAGGCCCAGGCCAAGGCGCACAAGGCCTTCAGCGACCGCAAGGAAAGCGGTTACGCCACCAGCGAGTCCAGCTACCGCTACTGGGACCACAACCTGCCCATGGGTCGGGTGCCGCACCTGTTGTCGCTGGAACTGGGCCAAGACGGCGAACCAGGCACCGTGCGCGACCTGTTTGAAGGCACCCACTTTGAACTGACGCGCTCAGATCCTGGTGCCGAGCAGTTCGACATCTCACCCGACGGCAAACACGTGGTGTTTGCTTTTGATCCGGCCGCCGATAAACGCACCGATGGCCGCTATGCGTTGGCCGAGATGACGCTGAAAGGCCGCAAGGCCGGTGCCGTACGCGTGGTGGTCCAAGATGCCGGATGGGACTTCGGCGCGCCGCGCTACAGCCCCGATGGCCAGCACATCGCCTTCACGGCGCGCGACGTGGGCCGCAAGCACACCATGCCCGACGTGCTGGCCGTGCTGGACCGCAACGCCGGTACCTGGGAAATGGTCAGCGCCGAATGGGACCATGCCGTGTCGGCACCGCTGCACTGGGAAGACGACGGCCTGTCGCTGCTGTTCCGCGCCGAGCAGAAGGGCCGCACCCACCTGTGGCGCTTCGACCTGGCCGACCGCCGCGCCGAAGTGGTGGTCTCAGGCGGCTGGGTCAGCGCTTTCGACAAGGCCGCGGGCAGCCTGGTCACCGTGTCCGACACGGCCAGCAACCCTGCGCAACTGCACGCCCACCTGCCCGGCCAGCCGCCGCAGCGCATCGAACAGTTCAACAACACGTTGATGACCTCCATGGCCCTGGGCCGTGTCGAAGAAGTGTGGATCAAAGGCGCCAACGCCAAGACCGGCAAGCGGGACAAAGGCAGCGACCCGGTGCAGATGTGGGTGGTCTACCCGCCCGACTTCGACCCCAAGAAGACCTACCCGGTGCTGCATAACATCCACGGCGGCCCGCACACCGGACCGGGTGACAACTGGCACTACCGCTGGAACACACAGTTGTTTGCGGCACAGGGTTATGTCGTGGCCAGTGTGAATTACCACGGCTCTTCCGGCTTCGGCAACGCGTTCCTGGACAGCATCACCCACCGCTGGGGCGCGCTGGAACTGCACGACGTCGAGGCCGGCACCGACTGGTTGCTGGCCCAACCCTGGTCCGACCCGAAGCGGGTGTTTGCTGCGGGCGGCAGCTATGGCGGCTACATGGTGGCCTGGATGAACGGCCATGTGGCACCCGGCCGCTACCAGGCCTATGTGTGCCACGCGGGTTGTTTTGACTGGGTGGGCATGTTTGCCGACGACGCCTGGGCCTGGCACGCCAAGGAACTGGGCGGCTGGTACTGGGACGACCTGGCGCAGGTGCACAAACAGAGCCCGCATGCCTTTGCCAAGAACTTCCGCACGCCCACGCTGGTGATCCACGGCGCGCTGGACTACCGTGTGCCCGACGCCCAGGGCCTGGCGTACTACAACACCCTGAAGGCCTTGAATGTCGACGCCCGGCTGCTGTGGTTCCCGGACGAAAACCACTGGATCCTGAAGCCGCGCAACAGCCAGCAGTGGTACGGTGAGTTCTTCGACTGGCTGAAGGCCCACGACGGCGGGTCTGATGCCAAGGCCAAAGCCAAGGCCGCAAAGACCGTCAAAGCCAAGATAAAAGACAAGACAAAAGCCAAGACCTAGATTTTTCAACGGCACCTGGCGGAAAGCGGGAGACTCACTTGCTGATCAACTTTTTCTACACCCTGCGTGCGGCCAAGCTCAAGGTCTCGATCAAGGAGTACCTGACGCTGCTGGAAGCGCTGAAGGCCGGCGTCATCGACGATGACGGCGGGCCCACGGTGGACAAGTTCTACTACCTGTCGCGCACCTCGCTGGTGAAGGACGAAGCGCAATTCGACAAGTTCGACCGCGCCTTCAGCGCCTACTTCAAGGGCGTGGAACTGCTGACCGACTTCACCCAGGACGTGCCGCTGGAGTGGCTGCGCAAGACGCTGGAACTGGAACTCAGCGCCGAAGAAAAGGCGGCCATCGAAAAGATGGGCTGGGACGAGCTGATGGAAACGCTGAAAAAGCGTTTCGAAGAACAGAAAGAACGCCACGAGGGCGGCAGCAAGATGATCGGCACCGGCGGCACCAGCCCCTTCGGCGCCTATGGCTACAACCCGCAGGGCATCCGCATCGGGCAGGCCGGCAGCCGCAACAAAAGCGCCGTCAAAGTGTGGGACCAGCGCGCCTACAAGGACTACGACGACACCAAGGAGCTGGGCACCCGCAACATCAAGGTGGCCTTGCGGCGGCTGCGCCGGTTTGCCCGCGAAGGTGCGGCCGACGAGCTGGACCTGGACGACACCATCCACTGCACCGCGGCCAATGCCGGCATGCTGGACATCAAGATGGTGCCCGAGCGCCACAACAAGGTGAAGGTGCTGCTGCTGATGGACGTGGGCGGCACCATGGATGAGCATATCCACCGGGTCGAGGAACTTTTTTCAGCCGCGAAGACCGAATTCAAGCACCTGGAATTTTTCTACTTCCACAACTGCGTGTACGACTTCATGTGGAAAAACAACCGCCGCCGGTACAGTGAAAAACACGCCACGTGGGACATCATCCGCAAGTACAACAAGGACTACAAGCTCATCTTCGTGGGCGACGCCACGATGAGCCCCTACGAGATCCTGCAGCCCGGTGGCAGTGTTGAATACAACAACGAAGAGCCCGGTGCCGAATGGCTGCAGCGCCTGACGAATGCGTTTCCGAAGTTTGCATGGATCAACCCCGAGCCGCAGGGCGTGTGGCAATACCGGCAAAGCATTGCCGTGGTGCAGCAGTTGATGAACCAGCGCATGTTCCCGCTGTCGCTGACCGGGCTGGAAGGCGCGATGAGGCTGCTCAGCAAATGAACCTGGGGCGTGCATCGGCGGCGCTGTTGATGGCGCTGCTGGTGTCGGGCTGCGCCAACCTGTGGAGTGGCACTGCCGCAGCACCTGAAGACGCGGGCAACAACCCGTCGGTGACGGCGATCAGCCCGCCGGCTGAGACACCGGCGCCCGTGGTCGTGGTGCAGGTGACGGTTGCCGCTCCCGAGCCGCTGAAGGCCCTGCTCGAACAATACCTGGACCTGGTGCGCCTGGGCCTGATGGCAGGCGAAGAAGTGGCCGAAACAGAATGGTCGCGCCTGATTGCGGCCACGCCGGGCCAAGTGCGTTCGTTGCTGCAGACCGAAGGGTATTTTTCGCCCGAGGTGGAGCTGTCACGCATGGACGCCGCTGGCCAGCCATCAGCAACCGGCAAGTTCGTGCGCCTGCAGGTCGAGCCTGGACCACGCGCCCTGATTTCGCGCGTCACGCTGCAGGTGCAGGGTGAACTGGAGCGCGCCGGTACCGCGGGCGACCCGCAGGCCCAAGCCACCCTGTCGGCCTGGCGCAACGCCTGGGAACTGCCCTCCGGCGCCGATTTTCGCAACAGCCGCTGGTCAGACGCCAAGGCCTCGGCACTGGCGCGGCTGCGTGCGGCCGGCTACGCCAACGCCAACTGGGACGGCACGGCCGCTGATGTCGACATCCCCAACAGCGCCGTGCGGCTGTTTCTGGTGGTCGACAGCGGGCCGCAGTTTCGATACGGCCAGTTGCAGATTGAAGGGTTGGCGCCCTCCAACGACAAAACGGTGCATAACCTGTTGTCGACCCCGGCCGGCGCCCCCATCACCGAAACCCTGCTGCTCGACTTCCAGGACCGGTTGCAGCGCTCCAATCTGTACGAGGGCGTAACGGTCACACTGGACACCAGTTCCCAGGACCCCGCGCAAGCGTCGATTCTGGTGCGTGCCGTTGAAGCCGCGCCGCAGGTCTACACCTTCGGGGCCGGCATCAGCGCCAACAACGGACCGCGCGCGTCGGTGGAGCACCTGTACAGGCGCTTCTTCGGCCTGGACGCGCTGTCGCGCAGCAAGATCGAACTGGGCAAACAGCGCCAGGCCCTGGACGCGGAGCTCAGCACGCACCCGCAGGCGGGCCTGTTTCGCTATCTGCTGGGTGGCGCCGTGGAGCGACAACTGTCTGACAACGACACGGTGTTGTCGCAGCGCCTGCGGCTGGGCCGCTCACAAGACAAGGGCAGCCTGGAGCGGCTGCACTTTCTGGAGTTCGAGCGGTCTTTGCGCACCACCAACGCCGGCGACCGCATCGACTCCATCGCCTTGTCCGTCAACTTCCATGGCGCCTGGCGCGCGCTGGACAGTCTGGTGCTGCCCACTCGCGGTGTCAGCCTGGCGGTGCAGGTGAGTGCCGGCAGGTCCAATTCAACCCGAGCCGATGACGGCTACTTCAGCCGTGCCTATGGGCGTTTGACGGGTTATCTGCCGCTGGGCCGATCGTGGTACGGGCAGGCGCGCATAGAGCTCGGCCAGGCCTTTGCGCCGGGCTCGGTGGTGGTGCCTGAATCACAGAAGTGGCGGGCCGGCGGCGACGACTCCGTGCGCGGCTACGCCTACCGCAGCCTGGGCCCGCTGCAGGACGGCGTGGTGGGCAGCGGCAAGGCCATCTTCACCAGCAGCGTTGAAATCGCCCGCCCGTTTGTGGCCAGCATGCCGGCCCTGTGGGGGGCGCTGTTTGTTGACCTTGGCGGCGCCGCCGACAAGCTGCAGGAGATCCATGCGGTCACCGGCTACGGTGTGGGCATCCGCTATCGCAGCCCGGTCGGGCCGTTGAAGCTGGACTATGCGTGGGCGCCTGAGCGCAAAAAGGGCAGGCTGCATTTCACCGTGGGCATCACGTTCTGACATGGCACAGGAGCCGATGCCCCAGTCTGTGCCAACGGCGCGTGTGCCCGGCTCGCTGGCGTCCAGCCTGGCGCTGCTCAAACCCTTGCTGTTGGTGGTGGCCCTGCTGCTGGCCATGGGCGCAGGTCTGGCCGGCGCCGGGCGCTGGTTGCTGTTGAGCGAAGAAGGCGCGACCTGGCTGGTGAGCCGGCTGCCGAGCGTGCAGATCAGCGGCTGGCGTGGGCCCCTGCTGGGTGGGCATTGGCAGGCAGACCGTGTTCGCAGCACCTGGGATGGCGGCAAGGCCTGGGTGCAACTGGAGGCGCTGGACATGCAGGGCCTGCACATTGTCTTCCGCCCGCACCGGCAGGCCTGGCTGGCCGTGACGGTCGACAACATCACCGTCAACAAGCTCAGCATGGACACCGGGCCACGGGGCAAACGGCCCATACCGCTGCCCCAGACCCTGGCCTGGCCGGTGCAACTGAACGTGGACCAGCTGCGGCTCGACGAACTGGTGGTCGATCAGCAGGACCCCTTGCGCCAGGTTCTGGCACAGGGGCTTGCACTGGACCCGCGCCCGGGTGGCCGACATGGTGTGCAGGCACTGCAAGCCGACTGGCAAGACCTGAAACTGACCGGGGATGCCAGCGTGGGTGTGCAGCGGCCATTTGTGGTGCAGGCAGCCCTTGCCCTGCGGTCGGCAGGGCGTGCCGACGGTCGCGCCCAAAACCCGGCAAGTGGTCGTGGTGCCCAGCCACCTTGGGGGGCAGACTTGAAGCTGTCCGGCGAACTGGAGCGCCTGGTGCTGACGGGCCAGCTTCGGAGCCGGACACTCACCGGCCAGGGCACACCACCTTCGGCCGATCTGGTGGCGGGCCTGCGTGTGCTGCAGGACTGGCCTTTGGCCGATCTGCAACTGCGGACACAGGCGCTGGATCTGTCGGCGCTGGCCCGGTCAGCACCCCGCACAGCCCTGTCGGGTACGGTGGACATCAAGACGAGTGCGGTGAATGCCCCCATCACCGCGGCACTGGACCTGCGCAACACCCAGGCCGGCCCCTGGGATCAGGGGCGGCTGCCCCTGCAAGCCCTGAAGGCTCAGGTGATGGGCAGCATGGCCCAGCGCGACCGGCTGGACTTCAAGCAGGTCGACGCGACATTCGCCAGTGGCGGTGCCGATGCCGGGCGTTTCAGCGGCAGCGCGGTCTGGCAGAACCACCAGCTTCAATTCAAAAGTCAGCTGGACGGCCTGGCGCCGCACTTGCTGGACGGCCGTGCCGCGGCCATGCGGCTGAGTGGGCCGCTGACCGCCACCGTGTCAGGGCTGCCTTCACCCGCCGGCCAAACCGCAGGCACCAAGCTTCCAGCCTGGCAATTGACGAGTGAATTTGATCTGCAGGGACAACTGGACGGCGCGCCCCAGCCCGTGCAACTTGCAGCAACGCTGTCGGCCAATGCGCAACGGCTGGACATCCAGACCGCCTTGGCACGAAGCGGCAATGCCAGCGCCGAAGCCCAGGCCGTGCTGCAGCGCGGGCCACAAGGTAACTGGCAATTGCAGACCCAGGGCCAGGTGAAGGACTTCGACCCCCTGCCCTGGTGGCGCGGCGACAAGAACAGCCCGCTGCACAAGGGCCCCCACCGATTGACGGCGCAGTGGACGCTGGATCTGGCGCTGCCCGCAGACGCGCTGAACCTGTCCCCCGTGGCGCTGGCACAAACGGTGGCCGGCAACGGCGTGGTGAAAGTGCAGGACTCGCTGCTGGCGGGCTTGCCCGTGGGCGGTGACATCAACATCAGCTACAGCCCGACAAAGACCCAGGCGCCCGCTGCGCTGCGGGCAAGCTTCAACATTGCCGGCAACCCCCTCACCATCGAGGGCGATGGCGACCCGACAGGACCTGGCCAGTCCGACCGGTGGCGCGTCAAGTTGCAAGCCGACAAACTGACCGCGCTGGCGCCCCTGGCCACGCTGCAGGCCGATCTCGCGGAGTGGCTGCCGCAACAGGGTTCGGTCAACGCCAGCCTGGTTGCCGAGGGCCGCTGGCCCGATCTGCGCTCCGAAGGCACGGTGCAGGTGTCGGGTTTGCGAACGGTTCATCTCCAGTTGGCCACCGCCAACGCGCAGTGGCGTGTAGATGCCGACAAAAACAAACCCCTGGCCCTGCAGATCGACATGGCCGGCATCCAGAGCGGTGAAGGCGCCAGGCTGTTCCAGGCCGACCACCTGCGCGCCGATGTGCGCGGCACCTTGAGTTCACACCGCATCGAACTGTCCGGTGCCATGCCCCTGGGGCCTCCGCCCTGGTTGGCCACGGTGCTGGACGTGGGCGCCGACAGCGGCACCCGCATCTACAGCCAGGCACGTGGTGCCTGGCTGCCCAACCCGGCCGTGCCGGGCAGCGGGCAATGGCGGGGCCTGGTTGAGCAGCTGCTGGTGGGCGCCTGGGACGGCAGCCCCACCACCGGGCCACCAGCCGCAGGCTGGGCCGATGGTCGCGGTCTGCGCACCGAGATCGAATTCGGCCCCGGCGGCGAACTGCTCAGTGCCAAGGCCGAGGCAGGCCAGGTCACGCTGGCCCGCAACCTGGTCATGCGCTGGGACGACGTGCAGATCGACCTGCGCGGCGCCCGCGCCCAGTGGCAGCTGCGTGCCACGGTGGAGCCCTTTGACGTGGCCACGCTGCTGGCTCGTGCCCAACCCGACATGGGCTGGCAGGGCAACCTGAGCTTGCGCGCCCAACTGGATATCCATGCCGCAGACCGGTTGGACCTGGACCTGGCGCTCGAGCGCGCATCGGGTGACCTGCAGATCCGCACGGGCGACCTCGTCCAGGCATTGGGGCTGAGCGAGCTGAAGATAGCGCTGACCGCCCACGACGGCATCTGGCGGCTGACGCCGCTGCTCAAGGGCAGCGGCATGGGCGAACTCAGCGGCAGCCTGCGCATCAACAGCACGCCACAAAGCCGCTGGCCCGATCGCAAGGCGCCGCTGCAGGGCCAGGTTGTGGCACGCGCGGCAGACGTGGGCATCTGGGGCGTTTGGGTGCCCGCAGGCTGGCGCCTGGTCGGTGAAGTCAGCACCACCGCCACCATCGGCGGCACCTTCGCCGCGCCAGCCTTCACCGGTGAACTGGTCGGCCATGACCTGGGGGTGCGCAACCTGCTGCAAGGTGTGGACGTCAGCGGCGGCGAGGTGGCCATCAAGCTGGACGGTGACAGCGCGCGCATCGAACGCTTCACGCTGCGCGGCGGCGACGGCCGCATCGCCGTCACAGGCGGCGCCGACCTGGGCGAAAACCCCATCGCGCGACTGCAGGTACAGGCAGATCACTTTCGGGCGCTGGGCCGCATCGACCGCATGGTCATTGCCAGTGGCTCGGCCGATCTGCTGCTGCGCCGCCAGGGCAGCGAGGTCAAAGGCAAGTTCACCATCGACGAGGGCTTGATCGACGCGCGTGCCGCCGACGCGCCCACGCTGGACAGCGACGTCAACATCCGGGGCAGCGATGTGGTGGACACTGAAAAGGAAGGTGCTGACCCCAATCGAAAACGCAGCAACCTGTCCTTGCTGCTGGACGTGAATCTGGGTGACAAGCTGCGTGTGCGTGGCCGCGGTCTGGACACCACCTTGCGCGGCAACCTGCGCTTCACCAACCCCGAGGGCCGTCTGGCCGTGTACGGCGCCATCCGGTCTGACACCGGCACCTATGCCGCTTATGGCCAGAAGCTGGACATCGAACGCGGTGTCATCACCTTCAGCGGCCCACTGGACAATCCACGCCTGGACGTGCTGGCCCTGCGTCCCAACATTGACGACCGTGTAGGCGTGTACATCACCGGCCCGGCGCTGACACCCCGCATCCGCCTGTACGCGGAAAGCGACATGAGCGAGACCGACAAGCTGTCCTGGCTGGTGCTGGGGCGTGCACCCGACGGACTGGGCCGTGCCGACACCGCGCTGTTGCAACGCGCGGCCGTAGCCTTGTTGGCTGGCGAAAAAGAAGCCCCCACCGACACCCTGCTGAAAAGCCTGGGCATCGACGAGATATCACTGCGCCAGGAAACCGGCGCGGGCGACGTGCGCGAAACCGTCATCACCTTGGGCAAGCAGCTGTCACGGCGCTGGTACGTGGGTTACGAACGCGGCGTCAATGCCACCACCGGCACCTGGCAGTTGATCTACCGCATTGCGCAGCGATTCACCTTGCGCGCGCAAAGTGGCACGGACAATTCGCTGGACGTGATCTGGGTCTGGCGGCCACAACCGGCCAAACCCCCAGTGCCGGGTGTCAGAACTTCACCGCCCAAGGCACCCTGAACGCCCAACGCCGCCTGTTTGTCGCGCTGGCGGTCTTCGCCCGGCTGCGGGGACCGACTGCACGCGAGGCACCTCGTCTGGCCAGCCTGCTCAAAGCGGACCTGTACCCCACGCAAACCCGTTGATGCACTGGGGCCAGGACGAGATCAGCCCGCTAGCGGCCGTTTCGCGGCAGCGCACACGGCAGCACACACGGCAACGCAGGCAGCCAGG
>JAHECB010000082.1:0-1990 GCA_024641925.1 Betaproteobacteria bacterium
CGCGCCGCCGGCTACGGTATGCCATTGAGGGCGATTGGCCACCTGCAAGAGCCCATGGTTGTGGCAGAAACGGATCATCGTGCCGATCGGAAAGCGCAGCATCTGATCGGTCGGACAAGACCAGATGCAACCGATCATGGGCAGAAAGTAACCGTCGCGGAAAGCCGTGCCAAACCGGTGGCGGTCCAGAAAATCGGCAATGGGTTCGCCCAGGTCTGCATCTTGCCCGGCCTCAGCCAGCCGGGTACACAGCTTGTTGAAACGCAGCAGGTCGGCCAGCATGCCCAGGAAAGCGGGCTTGAACAGATTGCCGCGCTGGGTGAACACGCTGTTCAGGTTGTTGCCGCTCCACTCCAAGGCGCGACGGCCCAGGGCACCCGGCACCTGCACCGAAAAAGACATTTCCGACGGCGCGGTTTGCACCCCGAGTTGGGCAAACAGCTTGATCAACTGCGGATAGGTGCGCTCATTGAAGACCAGAAAACCGGTATCCACACCGTGCGTGATACCGTTCAATGAGACATCAACCGTGTGTGTGTGGCCACCAAAATAGTCACCCGCTTCAAAAAG
This sequence comes from Betaproteobacteria bacterium, assembly GCA_024641925.1. Lineage (GTDB taxonomy): Bacteria > Pseudomonadota > Gammaproteobacteria > Burkholderiales > Burkholderiaceae_C > Rubrivivax. The sequence continues at coordinate 571 of JAHECB010000082.1, forward strand.
CGTGACCTGCGCGACGGGGGCCAGGGCATGCGCTGCCGCCAACCCCGATATCCCCGAGCCTACAACGGCGATGCGCTTCATGCGCATCCCCTGACTTTGAGCGACGCCATAAAAAGCGCCGTGTGACGCCCCCGGACAAACGAGAGACGGAGGGAGGAGGAAAACCGTCCGGAAGTTGCAGCCAGTCGAACCGGCCGGTCACACAGCGCACAAGCTTTGACCCGATGCTCTGGGTCGGTCAAGGTGGCACGATCTGACAAAACGGCAGGTCTACACAGCCTGGGCGTGAAGCTGGGCCGGGTTGCTGCCGCCGCGTTGCTGATCGCGGTGCCGCCTCGCACAATGTGTTCTTGATAGTTCAAAATATTACTAATTAGTCACTTCTAGACTGCATAGTAATTCAACGATAGACTGATGAGTCGCTCACCCCTGAAATAAAAGTGGTTTTTCCGGGGGACTGCGCCGCTCATCCGCCAGGATTGACAGGCTTTCTAAAATAGTTCCCGATGAAGACACCTCAAACCAGTGCCGCAACGCCCATGCTGTACCCCGAGCTGTTCCGGCAGCTGGAGGCGGTGCGCTGGAACATGGACACCGACATCCCCTGGGCGTCGTTTGATACCACGCTGCTCAGCGACGAGCAGGCGCAGACCATCAAGATGAACGCCATCACGGAGTGGGCAGCGCTGCCCGCCACCGAGATGTTCCTGCGCGACAACCGCGAAGACAGCGATTTCAGCGCCTTCATAAGTGTGTGGTTCTTCGAAGAGCAGAAACACTCGCTGGTGCTGATGGAATACCTGCGCCGCTTCCGGCCCGACATGGTGCCCACCGAAGCCGAGCTGCACGCCGTGCGCTTCGAGTTCGATCCCGCGCCGGCCCTGGAAACCTTGATGATGCATTTTTGCGGCGAGATCCGGCTCAACCACTGGTACAGGCGTGCTGCCGAATGGCACACCGAACCCGTCATCAAGACCATCTACGAAACCCTGGCGCGGGACGAGGCGCGCCACGGTGGCGCCTACCTGCGCTACATGAAGCGTGCGCTGACGCGGTTTGGTGACGAAGCGCGCGCGGCGTTCACCCGGATCGGCGTGCTGATGGCCAGTGCCCGACGCACGGCGCAGGCGCTGCACCCGACCAACCTGCACGTCAATGCGTCGCTGTTTCCGCGTGACACCGTGCAAAGCCGCATGCCCAACCCGCAGTGGCTGGAACATTGGCTGGACCAGCAGATCCAGTTTGACGCGGTCTGGGAAAGCAAGGTGGTTGAACGCATCCTGCACAACCTGAGTCTGCTGATGGAGCGCAACTTCGGCAGCGTGCAGGAACTGAACCGCTACCGCAAGCAGGTCGCTGCAGCTTTGGCCGCTGCACCCCCTGCACAGCCGGCCCAGCCCGCGGGCGCAGCCTGAAGCCA
>JAHECB010000082.1:2000-17276 GCA_024641925.1 Betaproteobacteria bacterium
CTTGCGCCGGCATATTGCGCCGGGCAGGCCTTGTTGATCCGTCAAGCCGACTTCATGGCTTCGGCATCACGCTTGCGATCGGCATTCACCCGCTGCACCGAAGCCCGCTCACCCAGCAGCTTGAGGTGGCTTTTCCAGTCGATGCCGGCGGCCGCAACCAAGTCTTCACCAAAAACCGCCTTGGTGGCCTGCGCCACCGTGGGCAGGCTGGCGTAGGCGGCTGCGTCGGCCAGTGTGAACTGCTCACCGGCCGCATAGGGTGCAAAACGCGCCAGCCGCTTGAAGGCCGCCAGGTTGCGAACCAACTGTGTTTTCACGCGGGCCTGGGCCGACTCCGATACCGTGCCCCCGAAAAAGGCCTGCGTGTACAGCTCACGGCCCACGAGCTCGACATAAAGCTCCATGAAGGCACACAGTTCACGCACCTTGGCGGCGGCCAGCGGGTCGGTCGGCACCAGCGGCGGCTGCGGGAACCGGGCCTCGAGATAGTCGCAGATGACCTGGCTTTCGCACAGCGTCTGGCCGTCCACCCGGATGAAGGGGATCTTGCCCAGAGGTGATGCGCCCAACACAGCTTCGTCGGTGGACCGCGTGCGCTGCAGTTCTTCGGTGAACGGCGCGCCCTTTTCCAGCAGCACGATCTTCACCTTGTTGTAGTAGTTGGACATCGACATGCCGCACAGCGTGATCATCAGCGTCTCCGGTGGTCTTGAAGAAAGAAGGCAAAGTCTACGGGCGCTGCGACACACCTGCTGTCAACTTCGCACCACCCCGCCAGCGCACCCCTTCAGGCCGCCGCCTGCATTTTTTGGCTCGATTCAATCGACAGCGACTGCGCCGAACACGGCTTCGCCGGTTCCAGCCCAACAGCCGTGAGTTTGCGCTCGATCAAGGTTGAGCACCCTGAACGGCGTAGCCTGCAACGCTTGGTCGCGCACCGGCAACCTGAGTCCAGGCCAGGCGACACCCACTGACAGGAGACATGCCATGCAATTTCGCACCAAGATGCTGACCGGCGCTGCAGTGGCCGCTGCAGCACTTTTGCTGAGCGCCTGCTACGGATTGGGGCCAGGGCGTCTTCATGACGGCGGCCCAAACACGGCGGGTGGCGCCGACGGCCACATGGGCCCAAGCGGTCAAGACGCGGCGGGCGGTATCGGCTGGGGCCGGCACGCGTTCAACTCCAATGGCGAGCGCATTTTTTACACCGCCACCAGCGAACGAAACGGCGCACTCAAATTCACAGGAGGGCCCGCGGCCGGCGGCTGGATGATGATGCACGGCCGCACAGCCTGCGTGACTTGCCACGGCGTTGATGGCAAAGGTGGGCGACGCGGCATGGGCCCCATGGCCACCATGGAAGCCAAGGACATCCGCTGGTCCACGCTGACCAAGGAGTTCAGCGAGCCGCAGTTTGCTGTGCTGCTGCGGGAAGGGCGTGAACCGGACGGCAAGATGCTGTCGACCGACATGCCGCGCTGGCAGATCGCCGATGACGACATCACCGATCTGGTGACCTTTCTGAAGACCCTGAAGTAGCGCCAGCGGCAGGGCGGGCAGGCGGCACTGCCGCCTGTGTGCCTGGCGGGTGGCCAGGCGCTGGGCGTGCAGGCCCCTTACCGCACCCGGGCCAGCAGCAGCGCAAAACCGGCACACAGCACGCCGGCCAGTGTCCCAGTCGCGTGGGCCAGCGGGGCCACGGCGATGTCCCAGTCCGCGCTGACCTGCAGTGTGTCACCCCAGGGCTTTTCACTGACCACCTTGGCCAGCAGACCCAACGCCACCCCGGCACCGATCCAGCGCCGCGCACCCTGCGTGGACACCAGCAGGTGCAGGCAGACAATGGCCACCCCCGCGTGCAACACGCCCGACAAGCCCCCGTAGTGCAGCAAGTCGGGTTTCAGAACCAGGCCCAGGTGGGTCAGCGGCCAGGCCACCAGCCAGGCCCAGGCCAGGGCTGGCGGCACCCGCGCCGCTGCGCCGAAGGCACCCACCACCACCGTGGCCAACAGGTTGGTGAACAGATGGCGGTCGCTCCAGTGCACCCAGACCGCGCTGATGGCGCGCCAGGGCTGCACCAACGCCAGCTCGGGCTGCCAGTCGGCAAGCGTTGCCGGTAGCAGCGACATCAGCAGCGCGCCCAGCAACAGCGCGGCCGTCACCAGCCACCAGCCTCTGGCAGCCGGCACCAGCCGAGCACCCGCGCCAGTCATGCCCTGGCCTGCCCGTCAGTCTGATGGCCGGCCCGAGCGCCGTGCTCGCCCGCCAAAGGGCATGTCAAAGGAATACAGCCCGCCAAAGCGCCCGCACGGCTTGCTGCTGAATGGCCAAGCGCCTGGGCTCAAGATTAGTGGGCACTTCGTCCAGCCGAGCCTGGTGTTGTGCACGACGCAGGTCTCGGTAGGCGTCAGCAGCGGCGTCGCCCACGCCCTGGGGCAACAGGCCCGCGGCCTGGGCACGGCGCAGCAGTGCGATGTTGCCGGCGTTGTCCAGCAGCTCAGGGTGCTGCGCGCCATGCGCCAGCACGAGGTACTGCACGGCAAATTCAACATCCATCATGCCGCCCGTGCTGTGCTTGACGTCAAAGCGGTCGGCGGGCACCGGGCGCGCCGCACGCACCTTTTCGCGCATGTTGCGGACCTCGTCGCGCAAGGCCGCGGGGTCGCGCACAGCCGTCAGCACCGCGCGGCGTGTGGCCTCGAAGCGCTCGGCCACCGCGCTGGGGCCTGCCACGAACCGTGCGCGAGTCAGCGCCTGGTGTTCCCAGGCCCAGGCGGTGTTGCTGCCACGGCCGACCTGGTAGCGCTCGAAGGCGCCGATGCTGGTCACCAGCAGGCCGGAATTGCCGTTCGGACGCAAGGCGGTGTCGATGTCGAAAAGTTCACCGGCGGACGTGCGCAGCGTCAGCCAGGTGATGAGCTTGCGCACGAAGTGGCCGTAGACCTCCTGATCACTGGGCGTGTCGTCGTCAGGGCCGCTCCTGGACACGACGGTGGGGCTTTCTTCGAACAGGAACACCACATCCAGGTCACTGCCATAACCCAGCTCCTTGCCGCCCAGCTTGCCGTAGGCAATGATGGCCAGGCCGCAGTCGTCACGGTGGCGCTGCTTCAAACGCACCCAGGCCCACTCCAGCGTCAGGCCCAGCACGGTGTCGGCCAGGCAGGACAGGTCGTCCGCCACCTGCTCCACGGTGTTGCTGCCTTCAACGTCGCGCACCAGGATGCGGAACAGTTCGGCGTGGTGGGCGTGGCGCAGCGTGTCCAGCAACTGCTCTTCGTCGTCTTCGCCGCCACGCTGCAGACCCACCAGGCGCTCCTGCAGTTCGGCCCGGAAGGCCGCTGCATCAAAACGCTGATGCAGCAAGCGTTCGTCGGCCAGTTCGTCAATGACGCCGGGGTGGCGCATCAGGTACTGCATGGGCCAGCGCGCCATGCCCAGCACACGCAGCAGCCGGCCGTGCACCTCGGGCCGCTCCAGCAGCAGGGCCAGGTAGTTTTCGCGCCGCAACAGCGGTTCAACCCAGTCGACAAAACGCAACGCTGCCGTTTCCGAGCACTGCCCCTCGGCCATGGCATGCCCGGTCTTTTCCATCAAGCGACCCAGGCGCAGGCGGCTGTCTTCACGCAGCGCCAGCACACGCGGGTGCTGCGCCAGCGGGCGCAGGCGCTGGGCCAGGGCTTGCGGCAGGGCGGCCAGCAGGGTTTCGCTGTCCAACGCGCGCGGGGCAGCCACGCAGCGTGTGCAAGTCCCGTCCGCACTGGACGTGCGGCCCTCACTGAGCAGAGCATCAAATTCACCCGCCACCAGCTCGCGCACCTCGCACAGGCGCTGCAGCAGTTCACAGGCCTCGGGCTTGCACTGCATGTCCAGACTGGCTGCCATCCAGGCCAGGTCGGCGTCGTTGGACGGCAGCAGGTGGGTCTGCTGGTCGTCCAGGTACTGGATGCGGTGCTCCAGCTGGCGCAAGAATTCATAGGCGCGGTGCAGCTGTTCGGCCGTCTGCGCTTTCATCAGGCCCCGCTGCACCAGACGCTGCAGGCCACGCAAGGTGCTGCGCGTACGGATCTCCGGGTATTGACCACCGCGCACCACCAGCAGCAACTGCACGATGAATTCGATCTCGCGGATGCCGCCGCGCGACAGCTTGACATCGTTGGCGCGATCAGGCCGCCCGGCCGCGCGGCGCTGCGCTTCGTCACGGATTTTCTGGTGCAGGCGGCGCAGTCCTTCAAACACACCATAGTCGAGATAACGTCGGTAGACAAAAGGCGTGACCAGCGAACGCAGGGCCAGCGCCTGTTCGCTGTCCACCGCGACACGCGGCGCCACCACGCGGCTCTTGAGCCAGGCAAAACGTTCCCACTCGCGGCCCTGCACCTGGAAATACTCTTCCAGCATCGACAGGCTGCCCACGGGCGGGCCCGAGTTGCCGTTAGGCCGCAGCGCCAGATCGACCCGAAAGACAAAACCGTCGTCAGTGGTCTCTCCAATCAGCGCATAAAGCCGCTTGGCCACCAAGGTGAAGTGCTCTTGCAACGACACGGGCCGCTCGCCCGTGGTCATCGCGTCCCCTTCGCCTTCGTCGTCGTAGACGTAAATGAGGTCGATATCCGACGAGACGTTGAGCTCACGGGCCCCCAGCTTGCCCATGCCCACGATCCACAGGTCGATGCGCTGACCCTTGCGCGGGCCTTCCTGCACCAGAGCCGGGCCGTGTCTTTCGTCGGCTTCGGCGTGGGCTTGTTGCAGCGCCAGCTCCAACGTCACTTCGGCCAGCATGGACATGGTGCTGGTCACCACCTCCAGCGGTGCGTGCTGCTCCACGTCCAGCACCGCCAGACGTTCGATGACCAGATGGCGGGAGACCCGCAGCGCCGCTGGCAGGTCCTGCCCTTGTGCCATCAAGGTGCTGATCAACGCCTGCAGGGTGTCCGCGCTGGGCACGCCCGGCGGCAGCAGCGGCAATTCGTTGTGGTAGCGGCGGCGGATGCGCTGCACAAAGCGGCTGTGGCTGGCCAGTGCCACGTCGGCCGTGATGGCAGACGTGTTGGCGGCAGCCGTAGGCATAGGCGTCAAGGCGGTTTCCTCTGCGCCCCGATGGGGCTCCCTCGTCATGGGCGCCCCGACGGGACGCCCCCATTGTGAGCACCCTTCTGTGAGCGTGCTTCACCTGGAATCTCACTTTCTTTACCCAGCTTGACGCTGCAGCAAAGAAGAGCAAGGTTAGCGTGAAACGTATTCCCGTGCGGTCAGTTGGTTTTGGCCGGCGCGTACGTGCGGTTGATGTGCGGGGGCGAGCCAAAGCCGCGCAAAATGAAGGCCATGAAGATCGCCGCCGTGCAGATGATTTCCGCCCCGCACTGGGACCTGAATGCAAAAACCGCCGCGCATTGGGTGGGCCAGGCCGCCGCCGCAGGGGCGCAGCTGGTGCTGCTGCCCGAATACTTCTGCGTGCTGGGGCAGCAGGACACCGACAAGCTGGCCTTGGCCGAAGCCCCCGGCGACGGGCCCATCCAGCGGTTTTTGTCCGACCTGGCACGCCAGCACGGCTTGTGGCTGGTGGGCGGCACGCTGCCCATACGCTACAGCCCCAGCCAGGCCCTGAACCGCTGCTGCGTGTTTGCCCCCAGCGGCCAACAAGCCACGCACTATGACAAGGTGCACCTGTTTGCCTACGACAACGGCCGCGAACGGTATGACGAGGGCAACACCTTGCAGGCCGGCAGCCAGCCGGTGGCCTTTGAGGCCCAGGCCGGCACCGAACGTTTCCGGGTTGGGCTCAGTGTCTGCTACGACCTGCGTTTTCCCGAGCTGTACCGCGCCCTGATGAGCCCACCTTGCGACCTGCTGTGTGTGCCCGCCGCCTTCACCTACACCACGGGCGAAAAACACTGGGAACTGCTGCTGCGCGCCCGCGCGGTCGAAAACCAGTGTTACGTGCTGGCTTCGGCACAAGGCGGCAAACACGCCAATGGCCGGCGCACCTGGGGCCACAGCATGGTCATCGACCCCTGGGGTGCGGTGCTGGACGTGCTGCCCGAAGGTGAAGGATTTGTCATCGCCGACACCACGGCCGAGCGTCTGGCGCAGGTGCGCAGGCAACTGCCGGCACTGCAGCACCGCCGGCTGTAGGCTGCCGCAGGGTGTCGGCTTCGGCGGCCTTGGCGCAGGCGCTGCGCGCCGCGCTGCAGGACCACGGCAACCCCGGGCAGGCCGGCACCATGCAGGCCTACATGAAGTCGGCCCTGCCCTTCCATGGCGTGGCCGCGCCACAGCGGCGGCAACTGGTGAAGACCGCGGCGGCCCTGTACCCGGTCACCGACGCAGACATGCTGCGCGACGCGCTGCTGCTGCTGTGGCGCGACGCCACGCACCGCGAACAGCGTTACGCCGCGTTGGACCTGCTGCGCCTGCAGCCCGCGCAGCGCCTGATCGGGCTGTGGCTGCTGCCGGTGCTGCAGGAGTTCATCAAGACCGGCCCCTGGTGGGACCACAACGACGAGCTTTCGGGCGAGTCGCTGGGGCTGCTGCTGCAACGCCACCCGGCCGAACTGAAACCGCTGCTGCGGCAATGGGCCACCGACCCCGACCTGTGGTTTCGACGTGCCGCCATGTTGTGTCAGCGGGGCTTGAAGGCGGACAGCTTTGACGCCGCGCTGCTTTACGACTGCATCCTGCCGTCAATGACACCCAGTCCGCTGGCCGGAGAGTTTTTCATTCGCAAGGGCATGGGCTGGGCCTTGCGTGAACGCAGCTATGCGGCGCCCGAAGAGGTCAAGGCTTTCTGCGCGGCATACCACCGGCGGCTGTCGCCCCTGACGTTGCGCGAGGCCTTGAAGGTGGTGAACAAACGAGGTTTGTAGCAGGCTGGCCGCAACCGCGTGCCGTCTACCGGCTGCCGAACATCAGGCGCCGCGCCAGCCAGCGCTGCAGCGGCGGCGCCGCGTGCAACGCGGCCAGCCCCAGACCCCGCGCCGTGGCGGCACCCGGCAGCTTCCAGGTGAAGCTGCGGGCCAGGAAGTCCGTGGTGGCGATGGTGGCCCAACGGTCGGCAGCGCGTGCCCAACTGGCACGGGCCAGAGCGGTGTCCAGGTCCGGATGCCGGCGCAGCACTGACACCAGTTCGTGCGCGTCGCGCAGGCCCAGGTTCAGGCCCTGGCCAGCGACAGGGTGCAGGGTTTGTGCGGCATTGCCGATGCGCACCAGCCGCCCTTCAACCAGCGTGCGTTCGGCATTCAGGCCCAGCGCAAACGATTTCAGTGGCGAGATGCCTTGCAGCAGCCCGGCTTGTGGCGGCACCAGGGTGCGCAACACCGCCAGGCGCTGGTTGTCGGACAAGCCGGCCACCGGGTCGTCGGCGCTGGGCACACACCAGACCAGGGCTGCGCGGCGCACGCCGTCGGGTGCAGAAGGCAGGGACGGCAGCGGCAGCAGTGCCACCGGGCCGTGGCGGGTGAAGCGCTCAAAGGCCTGACCCGGGGGTTGTGCCGCCGTGGCCTGGATGTCGACGGTGCCGACCCAGGCCGTCTGGCCGTAGTCGCTGGTGACGGCCTTGCGCACCTGTTGGCCAAACACGCCCCCTTCGGCCACCACCGCGGCGTCAAAGGCTTCGGCGATGTCGGCATCCAGCTCCACCCCATCGGGCAGGTTCTTGACCGCCCCCACCGGCGTGCCCAGGCGCAGGTGCAGCCGATGCGGTTGCTGCGCGGCCATGGCCATCCAGGCCTGCTGCAACGGCGCGAGCAGGGCACCGTAGCTGAGCACGGCCCCCAATTGCGGCACGGCCAGGTCCTGGGCCCGCAAGCACAGCTCGGGCGCCCCCAGCAAGGCCGCCACCGGCCCCATCAACGTGGGCGGCGCCTGCGAGACATGCACCTGAAGGATGGGCTGCGCCGACGCCGCCGGCCAGGCCTGCAACTGCTGCAGGAACTGGACACTGCCCAGCGACAGCGCCAAGGTGCGCGGGTCGGCAGCCACATCGGCATCGGCCGCGCGCGCGTCAAAAACCGTGATGTGCGCATGGGGCAGCTGGCGCGCGGCATGCAGCGCCAGCGCCAGGCCAACGGGGCCTGCGCCAATGACAGCCAGCTTCCATTGCGTGGGGTTCATGGGCAGGACGTCCGGCGGATCATGATGCCCGAGCATACCCACCTGGTCGGAGCGGCGCCGTCCCGCCCATCAGGCCGCGCCGGTCAGACCTTCAAATCGGCAACAGCGCCGCGCGCCTGGCACACCTGGCCTTCGGCGGTGATGCGTTCAAACGATACATCGGCCCGCCACGGCTTGGCCTCGCGCGCGACCAGATCACGCAAGCCCAGCAGATACGGCACCGCCTGCGCCTGCAGCGCCAACGCCACCGCGCCGGCATCGGGGTAGGCCGCCAGCGCGTCCCACCACACGGCACGCCCGGCCAGAAAACCCGAAGCGCCGGCGCGGCAGGCATAGGTGATGGCGTGTTCAAAACTGCGCTGCGAACCGCCTGCCGACAGCATCACCCACGGGGTGCCGCCGCAGGCCTGGCCCATGGCGTCGTAGACCTGCTGTTCCCGCGCCGCGTCGGCCCTGTCGGGGGCCGGCAGCGCGGCCATGGGGACCGGGCTTTCCAGCTTGAACAGGTCAATGCCAAACGACGGGTGGGCAAAGTCGCGCACGCTGTCGATCACCAGTTGCGGCTGCTTGGCCGCGTCTTCGTCGTAGTTGGCCGGCTCACCCGGCTGGGCTGCAAAGGGGTAGACCAGCAGTTCAAAGATGAAGGCGATGTCGTGCTCGGCGCAGGCCTGGCCCACGCTGCGCACAAAGTCCTGCTGTTGCTGGCGCACGGCCTCACTGGCGTCGGGCCGGTACCAGGCCAGCAGCTTGACGGCGTCGGCGCCCAGGCGGCGGATCTGCGCCACCGACCAGTTGGGAATCACACGCGATAAGCGGCCGTCGGGGCGGTCGTCATAGCGGTGCTCTTCCAGGGTCAGCAGCAGACCGCGGCCGGGCTGCAAGAAGGGCGCGGCAGCAGGCAGGCCAAAGTCGGGGTCCACCAGCATGGCGCTGGCATGCGGCGCCAGCGCCTGCGCCAGCAAGCCCTTGACCTGCACGATGTCGTCAAAGGCCACGGCCTGTGGCGCAATGCCACGTGCACGCGCCACACACTGGACGATGGGCGGTCGCTGATCGATGGCCACCATGGAAAACAGACCCTGGTCGTCGGCCAGGCGGCGCAAGCCCCAGTGTTTGCCAAATCGTTGCAGCGGCCAGGTGGGCGTTGGGGTGTTGGACGTCATGGCGAGCAGTGCCCTTGCAGTTCAAGATAACGGTTCAATTCGGCGCGGCGGGGCGCACCCAGCACCGCGTCGGCGTGTTGGCATTTCAGCGCTGCCGCAGCGGCCGCAAAGTGCAGTGCGGACTCGTCGGGCTGGCCCTCGGCCAGGGCCACAGCCAGGGCGCCGTGGAACACATCACCGGCAGCCGTGGTGTCCAGCACCGGCGACACCACTTCAGCCGCCAGATGGCACAGGGGCTGGTCGCGGCGTTGCCATTGCAGGCCTTGTGCACCGCGGGTCACCACCGCCACCTGGGCGCCGGCGGCCAGTGCCGCGGCCAGCGCTGAAGCCGGGTCGTCGTCGGAAAAAGCGGCCAGGCCCGGCGTTGAAAACACCACCCAGTGCGCCAGACCCACCAGGCGCGTCAGGTCCTCGCGGGGCGAACTGTCGGCGTCCAGCACCGACAGCACACCCTGGGCACGCGCGGCCCGCAACGCGGCCTCGGCCCAGAACACGCAGCGGGGGTCGGTCAGCAGCGCCTGCGTGCCACGCAGTGCCGCAGCCAGCGTGGCGGCATCCAGCGCCGGTGCGCGCGTCAGTGCATTGCCGCGGTGGTTGACGATCAGGCGCTCGCCCTGGGCATCAACGATCACGGCCGAAATGGAGCTCTGTGCACCGGCCACGCGGTGCAGACCCGCGGCATCCACGCCCTCGCGCTGCAGGTGCGCCGCAAAGACGTCGGCAGCCGCGTCGTCGCCCACGGGGGACAGCAGTGCAGTCTGCGCGCCCAGCCGGGCCGCTGCCACCAGCGCGTTGGCCGTCATGCCGCCCACCAACTGCCGGTAAGCACTGGCCGGATTTTTCAGGCCCGCGGCGGGCGGCTGGGCCACGCTGAAATGGTGGTCGATGGCGATGTGCCCGACCCCCAGCACACGCACAGGCTTGTGTTGTTCAGCCACCCGGGGCCAGCAAGGGTTTGACCAACTCGCCCGCTGAAAACCGGGGAAAGGCGTCGGCAAACTGGTCCAGCGTGAAGCGCTGGTCGACCAGGCGCCGGTAGTCGCTGGCGCGGCGGCGCAGCAGCTTCAGGTTGTGTGCAAAGTCGCTCTTGGGGAAGTAGAACGAACGCACCATGTAGAAGTCCTTGCGCCGGATGGGCTTGGTTTCTTCGATGGTCCAGGGTGCGTCGTTTTCACCCAGCAACAACACCACACCACGGGGCCAGACGATGGTCAGGCCCTGGTTGCGGGCGGCGTGTGCACCGCTGGATTCCACCACCAGGTGAAAGCGCCGCGACAGGTCACCCACCGGGTGCAGCTGGGCGCCCAGGGTCTGCGCCAGCGCCAGGCGCGAGGGTCGTGGGTCGGCCATCCAGATGCGGCGCCAGCCCAGTTCCTGCGCCGCCACCAAAGCGCCCAGGCCCACCGGGCCGGCGCCCAGGATCAGCACATCGCTCTGGTCCGGCGGCACCAGCGGCAACACGGTGCGCAGGCCATGCGCTGCCGTGCCAATGGTGTCCAGCAACAGCGGCGCCAGGTCGTCGTCGATGTCGTCGGGCACCGGCATCAGGCATTGTTCAGGCACGGCCAGTGCCTGGGCATACCCGCCGGGTCGGTTCCAGCCCAACAGCACCGATTCGGTCAGGCACAGGTGGGTGTCACCCCGGCTGCAACAGGCGCAGTGCCCGCAGAACACCGGCATGAACACGCAGCAGCGCACGCCGTGCAGCGCGTGGCCGGGTTGGTCAACAACGCCAAAGATTTCGTGGCCCGGCACATGTTCACTGCCGCGGTGCCAGAGTTTGCTGTCGCTGCCGCACAGCGCTGTGCGCTGCACACGCAGCAGCACCTCACCCGCAGCCGGTACCGGCCAGGGGCGTGTCACCAGTTCAATGGCCTGCTGGCCCGGGAAGTGGATGGCTTGCATGGGCGGCCGGTCAGGCGGTCGTGGGTCTTTCAGGCAAGCCCGGTCTGGCGTGGCCCCGAAGGGCCTGCGCGGTCAAGCATGTTCCGGCTCCAGCACCACTTTGGCCGAAGCGGTGCGGCCGTTGTGCAGGTCGTCAAACGCCTGTGCACCTTGCGACAGCGGCCGGCGCAGCACCCACGACAGGTTGCCGAACACACCACGGTCCAAGGCCGCCACGGTGGCTTTCAGGTCGGCCATGCTGTAGGTGTAGGTGCCCAGCAGCGTGATCTCGGCCAGCGTCAGACGCCGCATGTCGATCTCGCTGTCCCAGTCCTGCAAGCCGATGTGCATGACCACCCCACCCGGCTTGACCGCCGCGATGGCGGTCTTGCGCGTGACCACGCTGCCCACGGCGTCAATCACGTAGTCGAAGGCACTTTCAGGCGCGGGTGTCTGGCGCGGGTCAAAGGTGGTGCAGCGGGCGTGTTCACGCAGCGACGCGCGGCGGCCTTCGTGCACCTCGGCCACGTCCAGCTGGTCCACGCCGTAGTGGCGCAGCAGCAGCGCGGCGAGCATGCCGATGGCCCCACCGCCCAGAACCAGCACACGGCATTCCGGCAGCGGGCGCACCAGGCTTTTCATCGACAGGTTGATGGCGTGCAGCGCCGTGGCGGCGGGTTCGGTCAGCGCCGCCGCGGTGGCCGACAGGCTGTCAGGCAAGGCGATCAGGCAGCTGCCGGGAATGCTCATGGCCTGCGCAAATGCGCCCGGCCTTTGCATGCCCACCATGGTGCGGTTGCTGCACAGGTTGTCGCGGCCCTGCAGGCAGAACTCGCAATGCCCGCAGGTGATCAGCGGGTTGCCGGTGACACGCTGGCCCACGCGCCAGCGGTCGGTGGCCGACTGCGCCACCGTGGCGGCAAACTCGTGGCCCAGCACCAGCCCGGGTTTGCGGCGCGGATCATGGCCATGGTAGGCGTGCATGTCCGAGCCGCAGATGCCGGCGGCATCGATGCGCAGCACCACTTCGCCGTCGGCCAGGACCGGGTCGGGGCGGTCGTGCAACTGCACTTCGTTGGGGTTGGTGTAGACCAGTGCTTTCATGGGATTTCTCTCTGTTGCGGCGTTCAGCCGGCGGTGTAGCCGCCGTCGACCATCAGGGTCTGGCCGGTGATGTAGGCGCTGGCATCGCTGGCCAAAAAGATGGCCGCGCCCCACAGGTCCTGCAACCGGCCGTTGCGGCCCACGGCGGTGCGGCCGGCGTGCAACGTGGCCAGCTCGGGGTTGGCAAAAACCGGCGCGGTCAGGTCAGTTGGGAAAAACCCCGGCCCGATGGCGTTGCAGGTAATCCCCTGGCCCGACCAGGCCTGGGCGATGGCACGCGTGAGCTGCACCACGCCGCCCTTGCCAGCGCCATAAGGTGCGCTGTTGGCAAAGGCACGGTAGCTTTGCAATGACGCGATGTTGATGACACGCCCCCAGCCCCGCTGCGCCATGCCGGGAGCCAGCGCCTGGGTCAGGAAAAACGGCGCGCCGAGGTGCAAGGCCAGCTGCAGGCTCCAGCTTTCGGGCGTGACTTCGGCATAGTGCTGGCGCAGGTTGACACCGGCGGCATTGACCAGGATGTCCACCTGCGGGCACTGGCGCAGGATCTGTTGGCCGGCTTCGGGCTGTGTGTTGGTGTTGCCCAGGTCCAGCGCTAGATAGGTGGCCTGGATGCCCAGCGCCTTCAGGCGTTGAACAGCGGCCTGCAACTCGGCTTCACGGCGCGCCACCAGCAGCACCGATGCACCGGCGTGGCCCAGGGCCGTGGCCAGGGCCTCGCCGATGCCGGCGTTGCCGCCCGTGATGACGGCCTGTTTGCCGTGCAGGTCGAACAGGGCAGCGGCGGGTCGGTCAGCCGCCACGCATTAAACCTTCACCCCTTCGCCCAGGTCGAACTTCTGACCCGGGTAGTACTTGGCCAGCCGGTCATCCGCTGTGCGGGCGTGCGCTTCCATGCCTTCCAGGCGCGAGATGCGGGCCGTGACCTCGCCGATGTCGCGGGCCGCTTCGCGCGTCATGCGCTGCCAGGTCAGGGTCTTCATGAACTTGTGCACCGACAGGCCGCCCGAATAACGCGCCGCGCCCTTGGTGGGCAGCACATGGTTGGGGCCGCTGGCCTTGTCGCCATAGGCCACCGTGGTCTCTTCACCCAGAAACAGGCTGCCGTAGCAGGTGAGTGTGGCCAGCCACCAGTCCAGGTCGCGGGCGTGCACCTCCAGGTGTTCGCTGGCGTACTGGTCGGACACGGCCGCCACTTCTTCGCGGGTGTCGCAGACGATGACCTCGCCATAGTCGCGCCAGGCCGAACCGGCGGCGTCGCGGGCGGTGGGCGGCAAGGCTTCGATCAGGGGCGGGATCAGCCGCATCACTTCTTCGGCCAGCACCTTGCTGGTGGTGAACAGCCAGGCCGGCGATTCGTGGCCGTGTTCGGCCTGGCCCACCAGGTCGCTGGCGACGATGGCGGGGTCGGCACTGTCGTCGGCAATTACCGCCACTTCAGAAGGGCCGGCAAACACGTCGATGCCCACCTTGCCAAACAGCGTGCGCTTGGCTTCGGCCACAAACTTGTTGCCCGGGCCCACCACCACGTCGGCCGGCTTGCCGGTGAACAGACCGCTGGCCAGGGTGGCAATGGCTTGCACGCCGCCCAGCGTCATGATGACGTCGGCGCCCGCGGCCTTGAAGGCATACAGCACATACGGGTGCATGCCGCCGCCGCGGAAAGGCGACGAACAGGCCACCACGGTTTTGACGCCCGCCGCCTTGGCGGTGGCCACCGTCATGTAGGCGGACGCAATGTGTGCGTAGCGGCCGGCCGGTGCGTAACAGCCCACCACGTTCACGGGCAGTACACGCTGTCCGGCGGTCACGCCCGGGTGCAGTTCTTGCGAAAACTCCAGCAGCGACTTGCGCTGCGCCGTGGCGAAGTCAAACACCTGCTTGGCTGCAAAGTCGATGTCGCGCTTGATCTGATCGGGCACGTCGCGCACGGCAGCAGCGATGGCGGCTTCGCTCATGATGATGTCGCCGCTCCAGCTGTCCAGCTTCTTGGCGTAGTCGCGTACGGCCTGTTCGCCGCCGGCGTCGATGGCGGCCAGCATTTCGGTCACGACTTTCTGGGCCGTGGCGGTTTCGGTTTCGGGCGTCTTGCTGGCCCGCTTCAGGTAATGGGTTGCCATGGTGGGTAGTCCTCTAGTTGAGCAGGAAGGTTGAAAGCGCCGGCACGAAGCCGATCAGCGCGGCCACCGCCACCATCACGACCGCAAAGGGCAAGGCCCGCAGTGCAATGGCGGTGATGGGGACTCGGGTCAGGCCCGACATCACAAAAAGGTTCAGGCCAAAGGGCGGTGTGATGAAGCCCAGCCCCAGCGTGGTGATCATGAAGATGCAGAAGTGCACCTGGTTCATGCCCACGGCGTCCGCCAGCGGCCACAGCAGCGGGGACAGGACGACGATGTTGGGGCCGGTTTCCATGAACATGCCCGAAATGATCCAGATCACCAGCAGCAGCAGCACGATCTCGGTGCGGCCGGTGCCGAAGCTCATGACGAACGCGACAAACTTCTGCGGCACGTCCAGCACCGTCAGTGCCTGGCCAAACAGCAGCGCCACGGCGATGATGGGCAGCACCACGCCGCACACCCGCGCCGACGTGCCCAGCATGGCACGTCGGCGCGGGTGTGCCGGGAAGTCCGCCAGCGTGATTTCTTTCTGCGCCAGCCCTACCAGCACCGCCACGGTCACGGCGATGGCGGCCGATTCGGTGGGTGTGAACACACCCGAGTAGATGCCGCCCAGGATGATGACGGGAATGCTCAGGCCCCACTTGGCTTCCCACAAGGCCTGCAGCCAGCGGCTGAAGGAAAATTGGCCCAGCGACTGTTCGTAGCCATGGATGCGGTTGAGCACGGCATTCGTGATCATCACCGACAGCAACACGATGACCCCGGGCACAAAGGCCGCGAGGAACAGCGTGGACGCCGACACCCCCAGCACCAGGCCGATGATGATGTAGGCGATCGACGGCGGGATCAGGATGCCGGTACATGCGCCAGAAGCCACCAGGGCGCAG